>NZ_JBITBT010000020.1:0-162807 GCF_044452505.1 Amycolatopsis sp. NPDC051903 | reverse complement strand
GTCACCATCTCCAGCACACAAGATCAACTACACGACCGTCGAACCAGAGCCTAACCGACACGCCGGTGACTACCTAACGAAGTGTTGTTGCAGTACTAAAGCACGATCGGCATGCGATCCTGACGTCCGGTGGATCAGCTCACCGAGAGACGAATGGAATGACCGCCAGCTACTACGTCGCCGGCACAGAGAACGGCGACCACATCGACGATCCCTCCGAAGATGCGTTGTTCATGCTCATCACCGATCTCGCCCACCCCGAAACACCTTCCTGACGGTCAACCCCGCCAGCCCGAGCGCAGACTGGCACGCGGCTGTCTCCCTGCTTGGCGACGGTGGGTACGAGGTCGAATGCCATCACCCCGGTCAGCCGGAAGACACCCGAACAACCAGCGCCGACCGAGACCAGATCGCCAGAGACCTTGCCTTGTGGCTGGCCGGTCGTTTTCCGTCATACCGGCCCGCTGAGGGCCGCCTGCCATCCACAGTGGACGGAGGCTGTCCGCAGCCCTAGCGGGCGAGCCGCTCCGCGAGCCACTTCAGTGCGAGCGGGTACCGGTAGTCGATGGCGGCGTGGCCGGCGTCGAACAGCTCGAAGTGGAGGCGGTCCGCGGGGAGGCCGGCCTTGAGGACCTCGTCGCGGAAGGCGGTGGCGCCGAGGTCGAGGAACCATTCGTCGCGGGTGCCCGCGTCGATCCACACGGCGCGCAGGTCGCGCAGGGTGGTGGTGTGGGCGGGGGCCAGGCGGACCGGGTCCCACGCGAGCCAGCGGTCCCACACCTCGGGCTTGACCACGCCGCTGACCGGGTCGAACGGCAGCTCCGGAGTGCCGTCCGCGAGCGCGGAGAAGCAGGCCGCGACGCCGAAGGCGACCAGCAGTGACTCGTCGCCGGGCCGGGTGAAAGCCGGACGCGAGCGGAAGTCGTCCCACCAGCGGAAGACGTCGTGGTCGTAGGCGCGCAGCGCGCGGGCGGCCTTGCCGAATTCGGGCAAGTAGCACAGCTCGTACAGCGCATCGCCCGCGTGGGTGGCCAGTGCGCCGAACAGGTCGGGCCGCAGCATGGGTGTGATCATCGCGCCGAACCCGCCCGAGGACTTGCCGCTGAGGGCGCGTGACTCGCGCTCGGGAATGGTCCGGTAGTGCGCGTCGACCCACGGCACGAGTTCGTCGCACAGGTACGAGTGGTAGTGCCCGGTGCCCGGGGAGTCGACGAACTGCGAGCCGCCGTAGGCGGTCCACGCGTCCACGTAGACCACGACGCACGCGGGCGCGCCGGCGGCGAACACGGCGTCGGCGGTTTCGGGGAAGGACGGGCGGAACGCGGTGCGGTTCCCCCACATCGGCACCTGGCCGGTGAAGCCCTGGATCACGTAGATCACGGGGTACCGCTCAGCGGAATCCTCGTAGCCGGGCGGAACGTAGACCCACAGCGGGCGTTCGTGCGGGTCGCCGAGCGGGTTGCCGCGCAACAGCTCGGAGGTGAACGAGTGGCGGTCGAGGCGGCCGGCGAGCGGGGCGTCCCAGGGCAGCATGAGGACAGTCAACCAGGCTCGCCCGCTCGTCGGCAGAGCTCCACTGCGCGCGCGTTCCACTGTGGATTTCCCGGGCCCGGTACGGGCCCCCGGGGTTCTTGACACGCGCGGTTTCCGCCGACCATGCTCGCCCGTGCGGGCGCGGTGCCCCGGACGGAAAGGCACGGCGCGATGGCGGTTCTCGGGTGGCTGCGGGAGCGGGACAACAACCTTTCGGCGCTGCGCCGCACGGGCCGCGCGGCGATCGTGCTCCCCGCCCTCTTCGCGATCGGCAACCTGGTCATCGGCAATCCCGTGACGGCGCTGTTCGCGTCCGTCGGCTCGGTGGCGCTGCTGCTGTTCGTCGACTTCGGCGGCCCGATCCGCGACCGCGTGTTCGCCCAGGGCGCGCTGGTGCTGGCCGGAGCCGCGCTCATTTCGCTGGGCACGCTCGTGTCGCGGGTCGTGTGGCTGGCCGCGGCGACGACGGTCGTGGTCGCGTTCGTCGTGCTGTTCTCGGCCGTGGTGAGCTCCGTGCTGGCGAGCGCGACGAACTCGCTGCTCGTCTCGTTCATCCTGCCCGCGACCCTGCCCGGGCCGGTGTCGACGCTGCCCGACCGGCTCCTCGGCTGGGCCCTGGCCGGGGTCGCGTCGATGGTCGCGATCGCGGTCCTGTGGCCCTCCCCGGTGCGCAACCCGTTGCGGATCGCGACGGCCCGCGCGTGCGCGCTGCTCGCGCAGCGACTGCGGACCGAGGTCGAGTGCGTGCGCTGCGGCTTCCTGCCGAACCTGGTCGCCGAGGTGGACGACGTCATCGCGGAGTCGACCACGGCGGTCACCGCGCTGCGCCGCTCGTTCTTCGGCACGCCCTACCGGCCGACCGGCTTGACGACCTCGACGCGCACGCTCGTGCGGCTCATCGACGAGGTCATCTGGCTCGACTCGATCCTCGCGCGGATGCCCGTCGCCGAAGGCCACGGAACGGCGGGCGAGGCCGTCGCCGAGGTCAAGCTCGCGGCCGCGCTGCTGCTCGACCACGGGGCCGGGCTGCTGCAGTCGGCGCCGTCGGCGCCCGACGATCTCGCGGGCGAACTCGCGCGCGTCCGCGAAGCCCGGGCGGCGATGGAGCGCGCGGTCACGTCCGCACTGCCCGATCCGGACACCGCGGAGTTCGTGACGTCGCTCGAACCGAGCTTCCGCGCGCAGGAGATGAGCTTCGCCATCACGGCGATCGCGCAGAACATCGAACTGACCGTCGCGGCGCGGCGGCGCACCTGGTGGGAGCACCTCATCGGGCGGCGGCCCGACGGCGCGGGCTCGGCGCTGTCGTCCCTGCAGGAGCGCACCGGCGCGCACGTCGTGTGGAACTCGGTGACGATGCACAACAGCCTGCGCGGCGGGATCGCGCTCGGGCTGGCCGTGCTCGTCGCGGGGCTGACCGGCGTGGAGCACTCGTTCTGGGTCGCGTTCGGCACGATGGCGGTGCTGAGGTCCAACGCGCTGAGCACCGGGCAGAACTCCGTGCGCGCGCTGCTCGGGACGGTCGCCGGGATCCTGGTCGGCAGCGCCCTGATCCTGCTGCTGGGCCACGACACGGTCGTGTTCTGGGCGCTGCTGCCGATCGCCGTGGTGTTCACCGGGCTCGCGCCGGCGGTGATCTCGTTCGCCGCCGGGCAGGCCGGGTTCACGGTGGCGCTGCTGCTCCTGTTCTCGCTCATCCAGCCGGCGGGCCTGCGCCTCGGGCTGCTGCGCGTGGAGGACGTGGCGATCGGGTGCGCCGTGAGCCTCGTGGTCGGCCTCGTGTTCTGGCCGCGCGGGGCGGCCGCGGAGCTGCGCCGCGCCGTCGGCGACGGGCTCGCCGAAGCCGCGCGCTACTTGCGCGTGGCGGTCGAATACGGCGTGAGCCGCTGTGACGACGCCGTGCCCGACGCGGCCGAGCCGGGCACCGAGAGCCGGCGGGCCGCCGCGGCCGCGCGCCGCCTCGACGATGCGTTCCGCGGTTTCCTCACCGAACGCGGGCCCAAGCACGTGCCGCTGCCCGACGTCGCCGCGCTGATCACGGCCGTCGCGGTGCTGCGGCTGACCGCGGAGGCCGTGCTGGACCTGTGGCGCCGTGACACAGGCGGCCCGTCGGGCGACCGCACGGCCGCGCGCACCGAGGTCCTCGCGGCGAGCGACGAACTGGCCCGCTGGTACGAAGCCGCCGCCCGCACCCTGACCGGCTCGGCGGCCCTCCCCGCGGTCGTGTCCCGCGACCCGGCCGCCGACGCGCGCCTGCTGACCGCCGTCCACCGCGACCTCGCCGGCGACGACCACGAGGGCACCGCGGCCGCCGTGAAGATGATCTGGACCGCCGACCACCTCGACGCGGCCCGCCGCCTGCAGCCCGGCTTGGCCGGCCCCGTCACGGTGGCGGCGCGGCATTCGACGCTCCTGAGCTGAGCAGCCGGCGCCGGAATTCGACGCGCTCCCGACCGCGACCCGCCCCTGTGCCGCCTGCGGATGCCGGCCAGACCCGGATCGCCGAGAGCCCGCCGGCCGCGCGAGGTTTCGCGTAGCCCAGCTCTCGCCCGCGCGGTTTCCCGGCGGCGCGAGGCCTCAGGAGAGGTTGATGCACCGAGCAGCCACTGCCGTCCGGCTGAGCGCTACTCCGTCGCCTTCGCGATGAGCGTCGGCACGGCTTTGCCGAGAGCGGCGACGGCGGCGGCACTGGCCGCACCGAGGCCGTGGCGCTCGGCCAGCCACGCGGTGTCGTTGTAGGTGACGTGGGTGCGGCCGTCCTCGTCTTCCCACGCCAGGGCCTTGAGCGGGAGGTCGAGGCCGCTCGTGGGGCCGTCGGCGAGCAGCGGGGTGCCACCGCGGCCGTGGCCGAACACGAGCAGCTGCATGGGCCGCAGCGTCAGGCCCGCGGCGACCGCGTTCGCGGCGTGGTCGATCCGCGCGAACACCACCAGCCCCGCGCCTTCGGCCAGCTCCACCAGCCGGTCCACGGTCTCGCCCACCGGCCGGCCGCTCGCGACCGTCACCAGGCCTTCTCCCGCCATCACCACTCCCTCGTGCACGCTCTTCCCGCCAGAACGCTACCCCGTCGCGTTATTCCCGCCCGGGCGGGAAAAGCCCGGGTTTCCCAATGACTGATCACGGCTGCCCGCCCGGCGGGGCCGGGAGCACACTCGAAGGCAGGCCGAGCGGAAGGACGGGCGCATGACCGCAGGACCACACCTCGCCGTCGCGCTGGAGGGCGCGGGCTGGCACCCGGCGGCGTGGCGGGAGCCGGCCGCGCGGCCGGCCGAACTGCTCACGGCCGGCTACTGGACCGGCCTGGTGCAGGAGGCCGAAGCGGCGAAGCTGGATTTCGTCACGTTCGAAGACTTCCTGTCGCTGCGCACCGACGCCCGCGGCCCGTTCGAGGACCGCACCGACGTCGTGCAGGGCCGGCTCGACGCCGTGCTGATCGCGTCGCGCGTCGCGCCCTTGACGTCGCGCATCGGGCTCGTGCCGACGGCCGTGGTCACCCACACGGAGCCGTTCCACCTGTCCAAGGCGATCGCGACGCTCGACTACGTCAGCGGCGGCCGCGCGGGCGTGCGGGTGCAGGTGTCGCGCCACGACGAGGAGTACGCCCACTTCGGGCGCCGCTCCCCGGGCCCGGCCGAGGACCTGTTCGACGAAGCCGCCGACTACGTCGAGGTGCTGCGCCGCCTGTGGGACAGCTGGGAGGACGACGCCGAGATCCGTGACGTCGCCACCGGCCGGTTCGTCGACCGCGACAAACTGCACTACATCGATTTCGAAGGCCGCTGGTTCTCGGTGAAGGGCCCGTCGATCACGCCGCGGCCGCCGCAGGGCCAGCCGCTCGTCGCGGCGCTCGCGCACACCGACGTCGCCTACCGCCTGGCCGGGCGCGCCGCGGACCTGGTTTACGTGACTCCGCGGGACCGCTCGCAGGCCGGTGAGATCCTCGGCGCGCTCGACGATCGCCTGAAGGTGTTCGCGGACCTCGTCGTCTTCCTCGACGACAAGCCGGGCGCGGCGGCCGAGCGCAAGGCGCGGCTCGACGAGGTGGCCGGCGCGGAGTACCCGTCCGACGCGCTCGTCTTCACGGGCACGCCCGCCGAACTGGCCGACCTGCTGCTCGACTGGCACGCCGCGGGCCTCACCGGCTTCCGGCTGCGGCCGGGCGCGATCCCCGACGATCTCACCGCGATCACGCGCGGCCTGGTGCCCGAACTGCGCGGGCGCGGCGCGTTCCGCCAGGACTACGACGACGCCACGACGCTGCGGGGCCGGTTCGGTCTGCCCCGGCCCGCGAACCGCTACGCCGCCTGAGGAGGGACCCGATGACGAAGCCGAAGCAGATCCACCTCGCGGCGCACTTCCCGGGCGTCAACAACACGACGGTGTGGAGCGACCCGGAAGCCGGCAGCCACATCGAGTTCAGCTCGTTCGTCAAGCTCGCCCAGACGGCCGAACGCGCCAAGTTCGACTTCTTCTTCCTCGCCGAGGGCCTTCGGCTGCGCGAGCAGAACGGGCTCATCTACGACCTCGACGTCGTCGGCCGGCCCGACACGTTCACCGTGCTCGCCGCACTGGCCGCCGTCACCGAACGGCTGGGGCTCGCGGGGACGATCAACTCGACGTTCAACGAGCCGTTCGAGGTGGCGCGGCAGTTCGCGTCGCTCGACCATCTCTCGGCCGGGCGGGCGGCGTGGAACGTCGTGACGTCGTGGGACGCCTTCACCGGCGAGAACTTCCGCCGCGGCGGCTTCCTCCCGCAGGACCAGCGCTATTCGCGCGCCGAGACGTTCATGCGCACGGCGTGGGAGCTGTTCGACTCCTGGCGAGGCGACGAGGTGCTCGCCGACAAGGCCTCGGGCCGCTTCCTGTCCGACGCCCGTGCCGGCGCGTTCTCCCACCACGACGAGCACTTCACGATCGACGGCCGCTTCCCCGTACCGCGCAGCCCGCAGGGCCGCCCGGTCATCATCCAGGCCGGGGACTCCGACGACGGCCGCGAATTCGCCGCCGCCACCGCCGACGCGATCTTCACCCGCTACGCCACGCTCGAGAGCGGCCAGCCGTTCTACCGCGACGTCAAGGGCCGCCTCGCGAAGTACGGCCGCACGTCCGAGCAGCTCGTCATCCTCCCCGCCGCCACCTTCGTCCTCGGCGACACCGACGCCGACGCCCACGAAAAGGCCCACGAGGTGCGGCTCGCCCAGGTCAGCGAGGCGACGGCGGTCAAGTTCCTCGAGCAGGTGTGGAACACCGACCTCTCCGACCACGACCCGAACGGACCGCTGCCCTCGTTCGACCCGGTCGTCGGGTCGGAGCTGTTCTCCCAGGGCCGCGCGAGCGTGCGCCAGTACCGCGACCCCGTCGCCACCGCGCACGAGTGGCGGCAGCTCGCCGAGGCGAAGAACCTCACGTCCCGTGAGCTCATCATCGAGGTCACGGGCCGCCAGAACTTCATCGGCTCCGCCGACACCGTCGCCACCACCATCAACGACCTGGTGCAGCAGGACGCGTCCGACGGGTTCATCCTCGTGCCGCACGTGACGCCGGGCGGGCTCGACGAGTTCGCGGACAAGGTGGTGCCGCTGCTGCAGGAACGAGGAGTGTTCCGCACGGAGTACTCGGGGTCGACGCTGCGGGACCACCTGGGGCTTTCACAGCCGTGAGCCGGGCCGGGTGCCGTCGCCGCAACGGCACCCGGCCGCCCGTCACGACGAAGTCTGCTCCTCGGCGGCGTGCAACGGCCGGACCTTCGCGCCCGGGTACCGCGACAGCGGCGTCAGCGGCAGGGACGGCGTTTCCGCCACGCGCTCCAGGTGCCGCAGCAGAATTCCTTCCCGCAGCGCCCACGGGCAGACCTCGACGCGCTTCACGTCGAGGGCGGACAGGGTCACCTCGGCGCCGAGCGCACCGGCCACGACCTGGCGGGCCCGCGAGTGCGAAATGCCGCGGAAGCCGGCGCGCTTGGCCGCGCCGACTTCCGTCAGGCGCGGGATCCACTCGCGCAGCTTCGTGATCTCGAGTTCGCGCGCCACGAAGGGGCCCTTGCGCTGGGGTGCCGCACCGGTGAGGCGGGCCAGCTGTTTGAAGGTCTTCGACGTCGCGACGACCCGCCGCGGCCGGCCTTCCCAGCGCAGTCGGTCGAGCACCTCCGAAAGCGTGTCCCGGACGTACCGGCGCACAGCTTTGACCTGCTTGCCCGTCGGCGGGTCGGCGGTGAGAAACTCGCGGGTGAGCCGCCCGGCGCCCAAGGGCAGCGACAGCGCCAGCTCGGGCTCGACGTCGCGGCCCAGCACCAGCTCCATCGACCCGCCGCCGATGTCGATCAGCAGCAGCCGCCCGGCCGACCAGCCGTACCAGCGGCGGGCGGCGAGGTAGGTCAGGCGGGCTTCGTCCTCACCCGACAGGAACTGCGGGCGGATTCCGGATTCTGCCTCGATGCGGTCGATGACCTCGTCCCGGTTGGCCGCGTCGCGGATCGCCGCCGTGACGAACGGGTAGAGCTCGTCGACCCCCATCCGCACCGCCGCGTCCACGGCCCGGCCGACCGCCTCGGCCGCCCGTTCGACACCGGTTTCGCTCAGCGCGCCGTCGAGCAACAGCTCCTCGGCCAGCAACGTCGGCTCCTTCACCGCGTGCGCGGGCAGCGGCGGCGCTCCGGCGGACACGTCCACCACCTGCAGCTGGGCCGAATTCGACCCGATGTCCAGTACTCCCAGTCTCATCCGGACGGGGTACCCCGCTGCCCGCCCGTCACACCCGGCGCGCCGAACCGTTGTCCGGCAGGCGTTCCCATTCACGACCGTCCCGAATGGACGGTCACGGGCGCGGCTCGATCCGCACGCCCTTGTGGCTCGTGCGGTAGTCGTCGTGGGTGACGAGCGCGCCGAGTTCGTCGCGCACGCGGTGCGCAACCCGGCGCGCCTTCGCCATGTGCCGGCCCGTCGTGACAGCCCGCCCGCGGTCGGTGAACGTGTTCAACGCCCGCTGGTGGCCGTCGATCTTGTTCTTCCACAGGCCGCTTTCGCGGAACGTCTCGACGTCACCGTCCATGGGGGCGGTCCTCCTCCCGGGTGTCCGAACGCCAGGGGTACCCGCTGCGAGCGAGACCACACCTGACGTGTCGGCGCGCCCTGGACCGGGTAACCGGCGGCGCAGGCACGCGGACGGAGCCGAACCCCCGGATTCGACGGACCTCGCCCGGTTGCGCCGGGCCGCTGCGGACTGCACCGGCTGCGCGCTCCACCGCGACGCCACCCGGACCGTCTTCGGCGAAGGCCCGAGCCGGGCGGAGATCCTCGTCGCCGGGGAACAGCCGGGTGACCAGGAGGACGAGCAGGGCAAGCCGTTCGTCGGCCCGGCGGGCCGGCTGCTCGACGCCGCACTGGCCGAAACCGGGTTCGAGCGGGAGGCGCTGTACCTCACGAACGCGGTGAAGCACTTCAAGTTCACCGAGCGCGGCAAGCGCCGGATCCACGAAAAGCCTTCGCGGGCCGAGGTCGTGGCGTGCCGGCCGTGGCTGGTCGCGGAACTGCGAGCCGTGCGGCCGCGGCTGGTGCTGCTGCTCGGGGCCACCGCGGCGCAATCGGTGTACGGCTCCTCGTTCCGGCTCACGAAACACCGGGGTGAGCGCCTGGACCCGCCCCCGGACCTGGCGGGCCTGTTCGGCGCCGCCGTGGTCACCGTGCACCCCTCGGCGGTGCTGCGCGCGCCCGACCGCGAGACGGCCCGCGCGGAATTCGTCGCCGACCTCGAAGCGGCGCGGGCGGTGTGAGAGCCCGGCAGCCGGGTAGCCGGAGGGCATGACGGACGAATCCCTGGTGGTGATCGGCAGCGGCCCGGCCGGCGTCTCGGCGGCGCGGGCCTATCGCGAAGCCGGCGGGAAGGGCCGGGTGCGGCTGCTCTCCGCGGACCCGAACCCACCGTATGCGCGGCCCCCTCTGTCGAAGGACTTCCTCCGCGGCGAATCCGGGGAAGCCGACATCGCGCTCGACGGTCCCGGCGACGACGTCGAACTCGTTCTGGACGACCCGGTCGCCGAACTCGGCGAGCACGAAGTCCGGACCGAGTCCGGCGCCGTGCACCCCTTCACCCGGTGCGTGCTCGCGACGGGCGCCGAGCCGGTGCGCCCACCCGTTCCGGGCGCCGAGCACCCGGACGTCCGCTGCCTGCGTTCCCTGACCAGCTCGCGGGAACTGCGGTCGGCGGCCGGGTCCGCACGCAGTGCCGTGGTGGTGGGCGCGGGGTTCATCGGCTGCGAAGCCGCGGTTTCACTGGCCCGGCTGGGAGTGCAGGTCACCGTGCTGTGCCCCGGTTCCGTGCCGCAGGAGCAACGGCTCGGCCGCGACGCCGGCGAGCTGATCCTGCACTGGCTCAAGGCCGAGGGCGTCAGCGTGCTTCGCGAAACCCGGCTCGAGTCCGTCACCGAAGGCCACCGCGTCCACACCGGACTCGTCCCGGCGCTCGACACCGACCTCGTGCTGCTCGCGACCGGCATCCGCCCGCGCGTCGAGCTCGCCGAGAAGGCCGGCCTGGCGGTCGAGCACGGCCGCGTCCGCACCGATCAGCACCTGCGCACCAGCCGCCCCGGCGTCTACGCGGCGGGCGACGTCGCCTTCACCCACAACCCTTCGGCCGGGCGCGCGCTCGCCGTCGAGCACTGGGGCGAGGGCCTCGCCATGGGTGAGGTTGCCGGCCGGTCCGCGGCGGGCGTGCCCGCGTCCTGGGACGTGGTTCCCGGCTTCTGGTCGGAGATCGGCGACCACGTGCTCAAGTACGCGGCCTGGGGTGACGGCTTCGACCACGCCTGCCCGGTGTCGCGCGACGGCGGGTTCACCGTCTGGTATGAACGCGGCGGCGAGGCCGTCGGGGTGCTCACGCACAACGCCGACGACGACTACGCACGCGGCGGCGAGCTGATCCGCGAGCACCACCCGATCCCGCCGAGGTAGGGCTCACCCGGACCGGGCGCTCAGCTTCGCCCACACGACCTTGCCGCCCCGCCACGCCGGGCTGCTGCCCCACGCGCGGGCCAGCTGCGCCACCATCCGCAGTCCCAGCCCGGGCCCCGCCGGACGGACGCTCTCCCGCAGGAGCGCGGGCGCCGGGTTGTCGTCGCCGACCGCGACGGTGCAGCGCCCACGGCTCAGGTCGAGCTGGAGCGTCGGCTCACAACCGGTGTGCTGGACCGCGTTCTCCACCAGTTCGCTGGCGACGAGAGCCGCGTCGTCGGCGAACTCCGGCGTGCCCCACGCCGCGCACGTGGTGCGCACGAACGCCCGCGCCTCGCGCCCCGCGTTCGGTGACCGCTCGATCTCGCACCGCAGCCGCTGCCGCTGCGGGCGCGCCATCCGTTCGGCCGCCGCGCCGGCATCCGGAGCGACGCAAGCGAACCGGTCGACGGAGCGCTCCCGCAGCAGTTCCCGGTGCTCCGTCCGTTCGGACACGAGTGCGAACGGTACCGCGGGCCATTCCTCGATCCGCCGCGCGATGAGGGAGAACACGCCGATCTGGACCGGGTCGGGGATGTCGAGCGCCGAGATGTCGGCGATCAGGCCGTCGGGAGCGTCGACGGCCGCCTTCAGGAGCGAATCACGCAAGTCCGGTCGCGACGTCGCGCCCAGCGTGCCCGAGACGGCGAGCAGCCGGAACCGGCCGAACCGGCCCAGGACCGCGTGCAGCCTCTCCGCGATCACTCCGCCTCCCCTTTCCCGGCGCTCGGGGCACCATTGCTGATAACCCGGTCCACCGGGCTGCCAAACATGCCGGCCGGACCGTCGGTCTCCGGCTCTGGGACGGCGGGCGCCCGGATAACCACAGAGGGCAACAACCCTGACCGCGCACAGCGCCCACCCGCTCGTGAACAACGCTGCGGTGCACCGGATCCGTCAACGGCTTGCGTGGCACCAAATCCCTGATCGGCTACCCGGCCACCGAGGGCGCGATCCACGCGTGGATGTACTCGGTGGCCCAGGTGCCGGCCGACCGGGGGATCCGCGTGGCGCCCGGTCCGGTGTGGACACCGCTGACCGCTTCGACGTTCCCGCCCCCGGATCGCCCGGCGGTCTCGCCGCGCTGCTGCGGGAACTGACCGGCGCCGAACTCAGCGCAGGCGGTTGACGACGCTGAGCCACTCCTGAGCCTCGCGCAGCGTGCGGTGGATCGGCAGGACCCGGTCGAGGCCCAGCAACCGGACCGGGCGCAGCACGGCGTGCTGCGCCGTGACGATCGCGTACGGCACGCCGGCCGCGCGTGCCGCCTCCTGCGCGCCGACGAGCGTGCTCAAGCCGTCGGACGAGCAGAACGTGACCTCGCGCAGGTCCACGATCAGCGCGGCGGGTGCGAGCTCGAGCTCCTCCGCCAGCTGTGCCTCGAGCCGGCCGGTGATGGTGAGGTCGACGTCACCGCGGACGGTCACCATGCTCGCTTCGGCCGTGGTGGTCACCAGCACGCTCGGCGACCGCGCGAAGTGGACGAACGACGTGCTGGAAAAGGGTTGGGTCATGGCGCGCCTCCTTCGACGCGTCGTCAGAGGCGGCAGCCCGCAGTTCCGGCCTGCTCCGTCTCCGGCCTCCCGGACGCATCCGGGAGAGACGACGGCAGGCGGCTGCTGGCTGAACCGCGATGAACTGAGCCTACGCCGCCGCGGCGGTGCTCGCTCTGTGGTGCGCCACCGCCCGCAGGTTCGCGCGCGATCCCGTGCGGGTACCCGCCGGGCATGAAGAAGACGCTGTACAAACCGTTGAACTTCGCCGTCAGCGCGCTCGGCGGTCTCGTCGCCGGGCAGGTGTTCAAGCTCGTGTGGCAGAAGATCGCCGGGGAGGGCGACGCGCCCAACGCCACCGACAAGCACCGCACGTGGCAGGAGATCCTCATCGCCGCCGCGGTGCAGGGCGCGATCTTCGGCGCGGTGAAGGCCGCCGCCGAACGCGCCGGCGCCGTCGGCTACGAGAAGGCCAGTGGCGAATGGCCCGGCGACGACTGAGCGGCACCGCACCGCACGGCACCGGCGGTCCCGAGGACTCGAGGGGAAACCGCCCGGAGCCCGCGTGAGAACGCCGGGGGACGCGCCGGCTCCGAGTCTTGCCCCGGACCTCCGAACCGGAGGTTGCTCCGTTCGAGTGGCATCGAGGGCGGCCGGGAGTGTCGCGCGAACCGGCGGGTACGCGGTCCGGACCACCCCGACCCGGAGGAGGCCCTCGTGTCGAACCGGATGATGATCAGCCGGGAGAACCAGCCGATCCCGTGCGAGAAGTGCGGGCAGCCGAGCCTGCACGTCGCCCGGCTCGTCGGCGGCGACGGAGCGCTGCTCGGCCAGACGATGGTGTGCACCGAATGCCACCACCGCCGATCCGAGTCCGGCCCCGAGCGGACGCCCTAGCCCGGACTCGGCGACGGGGTTTTCCCGGCCGGCCACGGGGTAACCGCAGCCGAGAGCCCGTCCCGACCAGGCTGGAGGTGTTCATGCTGCGCGAGAGCGACCAGCACTCGCCCCGCGAGGACGACGAGCTGAAGTCCGAGCTGCAGGGCCTGCTGAAGGGCAACGGCCCCACCCGCGCCGAAGACTGGCGCGACCCGGAGCTCTCCGCCGACGACGACGAACCCGCGCCGCCGCCGGTGGACTGAAACCTCGCGGTGGTGGCGGGACCGCCGCCCCCGCCACCGCCGCGTGCCCCTCAGCGCACGGGTTTCAGCGGGTCGTGGCCGAGCGACATCAGGCGGCGGCGCCAATGGGCCTCGCCGGCCACCGGTTCGAGGTCGTCGCGGCGTTCGGCGTGCACGCGGTCCACCACGGCCCGCATCACGGCCTCGTCGTCGGAGTCCACATCGGACTTGCGCTTGCCGAGGATCGCCAGGACGTGGTGTCCCTTCCGCGGGCCCGCCCGGTCCGGCAGGGGCTCGTCGTCGGTGCCCGCTTCGCGGGTGCGCAGCCAGTCGGCGAGTTCGCGCGACGTCATGTTCACCACCCGGTGGAACTCCGTCCACAGGTCTTCGTCCACGGCCATGCCGATCACCTCCCGATCGTCGTGTTCCGGGCGTACCCGCGCCCGCCCGGCCGGCAAACGGGTAACCGGCGCGCACCCGGGTAGCCGTTCACCAACGGCCGACGCGTGAGGAGGTTCCTTGCTGGACGAACGAGACCGCCGTGCCCTGCTGGACATCGAAGCCGACCTGCGACCCCAGTCTTTCACCGCGCGCGCGTTCGCAGTAGGGGCCGCGGCGGGGCGCATCAGCTGGTTCGCGGTGCTCGTGTTGGCCGACGTCACGGCGGTGCTCACCCTCCTGACCGGCGTTTTTGCCGCCCGCGGCGGATTCGTCTTCGCCGGGTTCCTCGCGGGGTTCGTGCTCGTAGTGGTCCACACCGTCCGAGTGAAGCGCCGATGAATGTCCTTGCCGCGACGGCGGGGATCAGGAATCGTTGTCCTGTCAAAAGAACGGAGGCTGCAATGAAGGAGCAGACACCCCGGGACACCGAGACGGTCCCCGTCCCCGCCCCGCGCCGGACCCACTTCGGCCACCCGACCGGCGAGAAGCGGCGCCGGGCGGCCAACGAGATCCGCGCCGCCGCGCAGCGCGCGGGACGCGAGTGGCAACAGCCGGAAACCGACTGATCACCACCTGATCAGCACCGCAGCGCACCCGGTTGATCACCACCCGCTGATCACCACCGGCTCCGAGCGACCCCGAGGATCACCACCCGCTGATCACCCGGCTGAGCACCGTCCGCCGGCCACCTCCGGCGCACCCGGCTGATCGAGCCACGACCTGCGCCGTCCGGCGCGGCACCGGCCGGAAACCGGCCGAGCCACCCGCGCCGATCGGCACCGGCTAGCGGGAGTGCTCGCCACGAGCGAGCATCCCCACCCCGACCCACCCCCAGTACACCCGGTGGTGCGCGATCACCCCGTCGCGCACTTCCATCACCTCGACGAGGTCCAGCTGCTCCCCGTCGGGCGCGGCCCGCGGGTACTCCCAGTGCAGGCGTGAACCGTCGGTGAGGTAGCCCGTGCGGTAGCGCCGCCGTTTCGCGGGCTGGTGCGCGAACACCTTCTCGACGAACTCCCGCAGGTTCTCGCGGCCGCGGAGCACGCCCTCGTCCGTGCCCAGCAGGTGGCAGACGAGCGGGCTCTCCAGCGTCGCGTCCTCGGCGTACAGCGCCATCGCCGCGTCGACGTCCTTCGCCCCCAGCGCGTCGTCCCACGCGGTGAAGATGTGCTCGATGTCCGTGGTCATCATGTTCCTTCCGGATCGGTGCCGCCGACGGTAGGAGCGCGACGGTTCGGCGGGGACCAAACCGTGCCCGTGCCACGCTGGCCCCATGACCGACCCGGTTCCCGACCGCGACCTCGCGCCCGTCGCGGCCCTGATCGGCGACCCGACGCGCATCCGCATCCTCGCCGCGCTCGCCGAGGGCCACGCCCTGCCTGCGGGCGAGCTCGCCGCCCGTGCGGGCGTCCGCCCGGCCACCGCGACCGACCACCTGCACCGCCTCGTCGACGGCGGCCTGGTGGTGGTCCGCGCCCAGGGCCGGCACCGCTACCACGAACTGGCCGGGCCGCACGTGGCCGCCGTCGTCGAAGCACTCGCGCGGCTGGCGCCGGCGGCGCCGGTCCGTTCGCTGCACGCCCACCGCGCCGCCCGGACGCTGACCGAAGCCCGCACCTGCTACGACCACCTCGCCGGCCGCCGCGGGGTCGAACTGCGCGATCGCCTGCTGGCCGCCGGCGCCCTGCGCCCGCTCGACGACCGCGACCACGCCCTCACGCCCACCGGCGAGGCGCTCCTGCGGGACCTGGGCCTCGACGTCACGGAGCTGAGCCCGCGCCGGGTGTTCGCCCGCAACTGCGTGGACTGGACCCAGCGCCGCCCGCACCTCGCCGGCACCCTGCCCGCCGCGATCACCGCCCGCTTCGTCACGCTCGGCCACCTGGCCCCGGCCGCCGGCCGCGGCCTGCGCCCCTGTCCGGACTACGACGAGCGCCTCGCCTCGTGGCTCGGCTGACCAGGCTGCGGCTCACTGCAGCCGGGCGGACACTGCGGTGATGGATGCCCCGGACTCACCGGTGGCCACCGCGGCCGCGCAGTTCGGCCGTTCGACGGACGGGATTGGCTCGACACCGCGCACCAGGGCCCGCTGCCCCGTCCGGCCCGCCGCCGCGCTCAAAGCCGCTCCGCACCGCCTTTACGACGACGGTTTCACCGCGCTCCCCGAGCGCCTGCGCACGGCCCTCGCCCGGCCGATCGGCGCGGACCCGCAGAGGTTCGTCCTGGGCAACAGCACCTCCCACGGCCGGCACCTCATCGTCAACGGCCTCGGCTGGACCGAGGGCGACGACATCCTCGTCCTCGCCGGTGACCGCCCCGCCACCGTGCTGGCCTGGCAGCGCCTCGCCCGCTGAGGCGTCCGGACGACCGCGCTGCGCCCGGCCGGCGAGACCTGACCGCCAACGCGATCGGCCCGCGCGCCCGGCTCGTCGCGCTGACGTGGGTGGACTCCTTCACCGGCCGCGCCCTCGACCTCAACGCCCTGGGCGCGGTCACCCGCCGGGCCGGGATCCCCTTGGTGGTCAACGCTTCCCAGGCCCTCGGCGCCCGGTACCTCGACGTCGCCCCGGTCGACGCGGTCGCGTGTTGCGGTTGCACGTGGCTCTGCGGCCCGTCCGACACGGGGTTCACGTGGCGGCACCGCCTCGAACCGCAGCAGGCCTACCGGCTCGCGCACCAAGGCGAGCGCAGCCTGGTGCACATACGCGCCCGACCTTCCGCGACGACCTCGGCGTGCGCGCGTTCGACGTGTTCTGCCCTGCGAACTTCCTCCCTCGGCTCGCCGCGCTGCAGCTGTTCCTCGACACCGGCCCGGCCGCCACCGCCGAGCACGACCAGCGGCTCGGCGTCTACTCGCCGGACTCGACCCCTGCCGCCACCGACTCGTCAGCCCGGCCGGCGACCCGGCGCGCTCCGCGCTCGTCGTCCTCACCGGCACCACTACCGGCTCGGCCACGCTCCACCGCCGCCTCACCGAAGCCGGCATCGACGCCGTCCGGCGCGAAGGCAAGCTCCGGCTCTCACCCCACCTCTTCACCACTCCCGCCGACATCGCTCGAGGTGCTCACCGCGTAGTCGCAAGTGGACAGACAACGCGAAGGACCACGAGCCCGATCGCTCTCGGGCGGCGGGGTCAGAAGACGAACTGCTGCCCGCCGTCGATGTCGTAGGTGGCGCCGGTCAGGGCGGTGTTGGTCATGAGGTGCACGGCGAGCGCGGCGACGTCGCCGGGGCCCACCACGCGGCCGATCGGGAGGCGTTCGCTCAGTTCGGTGCGGCGGGCGTCGAGGTCGTCGCCGAGGAGGGAGGCCGACAGGGGCGTGTCGACGAACCCGGCGGCGATCAGGTTGACGCGGATCGGCGCGAGTTCGAGGGCCAGCGCCGCGGCGAAGGGCGGCAGCGCGGCCGTCGCGGCGGACGCGATGCCGAGGGCGCGGCTGATCTTGCGGCCGCCGGTGCCGCCCATGAGCACGAGCGCGCCGCCGGGCCGCATCTTCGGCGCGGCGTGGCGCGCGACCTCCAGTGCGACGACGATGTGGCCGCTGAGCGCTTCGCTGATCTCGGCGGCGGTCATGTCGAGCATCGCGCCGTAGGCGGGGCCGCCGGCGGTGATGAGGATGTGGTCGATCGGGCTCGGCAGGTCCTCGAAGAACTTCGCCACCGCGGCCGGGTCGTTCGCGTCGAACGCCGCGCTCCCCTGCGCGCCGATCTCGGCCACAGACTTCTCGAGGCGTTCTTCATTGCGTCCCGTCAGGACGACCTTCGCGCCTTCCGCCAGCGCGAGCCGCGCCGTTTCCAGTCCGATGCCGGCGCTGCCGCCGATCAGGACCACGGTCTGGCCCGCGAGTGCCCCGTCCGTCATGATCTCCTCCGCCCCGGTGTCAGGTCGGCAGTTCCGTCCCGGCCCGTTCGGCGATCAGGTATTCGGCGTACCAGTCGGGCCAGTTCGCGTCGCGCTCGCCGGTGCGCTTCTCGTGTTCACCGTGCGCGGCCTCCGCGCGGCGCAGGGCCGCGCCGAGGTCACTGACCGACGAGAACGCCGCTTCGCTCGCGTCCACCCGCCCCGGCAGGCGGCTGGTGATCTCCTGCAGCAGCCACTGGTTGCCGTCCGGGTCGGCGAACGTCGCGCGCGACCGGTATGTGCCGTGATCCGGGTCGAGCCCCGGCTCCCGCCCGCCCGGCCCGCCGTGGAAGATCTCCCCCACCTCGACCCCCGCGGCCACCAGCGCGTCCCGCGCCGCCACGATGTCCGCGACGACCAGGTACCCCTTGCCCGATCCGGGCGCCGCGTCCGTCAGCGCCTCCCCGAACTGGACCGAACACGCCGATCCGTGCGGCGTGAACTGCACGATCCCGGGCGGCGTCGCGTCCAGCCGCCACCCGAGCCGCCCGTAGAACTCCTTCGCCCGCTCCACGTCGGAGACGGGGAGCACCAGGACCTCGATCTTCACGTCGAGGCGCGGCAAGTCGTCAGTGGTCATCGTCCCTCCCGGCACACAAGCGCCCACAGTAGCCGCCGGAACCCGCGGGGAGGTCCGGGTTGAAAATCCTCCCACCGGTGGCGTTCAACCCTGGCTGACGAGCCACCGGGTCAGCCGTGCCGCCAGGACATCCGGTTCGTGCACCGGGATGCTGTGGTGGGTCGCGTTGTCGAGGAGGTCCGCGGTGATCGTGGGCTGGTGCGTGGCGCGCTCGGCGACGCGGCGCGGGTCGTGGGCTTTGCTGTGGGCGGCGATGAGCACGAGGGTCGGGACGGTGAGCCCCAGGAGGTTCGGGCGGCGGGGGAAGACGATGTGCGGGGGCGGCAGGTCGGCGACGGCGCGGACGAGCCGCAGCCAGTCGGGGTCGAGGGGGCGGCCGGCGGTTTCCCAGCGGAGGAAGCTTTCCTGGCGCGGGCCCGACGGGCGGAGCACCAGCGGGACGGCGCGGAGGCGGTACCGCGGGCTCAGGCCGGTGAAGCAGTCCGTCGGATCGAGCAGCGCCAGCCGGGACACGACGGCCGGGTGACGCAGGGCGTAGTTGAGCGCGATCCACGCGCCGTAGGAGTGCGCGCACAGCGTGATCCGGTCGAGCTCCAGGCCGACGAGGACGGCGTCCACCCAGGACATCAGGTCGTCGAGGTTCCGCGGGTGGGTGGGCAGATCCACCGCGTACACCCGCCCCGGCAGGCGGCCGGCGACGCCGAACCACGAGGCCGCCGTGGCGCCGCCGCCGGGGAGGAGCACGATGGGATCGCCGTCGCCGCACCCGATCACGCGGGTCTCGCCCAGCGGAGTCGGTACGCCGCTGACCGAGGCCGGCGCCGACCACTTCGCGACGACCGCTTCGAACGCGTCCGCGAGCTCCCCCATGCGGCCACCCTACGCGTTCATCGCCTGCACCACGCGCTGATCCGGGCGCTTGATCTCCCCACCGGCGTCAGCCGCGCCACCGCACCAGCCGCGGCACCACCGCCCACAGGATCGCGAACAGCACCAGCACCGCCCCGGCCACGATCGCCATGCCCACCGAGCCGTACACGACCTTCGCGATCAACGCGACCGTCGTCGTGATCGCGAGCGCCAGGCACACCAGGCCGGCCACCACCACGCGGTTGCCCATCGCGACGATGTCCTCCCGCGCACCGGCGCGGAACAGCACCCGGTGCCGCACCGCGGGCGCGGCCAGCAACGCGGTCGCGGACACCGCCAGCAGGACGGCGCTGAGGTGCAACGCCTTCTCGAACCCGCTCGCGGCGCGGAACTGCGCGGTGAACACCACCGTCAGCAGGAACCCGAACAGGATCTGCACCCCGGCCTGGGCCACGCGCAGCTCCTGCAGGAGCTCGTTCACGTTCCGGCCGAGTTGCTCGGTGCGGGTCTCGCCGGTCCTGGACTCCACGCGGACCAGTGTAGGCAGGCAGGGGATCCGCGGCAGCGCGGCGAATCCGCTACCACAAGTCCACAGTGGACCTATCGCCCAGCTGGCACGCCGGACTCCGTGCACCCACCACTGCGCCGCAGGGGCAGTCTTCACGCTTGCGACTGGTGCGTCGGCCGCAGGCGCGTGATTCCCCGCTGCCATGACCGAAAGTCGGTGTCGGCGCGAACCAGCGGCGGCGACGCACCGGCCGCGTGCTCCGCGAGCGTCGCCTCGGTGGTGTGCCACGGCCGCCAGCCCGGGTCCACCTCGGCGCGGGTGGTGTCCAGGAGCGCCACCCGATCGGAAAGTCACAGCCACCCCGGCAGGGCTGGAGCCCGGCCGTCCACGCGACGTGCGCGGCGAACGGCCCGAGCGGTCTCCCGATCGTGCCAACGCAGTCCGCCGGACAACCGGTCGAGAGCGCCGCCGTCGAGCACGTCCGGTGCCGCCAGGGTGGACGGGCCGGTGGCACGCTGTTCGAGGATCAGCCTCAAGGCCCAGGCCACGTCGTCGAACGCGCGCGCCGGCGCTTCGCCGGAACCGGGTTCACCGAGGTCCGGCTGCAGCCACGAGGCGGCGGCGTACGGCTCGGCCGCCAGGTCGGGGATCCGCCGCCGATCTCCCCGTCCTCGGGCAGCTGCCGCAGCAGCGCGGCGCCGATGTTCCCGCTCGCGCCGGTGATCACGATTCGCCCGCCCTCCGGCTACCCGGGGAAACCGCCGGGAAACCGTTTGACCGCACCGCACTCCGGGTAGTTCACGGTTTTTCACCCCCACAGCGAACGGCGCGCGATCGCGTCACGAACGAAACTCCACCCGACGGGGAGAGATGACCCCATGGCACCCCATCGGCGGGCCGGCTGATCCGGTTCCGCGACACCCCGCACGAGGACCGGGAACTCCGGCTGCCGGTCGTCACGGCGACCGGCGACCTCTGCGGCGCCGCGATCGCCGCGGTCGAGGCCGAGCTGCGCGAGGTGTGCCGGCCCGGCGGTGAGGTGATCGTCGACCTCACGCCGGTCACGATCCTCAGCGGCGCCGCGGCCCGGATGTTGTTGCGCGCGGGTGACGAATTCGCTCGCGAAGGCAGCCGCCTGCGTGTCGTCGCGGCCCGCGGGATCGTGCGCCGGGTGTTGCGCATCGCGCGGGTCGACGACGTCCTCGACGTCCACGAAACCGTCGCTGCCGCACGGACCTTCGCCCGCGTGGCGCGCGAGGACGACCCCTGCCTCGTGGACCTGCAGGCCAAGCTCGCCACCCGCCCCGTGATCGCGCAGGCGCTCGGCATGCTCGTCGAACGCTACCGGCTGGCCGACACCGACGTCGCCCACGCCGTGCTGCGCACCGCCTCGCAGAAGAGCAACGTCCGGATGGCCGACTTGGCCCGGGCGCTGCTCGACCTGCCCCGGCCCGGGACCGCGCGGCCCTGGCTCACCGGCACCCTGCGCCCCGGCCAGCCGCCCGTCGTCTTCCCCCTGCGCCACCAGGGTCTCCCCGCGCCCCGGCGCGTGCTCGACGACGCGCTGCTCGCGAGCATTCTCGTCGCCGAAGCCGACGCGGGAGCCGCGCAGACCCTCCTCCGCACCAGGCTGCGGCTGGTCGCCCACCACGGTCTGCCCCAGGAGTTCCTCACCCACCTCTCGCACGGGGACGGCCCGGAAACCACCTGCGCCTCCGCCGCCCGGCAGCTGCACCGCGTCGTCGTCCCGGACGTCGGCGACAGCCCGGCCCTCAACCACACCCCCACCCAGGAAGCCTTGCTGGCGTCCGGAATCCACGCGGTGCAGAGCACGCCGGTCCGCGCCCCGGAGGACGGGCGGTGCCTCGCCGTGCTCTCGACCCACCACCACTTCAGCGGTCACACCCCGACGGCGCAGGAGACCGCGGCCCTGGACCGGGTCGCGGACGACACCGCCCGCTGGCTGGAGTGGCGCGAGCGCGACGCGCTGCTCGGCGCCGCCGAGCGGGTCCTACGCGCTGGCCTGCGCGCACCGAGGCCGGCCCGGCCCGGCGGCTTGAGTGGCGGGGATCCGGTCGGCTGCGGCGGTCGCTGCCCCGGCAGATCGGCGCACGCGGTCCCGGTGGCGGAGCGCTCCTCGCCGGTCGTGGCACTGCGGGACGTGCACCACCTCACCACAACTTCGCGACACAGCGCCAAGAACCGGAGGTTTGACCCGGTTCTGCACGGAGCCGCCGCGGCGTGACGGCCTTGCCCGAAGCACTCTCGTTGTGGGTGGACACCGCACCGGCTCCGGGCCGTGCAGCGACACCATTGCCCGCGGCGGCCGACGTCGTCGTGCTCGGCACGGCGATCGTCGGCCCGCTCATCGACGACGCCACCGTGCTGCGCCGCGGCCTCGCACAGTGGGCAGGTCCACGATCGCGCGTTACCGCCGGCGCCGTGGGGATCAACCGGAGCCGCGGCGGGTACCCGCCCGCTATGGACGAACAGCGGGAGCACCCCGAACCCCGATCCCACACAGGAGAGGCACGGCGATGGCGAACCACCCGAAGGGATCGATGACGCCGAGGACACGGGTCAGCAGGTCATCGGCGAGTTGCGCGAACGCCGGCGCGACTGAGCCGGCGCCGGACGGGCGCCAGCCCGGTCCAGAAGGGGCTGGACCGGGCTGGGCTCTGGGCAGGGGTCAGCGCCACACCTTGCGCCTCTTCCCGTAGGCGGCAGCGGTGAGCGAGACCCCGAGCGCGGCCAGCACGACCTGCGTCAGCAGTTCGAGCCAGTCGAATCCCGAGGTGTCGGCGTAGCCGGCGCCGCGCGCGATGGCGGTGCCCGCGAACGCCGCGATGATGCCGATGACGATCGTCAGCCAGATCGGGATCTTCTGCTTGCCCGGGGCCACGAAACGCCCGAGCACGCCGATGACCAATCCGACGACGATTGCGCTGATGAGTCCGGTGACAGCCATCGCTGAGTTCCTTTCGAAGCGATGCCCACGAATACCCGCAAATGCCCCGGCGAAACCCTATTCCTCGGAAAGAAGCGGACCCAGCGGGCCCAGATCAAGATTCAGCTCCCGCCGGTCCAGGCCGAAATGTTCACACAATTCGTCCATGCGAAGATCGAGGTACATCAGCGTCTGGCCGATCTCCTCGACCTTGTCGTCGCCGAGGTCGCCGTGGTCGACGCGGCGCAGGGCCTGGCGTTCCATGAGCTGGCGCAGCAGCTCGACCACCGTCAGCACCAGGCTCACGAGGCTGCGCTCGGCCGTCTCCGGGTCGGCGTTGATCCGGTTCTCCCGTTCGTCACCCATCGCGCGGCTGCAATGCGGAGATGGATGTGAGCAGGGTGCGCAGGGAAATCCGGACGAGATCGACGTCGGCGATCGACAACGTGATTTCCCCGCTCACCACGACACCACCCGCCAATACGCGGTCGAGCAGGTCGATCAAAGCGACGTTGCGTTCCCCGGCACGCGCCGGCAAAGTCATGGTCCCTCCAGCGAAGAAAAGGAATACGGCGGCCACGGACCGGTCAGGCGCACCGACAGTGCGGCGCTTTCCCGGCCGCACGAATCCACCGCCTCGGCGAATCGGCCGGCCTGCCCGGCGTCGACGAGGTACGCGCCGTTGAGCACCATCGGCCCGGCCTCCCCTGCGAGCTCGCGGCTCTGCGGCGGGTGCGTGCAGGCGTCGGCCGCCAGCTCGGCCAGCGCGGTGTGGAGGCGCCGCACCTCCTCGGCCGCGCGCTGCTCTCGTTTTTCCCGCGCGGCCAACGCGTTTCGCCGCCGGGCCAGGTACGCGGCACCCGCGCCCTTGCCCGGCGATGCGGCGGCGGCCGGCTCCGGTTCGGTGTCCAGGAACGCCTTCACGCCCCATTCGACCCGGCCCGATACGTGCCGCAGCGTCCGCTCGAAGTCCGCGGCTCGCTGCTCGAGGACCGCGCGCACCGATGCGTCGTCGTGGTAAACGGTGGCGAGCCGGATCGGGACCACCGGCGCGCGGTCCACCAGGTTCGCGATCACCGTGTCGTGCGCGCGGGCCACTGCGGCGAGCCAGTCGAGGTCTTCGAGGTTGCGGTGCAAGGCTTCCTCGCCGAACGAGGTCAGCGGCACGTCGCCGACGACCGCGGCCAGCCCGCCCGCTTCGACGACCCGCGGCGGCTCCCCCGCCACGCCCGGCGGCGCGTCCGGCTCGGCGAGCCCGGCCGGACGCGTCACGGCGTACAGCCAGACACCGGTCGCATCATTCCCGGTCATCGTCGCCCCCACCGTCCTCGATGGACTCGATGGACTCGACGGACTCGCCGGCCTCGATGGCCTCCGGTGCGCGCCCCGACTCCAGTTCGGCGATGCGCGCGCGCAGCCGCCGGTTCTCGTTCTGCAGCTGCCCGTTGTCGCCGGTCAGCCACGGGTCGCTCTCCCACCAATTGATGCCGACCTCGCGCGCCGTCTCCAGCGACGCGATCACGAGCCGCAGCTTGATGGTCAGCAGCTCGATGTCGAGCAGGTTGACCCGGATGTCGCCGGCGATGACGAGTCCCTTGTCCAGGACGCGTTCGAGGATGTCACCGAGGTTCGCGGGCTGGCCGCCCGCGGCGCCCAGCCCACCCTGGGACCTGGTGACCGGTTGCCCCGAAACCATGTCAGCTCCCCTCGTTGCCGGTACCCGCCTTGCCGCGCGCGTACCGGTTCGTCCGGCGGAACGCGAGGAGGTCACCCTCGCCGTCCAGCTCGATCTCGTACAGCCCCAGCAGATCGGCCGAAGACGGGATGCGGTGTTCTTCGATCACCTCCACCTCCACGATCCAGCCGTCCTCGACCGGCTCGACGGACGTGACGCCCACCGGCTCGCTCGTGATCAGCTCGTCCAGCTGCCGCACCGCCGCGGCCGCCGCCGTCGAGGCGACCACTGCGTCCCTCGCACGAGGGCGGGTCGACGACGTGCGGCTCTCGCCCTTCGACGTGGCCATCGGCCGTCACCTCCTCTTCTCGTCGGACGGCCCGGGCCGGGCCCGGGTCAGTCGATCCAGCACCCGTTGCTGCCGCTCGGCTTCTTCCCCGGCGGAGATCTCGCCGGCCGCCCGCGCCCGTTCCACGGCTTCCAGCTCGCGCCGCACGGACGCGGGGTCGTGCATCTCCTCGTCGACCCGGCGCCGGATCAGCTCGCCCAGGGCGAGCACTCCGCGCAGCGGCGCGAGCGGCAGGCCGGCGATCCCCGAAAGCAGACCCATCGCCTTACTCCGGCGTCCGGGTGACGACGAAGTCGTACGCCGCCAAGGGTCCGAGCAGGCGGACTTCGACGCGGCCTTCCCACTCCTTCGCAAGCTCGTCCAGCGCGGCTTCCAGGTCCTCCTGCCGCGCGGTTTCGGCCAGGACAGCCAGGTGCACGGCTTCCTCCTCGTGGGTCGGCTGCCGCGGGGCCATCCCTTCGGCCACGTCGGCGAGCGCGTCGGCCACGCGCTGGGTGTCGGCCGCGCGGTTCGCCTCGATCGCCTGGGTGATCTGCTCGCCCAGCGCCATCCGCTCGTTGCGGGTGGCGTCCTCGGGCTTGCCCCGGATCGCCTCGGCCAGTTGCTGCAGCTGCTCGCTGCCGGACAGGACCTCCCGCAGGATGGCCTGCTCGTCGTAGCGCGCCCTCACGATGAACTCCGCCTTGCCCTCGAGCTGGTCGAGCGCGGCGGTGAAGTCGTCGCGGTTCGCGTCGAGGAGCTCCTCGACGACCGCCTGCTCGTCCGTGACCACGGCGCCGAAGCGCAGGGGCAGCACGGGCAGTTCGGCGGCGGCCGCGTCCAGCAGACCGGCGTGCGCGGTGAGGTCCTCGGGCCGGCCCAGTGGCGCGTCCTCGGGGATTTCGCTCACCAGCGCCGCGATCGGTCCGCTCCGCACGGTCGTGACGGCCGCGGGCGGGTCGCCCACGCCCTGCACGTCGTCGTCGAGCTCGACGTCGGAGGGCACGATGCCGTAGACGTAGACGGCGGTGCCGGTCTTCGTGTCGGTACTCATCGCGTCACCGCCCCTTTCGTCCCCGGCCCGCGGGTTCGCCTTCTTCCTCGTCCTCGCCGAGGATGTCGCGCAGCTTGTCGCCGGCCGCCTCGATCGCGCCCTTGGTCTTCGCCTTGGCGCCACCGGAGGTCACGTCCTCGAGCAGGTCGGGCAACCCCTTCTGCTCGGTGTCGGAGATGTCCAGCCGGTTCACGGCCTCGGCGAACCGCAGGTAGGTGTCCACACTGGCCACGACGACCCGCGCGTCGATGGTGAGCAGCTCGATGCCCACCAGGGACACCCGCACGTACGCGTCGATCACGAGACCCTTGTCGAGGATCGTGTCGATCACGTCGGCGAGGCTGCTCGAGCTCGGCCGGTCGAATCCCCCGCCCCCTCCGGACGGCTGTACGGCTGTCGTCATCGGTTCCCTCCACGACTTCTGCCGGCCCCCGCGCGGGCGCGCCGGCGGCGAGGCTGCTCGTCTTCGGCGTCCTCATCGGCTTCGTCGGTGTCTTCGGACTCGTCGGTGTCTTCGGTTTCCTCCGGCTCCTCTTCGGACTCTTCGGCGTCCTCGTCGGTCTCGCCGTACTCGTCCTCTTCGGAACCGGCTTCGCGGTCGCCTTCGTCCTGTTCGGACTCGGTGCCGACGCCTTCTTCGCGGTCGCTGTCCTCGTCCTGCTGCTCGACGACCTGGCCGTCGTGGATCTCGCCGTGCCAGCCCTCGACGTCGTCGGGGTTCAGCAGGGCCTCGGTCATCACGTGCCGGCGGAAGTGCTTGAGCTCCAGCCGCACGCGGCGGCCCTGGGCGCGCCAGATGTTGCCGGTGCGCTCGAACAGGCCCTGCGGGTGGTACGCGAGCACGAGCACGACCTTCGTGAGGTCCGGGGTCAGCTCGTGGAAGGTCACCGCGCCGTCGACGTGGCCCTTCTGGGCCTTCGAGCGCCACACGATCCGCTCGTAGGGCACCTGTTCGAGGATGGTGGCCTCCCAGCTGCGGTGCGACCAGAAGACCTGCGCCTTCCACTCGGTCGTCTCGTCGCTGACCTGCTCGACGTTCTTGACCTTCTTCATGAACGACGGGAACTCGGTGAACCGGGTCCACTGGTCGTACACGAGGTCGATGGGCGCGCCGATGTCGATCTCCTCGACGATGTTGGTGAGCTTGATCTTGTCGCCCCGGCCACCGCCGCCCCCGCCGGTGAACGCGTCCTTGACCTTCTGCGCGATCCCGGACAGCCCGCCCTTGACCGCGCCCACCATCGCTTTGCCCTTGACGCTGGGCTTGCCGCCGGTGGCGGCTTCCAGCAGGCTCCCGCCACCGCCTTCGGCGAAGTCGGTCAGGCGCCCGGCCGTGGACGAGATCCGCTTGGTCAGCGAAGTCGTCGCGCGGTTCATCGCCGCCTGGCCCAGCCCCTTCAGCGCATCGGTCAGCACGCTGGTGTCGCCGGTCGCTTTCGACACCGCGCCGGTAGCCGCACCGGTAGCCGCGCCGGTCGCTTTGCCGGCCGTGTCCGTCACTTTGTCCGTGGTCTTCTTCAGGGTCTTCGTGACCACTGGGTTCACCTCCTCGCCCGCCGCACGGGCGAGCGGCGGGTGGCTGTGCGGGTGCTGCCCGAGCCTTCGTCGTCGTCCTCGGACGACGCGGACCTCCGGCTCGCCGAACGCCGGCGTGGCGGACGCTCGCCGCTCTCGTCGTCGTCCTCACCCGACCGGCGGCTCGACCCACGCCGTCGCGACTTCGCGGAACCGGTTTCTTCCGGCTCCTCCTCGTCCACGACCTCGGCTTCGTCCTCGACTTCGCCGGTCTCTTCGTCCTCGCCGGCTTCGTCGTCCGTCTTCGCGCCGGTGACCTTCCCGGCGGCCTTCCCCCCGGACTTCGCGGCCTGCTTGAGCCCGCCACCGTCCTGGAGACGTTCGCTCAGGGACTCGATCCGCCCGCTCGCCGCCGTCACCGCCGCGGACTTGGCCGCGGTGAGCAGCTGATCCCGCGCCAGCGACGTCAGCTGCCCGACCTCGGCGGTCGAGCTCAGCTGCTTCAGGCCACTTTGGACGAGCTTCGCCGGTGACACGCCGGTCTTGCCGGTGGCCCCGGCCGCCGCGAGCATCAACGCCAGACGCCCCTTCTTCGTACGCCCCAACAAATATCCCGCCGCGACGCCGAGCGCCATCCGCGTTCCTGCCTTCATAACCGCTCCTCCTGACTGTTGCGGTAGCGAGTTCCACACTCACAACCCGCACGCCGCCCCCGAAAACAAGGCGAACAGGAATGTGGCTGCGTCACTCATTTCAGCTACCCGCTGTCCCGACCCCGAAAACACGCGATCAAGAAAACGTCCGCGACGGTGCCGCGAAGATCAGTTCACGGCTTCACTGAGCCAAGATGTGCTTGATCACGGTCCCGGGCGAGCGCAGAACCTTCGACGTCGATCCTCTCGTCACCAAGGCCATTTTCCTGAGGATGAACGTGCTATTTCACCGACGAGTAGGTGGCCTTTTTCCTGGCGGCCCGAAAAGAACTCTCGACCGAGCGGAGCACGGCAACCGGCCATTCGGCCCAGCGGCGGGCGCGGTGGATCCCGGCGGCACTGCGGTGCGTCGACGTTGGACGCGCGGCCCGCAATGGGTAAGCCCCGGACACGGTGACGCGACAAGACCCGGCCCTCGCCGAGATCTCGAAGCCGCGCGAGCCCGCCGCACGAGCGTCCGTGGCCGACACCGTGCGCGTGGTGGCGCGGTGGTGCTGCCGAGGCTCGCGACCGGCGTGATCAAGCGCCGGCCATAGGTGATGGGGATCGCGCAGGAGCTGCGAGCCGACCGGCCGGCCGTCGACGAACTGCGCCGGCCGCGGCGCCGCGACGGCCGAGCTGACCGACCTGCTCGCACAACTGCGCCTGGATGCCAACTGGGCGTGCGGGCACAGCCCCAGCGCCGCGAGACGCGGCAGCGGTTCCTCGATCGCGTCCGCGAGCAGGTGGCGCTGCCACGGCCGGGTAGCCTCGCCGCCAGCCCGGCGGCCCGACCGGACAGCGGTGACACCGACCCGGTGGGACAGCTGCCCCGCCGGCTGTTCGCCTCCGACGCGGCCGGGATCGTCGTCTTCCGGGTCCAGGCGCTGCTTGCGACGCATCCGGACCGCCTCGCCGAAGTCCACGCCGAGCCGGCGGGCCGCGACCTCACCCAATCGCACTAGCTTCCCCGCGGCCGTGCTCGAATCCGTGCGGCTCTGGCCCACCAAAGCCGCACCGCCACCGCGTGGGGCCCGGAAAAGACGGCGTTCTTCAGCTACCCGCTGTTCTTCCACCGGGACCCCGACCAGCTGCCCTCCGCGAACACGTTCGACCCCGCCTCGTGGCTCGACGGACGCACCGCGGCCGACCCCCGCGCTCGTGTCGTTCAGCGGCGGCCCCGGCCGTGATCCGGGCTACGGTTCGAGGTCACCGCGCGGTGACCGGATCACCGTCAGGGCGTCCAGATCCACCTCCACCCTGTAAACGTCGCGGGCCTCCTCCGCAGTCGACCGCTCGTCGCGCAGCACCAGTTCGGCCGGGCGGTCCGCGGGCGAACTGTGGCCGCCACCGGCACCGGCACGCCGTCGAGCCGCGCTTCGGCCGGCTGGGCGGCGAGCCCGCCCGCCGGCCCGAACGGCCGGTGGCTCTGCTGGTGGCACCCGGTCAGGTTGCGCACCGCGAAAGCCGACGAGTGCGACACGACCACCGACCGGGTAGCGAGCTCAAGCAGGCTTCCACGAGCTGTTCCGCAAAGAGCTCGGCGTGCCCGGATCCGCGCGCTGGGGGCCCACCCGGGTGGCGGAACACCTTCGTCCGCTGCGCCCTCTCACCCAGGACTCGCTAGCCTCACGGCGAGGATGGGCACCGGCCCGGTCCGCACGGCGAGAGGGCGTGACGTCACCTCGCCTCGAAGGTCCGCGCCCGCCCGCCGCCTGACCACGGAGGGAGCCGCATGAGCCGATACGGACGTTTCGCGCAGCTGAGGGTCGACGGGCCGGACGAGGACGGTGTCGTCGAACTGGTGCTGGACGCGCCGAACCTCAACGCCGTGAGCGACGAGGCGCACGGGGAGCTCGCGGACATCTGGCGTGAGTTCGACCGCGACCCCGAGGTGAACGCGGTCCTGCTGCGCGGCGAGGGCAAGGGGTTCTCGGCCGGTGGCTCGTTCGACCTGGTCGAGAAGCTGACCACCGATTTCGAAGCCCGCTCGCGCACCATGCGGGAGGCGCGTGACCTCGTGTACAACGTGATCGACTGCTCGAAGCCGATCGTCTCGGCGATCCACGGCCCGGCGGTCGGCGCCGGACTCGTCGCGGGGGTGTTGGCCGACGTGTCCGTGGTGACCAGGACGGCGAAGATCGTCGACGGTCACACGCGGCTCGGCGTCGCGGCCGGGGACCACGCGGCGATCTGCTGGCCGTTGTTGTGCGGCATGGCGAAGGCGAAGTACTACCTGCTCACGTGCCGCCCGCTCACCGGCGAGGAGGCCGAGCGGATCGGCCTGGTGTCGCTGTGCGTCGACGACGACGCGGACCTGCTGCCGACGGCGCGGGAGATCGCCCACGAGCTCGCCAACGGCGCCCCGAACGCGATCCGCTTCACCAAGCAGAGCCTCAACATGTGGTACCGCCAGCTCGCCGGCGCGATCTTCGACGCGTCGGTGGCGCTGGAGTTCTACGGGTTCGCCGGCCCGGAAGTGCGGGAAGGCCTCGCGTCGCACCGCGAGCGCCGCAAGCCCGACTTCACGGGGAAAGCCGATGCCTGAGCCGCTGCTCGCGGGACTGCGCGTCGTCGAGATCTCCAGCTACGTCGCCACTCCCCTGTGCGGGCTCACGCTCGCTCAGCTGGGGGCCGACGTCGTGCGCGTCGAACCCCTCGGCGGTGCGCCCGATCGCACGCGCTGGCCGCTGTCCGACGAGGGCACGAGCCTGTACTGGACCGGGCTCAACAAGGGCAAACGCGCCATCGCCCTCGACCTCGGGGCGGCCGAAGGCCGGGAGCGAGTGGCCGACCTGATCGTCCACAGTGGACCGTGTGTCGTCGTGACGAACACCGACCGCCATCCGGAACTCACCTACGAAGCCCTCTCGGCGCGGCGCCCCGACGTGATCCACGCGCTGCTGGAAGGCCGCGCCGACGGCGGTGGCGCCGTGGACTACACCGTGCAGGCGGCCACCGGCTTCCCGCTCATCACGGGACCGGCCGCTCTGCCCGCGCCGGTGAACCACGTGCTGCCCGCGTGGGACCTCGCTGCCGGCCTGTACCTCGCGACGGGCCTGCTCGCCGCCGAACGCCGCCGGCTTCAGACGGGCCGGGGCACATCGCTGCGCGTCGCGCTGGAAGACGTCGCCCTCGCCACCGCCGGCAACCTCGGTTACCTCGCCGAAGCCCAGGTCACCGACCACGAACGCACCAAATCCGGCAACGACGTCCACGGCACGTACGGCCGCGACTTCACCACCGCCGACGGCGTTCGCGTGGTGATCGTCGTGCTCACCGAGCGGCACTGGGCCAAGCTCCTGACCGCCACGGGCCTGACGGACACGTTCACCGCCCTGTCCGCCTCGCTCGGGATCGACTTCACCGGCGAAGCGGCGCGGTACGAACACCGCGAACTGATCTCGACGCTGCTGGCGCAGTGGTTCGAGCGCACGCCGTTCGCCGAAGCGGCCGAAGCGCTGGAGGGCAACCGGATCCTGTGGCAGCGCTACCGGACCTTCGCCGAACTCCCCGGGTCGGGCGCGCTCGACGGGGAGCTGTTCGCGACCCTCGACCAGCCCGGCGTGGGGCCCCACCGCGCCCCGAAATCCCCGCTGGTGGTCGACGGCACGCGCCTCGACCCGCGCCCGGCGCCGGGAATCGGCGAGCACAACGCGGAGGTGCTCCGCTGACGCGTCATCCCGGTGCGGGCAGCACCCGCGAGCTCGCGACCTGCACCAGTACCGCTCCGGCCAACAGCAGCACCACGCCCGCCAGCTGCACCGGCCCGAGCGCCTGACCGAGCAGCACCCAGGCGAGCACGGCGGCCACCAGCGGTTCCACGAGCGCCAGCACACTCGCCCGCGACGACGACAGGTCACGCAGGGCCCGCAACCCCGCGAGGTACGGCACCGCGGTGGCGAACGCGGCGAGCACCACGACCAGCAGCCACACCGGAATCCGGAGGCCGCCGAGCGCCGCGGTGCTCGTGAGCGGCCCGGCGGACCACGGCGGGCTGACGACGGCCAGCACCACCGCGCCGATCGCGAGCCCGGCCGCCGTCAGCCCGAACGAGTCGTGGCGGCGCGCGCCGTGCTCCCCGAGCAGGAAGTACCCCGCCGAGCAAGCGGCCGACGCGAGCCCGGCCGCGACGCCGACCGGGTCCAGCCGCGCCCCGTGCCAGAACTCCGCGACCAGCGCCAGCCCCAGCAGGGCCAGCGCGAGCCCGGCCCACACCAGCGCGGGCAGCCGCGTGCGCCGCACCACCCGGACCCACAACGCCACCAGCGCCGGCGCCAGGTTCACCAGCACCATCGCCACGCCGACCGGGATCCGCGCCACCGCCACGAAGAAGAACAGCTGCACGCCGGCCACGCCGAGCAAGCCGTAGCCGAACACCAGCGGCAGCTCACGACGCCGGAACCGCAGCGCCCCCGGCCGCAGCACCGCGACCACCGGCAGCAGCAACCCGGCCGCCAGCGCGATCCGCACCGCCGTCACCTCACCCGGCGACCAGCCGGCCGCCATGACGGCCTTCGCCAGCGGACCGGAGCAGCCGAACAGCACCCACGAGGCCAGGCTCAGCCCGGTCCCCCGTGCGGACGCGGTTTTCTCCAGTACGGCCACGCCCGCAGTGTGCCCGCGGCAGCTCGGCGGTCACCAGCGAATTTCCGGTCAGGACGCGTCGGAGCCGGCCTCAGGACCTGCTTTCGCTCGAGGGCAACGATCCGATGATGACGCTCGGGGCTGGCGACAGCGGCTACTCGCAGGCCGGGCGCCGGCACCGGTTCGCCGACCTCGGCGGGGGGGGCGACGCGGAGGTCATCACCGTGCTGTCGCAGGGCAGTCTGCGCGACGGGTAGGCGCTTCCGGCGCTCCGGACCACTGCAAGCGCAGCAACGACGGCCGGGCAACCGCGCCGGATCAACGCTGCGCGTACGTCCCGTGAGGTATTCCCCGCCGCCGAAGTGTCGCTTCCCGGCGGATTCCTGTGCGCTGCCCCGCCCCGACACTGGTCGCGAACGCAGTTCCCGCGGTGAGGGGAAGTCCGGTGTCCGCACAGATCCAGCGAGCCCGCACCGCGCTCGGCCGTGCGCACGGCCGGCATCGGGGTTCCTCGTCGCCACGTGTGGTGCGCTGGTGGTGGCAGCGGTCGCCGACGAGGCCACCGGGTACGGCGGGCCGAGGCCGCTCGTCTACCCCGCGTTCGCGGTGGTGCCGTGGCGGTTCACGCCGCTGGCCGTCACGGCGATGAGTGCGTTCTTCAACCTCGGTGGCGTCGCGTCCCCGGAGTCCGCGCACCGGCTACTCGACCCGGGCCACGTCGGGGACTTCGCGGCCGGCAGGGGCAGCTGGCCGGGTTCGCCGTCGCCGCGGTGTGCGGGGTGGCCGCGGTCGTCACCGCCGGTTCGTCGCGTCCCCATTCCCTGTGAAGGAGTCGGACATGGTCCGCAGTCTCAACCGATTCACCCTGTTCGCGTTCGCCGGCTTGGTCATCGGGATCGTCGGGCTGCTCGTGCAGTGGGCCGCCGACCCGGCGAAGTTCGCCGCGGCGCAAGGATCCTTCGGGCTCGCGTTCCCGCCCGGCATCCTGTTCATCCTCGTGGCCGGCCTGCTCTCGCTGGCCACCGCCCGCTGGTGGTGGCACGCGGTGTTCAGCGTGCTCATCGCGTTCTGGATCGTCGGGGTCGGCGGGATTTCCGGGCAGCTCACCCCGAACCTGGTGTCCGCCGACCTCGGCACTGTCGCGGGCAACGTCGTGATGTCCGCCGGCCTGATCCTGACCTTCGTCACCGGCATCGTCAGCATGGTCACCGGCCGGCGCGCGCGGCGGCCGGAGCGGGTCCGGTCAACGACGTGATCGGTCGCCGGTCGCCGCCCGGTTCGGGAAGCGGCGCCCCGCTGCAGATCTGGCTGATCTAGCGCCGGAACAACCCGTCCGCCCCGGGCAAAGCGAACAGGCACGCCACGAGCATGGCGCCGGCGGCCCGGCCACGGTCACGTTCGCCGGGTCGCCGCGGAGGTTCGCGTTGGCGCGTAAGGGATCCCGGCAACGTCCACACCGTGGGGATCGCGCCGGCCTTCGACCGCCCGCCGGTGGTCCGGACGATCGTCATGCCTCGAACCCCCAGCGCGCCACCGAGAACGCGCTCCCCGACCGGCGCACCTCGACCGCGAGCCCGCCGCCGAGGTGTGCCGGGAACACCAGCGCCGTCGCGTCGGCCGCGCGGTCCAAGAGCCGCCGCCGGGTCGCGCGGGCGCTCGCCGGGTCTTCGCAGAAGCAGCTGTTCAGATCCGGAGCGACGAGCTGGATCGGGTGGTGCAGCACGTCGCCGACGAATAGCCCCAGGTCTCCGCCGGACTCGGCGACGAGCACGGCCGAACCGGGGGTGTGCCCGGGCGCGGGTTCCAGCCGCAGTTCGGCGGTCACCGCGAACGAATCCTCCCAGAGCACCAGGTTCCCGGCCCGCGCTACCGGCGCCACGCTGTCTTCGAACACGCCGTCGTTGCCCGCACCGAGCCGGGTGGGCGAACCGGTGGCCGGGTTCCAGAAGTCGTGGTCCGCGCGGGACACGAGGTACCGCGCGTTCGGGAACGCCGGCACCCACTCGCCACCGTCGAGCACGGTGTTCCAGCCGACGTGGTCGGCGTGCAGGTGCGTGTTGACCACGGTCGTCACGTCGTCCGGGGCGACGCCGGCCGCCCGCAGCCGGGCGAGGAAATCCGTGTCGAGGTGGTCGAACACCGGCATCTCCGGCCGCGCCTTGCCGTTGCCCGCCCCGGTGTCGACGAGCACGGTCTCCCCGCCGCTGCGCAGCACCCAGGTCTGCACCCGCGTCTGCAGGAGACCGGTCCCGGGATCCCAGAAGTCGGGCGCGAGCCAGCTCTCGTGCGCACGCCAGACGGCGCGGTCCAGGTCCGGGAACATCACCTCGGGCGGGCGGCTGGGTGTCGCGAACTCGAACACCGGGGTGACCGTGACGGCACCGAGCCGCAGAGTCTGAGCCATGTCCCCAGCATCCACGCTCACCGCCGTCGCCGCGCTGCGGACCACGTCGCGTCACGCGCGGTCCTTGTCGAGCACCCGCAGCACCAGCCACTGGTCGAACCACGCCGCCGCGGTCGTCACGACCAGCAGCACCAGGCCGATGATCAGGTGCGCGTAACTGTGCAGCGGTGCGACGCTGTCGGTCACCCGCGACAGCACGACCTGCAGGAGCAGGCGCACGACGAACAGCACGGCGACCAGCCCGAGAGCCTGCTTCCGCCGCCACACAGCCTTCAGGTACTGCCGCCGGCGCGACAGCATCGTCGACCACAGGACCACGTGCACCAGCAGCAGGACGAGCGGCAGCAGCGCCACCCACGCGTAGCGGTCGCTGAACTGCGTGGCGATGTCGTTGCTCGCCACCAGCAATCCGGCCAGCGCGAAGTACCACACGGGCAGGCCCTTGACCTCGCCCCGCGGCGGGCGCCGCACCTCGGTGAGAAAGTCCGTCGATGCCATTCCGTTCTCCGTCCCTCGGCTTCCCTCCCAGGTTCGCCGAACGGCGGCACTCGGAAGATCGACCGCGAGGACGAAAAGCGGCGGTCCCCTCATACGCGGGGACGAGACGTCAGCGCCGGAGCCGGTAGCCGGCCGCCTCGCGGTCCCACGTCCCCCCGGTCACCCCGCGCGAGCGCAGCACGGCCTTGCGGACCTTGCCGTTCTCGGTGAGCGGCAGGTCGTCGACGAAGTCCACGTACCGCGGGATCGCGAAGTACGACAGCCGCGGTTCACACCACTGCACCAGCTCCAGCGGCGTGATATCGGCGCGCCGGACGACGGCGCCCATGACCTCGTCCTCCGCGAGCTCCGACGGGACCGCGAAGACCGCTACCGCCGCGACGGCCGGGTGCGCGGCCAGCACCTGCTCGACCTCCATCGACGAGATGTTCTCACCCCGGCGGCGGATGCTGTCCTTCACGCGGTCGACGAACCGCAGCCACCCGGCGCCGTCGCGCACCACCCGGTCGCCGGTGTGGAACCACAGGTCGTGCCAGGCCGCGGCGGTGGCAGCGGGGTTGCCGAAGTAGCCGGTCGCGAACGCGAACGGCAGGCGCGAGCGGCACACCAGCTCCCCCGCTTCGCCGTCGGGGACGTCGAGGCCCGCGGGGTCGACGACGCGCGCCTCGTAGTCCGGCAGCACCACGCCCATCCAGCCCGGCCGCTGGCTGCGAGCGTGCGCGCCGACCATCATGTTCGTCTCCGTCGACGCGTACCCCTCGATCAGCCGCACGCCGAAGCGCTCGCGGAACGGTTCGTGCGACGCCGTCGGGGTCGCCGGCGACAGCGCGATCCGCACCGCGTGGGCACTGTCGCGTTCGGACTCCGGCGCGGCCAGCAGCAGCTGCACCATGGCGCCCAGCAGGTACGTGACCGTCGCCCCGCACGCCTCGGCCTCGGTCCAGTACCGCGATACGGAGAACCGTTCGCCGTAGACGATCCGGGCCCCGGTCACGAGCGCCTGGAAGAACGCGGTGAGGGCGTTGATGTGGAACAGCGGCAGGCAGGTGTAGAGCACGTCGGCGGGTTCGAGCTCCAGGCATTCGGCGACCGTGACTCCGAACCAGAAGAACTGCGCGTGCGGGCAGCACACGCCCTTGGGCAGTCCGGTGGTGCCGGAGGTGTAGAGGATCGCGACGGTGTCGCCCGGCGCGGCGTCGGCCGGGGGCACGGGATCGGCGGGCACCGGGTGGTCCGGACCGTCGAGCACCCAGATCTGCGCCAGCGTCTCGGGCACGTCGATGCCTTCGAGCGCCGTGACCAGGTGCGGTTCGGCCACGAGCACGCTCGCGCCGGAATCGGCCAGCGTGTGCCGCAGCCCGGCGCCGCGCACGGCGGTGTTGAGCGGCACCGCGATCGCGCCCAGCCACGCGCAGCCCAGCACGATCTCCAGCAGTTCCAGGCGGTTCCCGCACAGCAGCGCCACGCGGTCGCCGGCCACCACGCCGCGGCGTTGCAGCATCCCCGCCGCGCGCGCGGCGCGGTCCGCGGTGTCCCGGTACGTCCAGGTCACGGCTCCGCAGACGACCAGCGGCCGGTCGCCGTGCACTTCGGCCTGGCGCGTGAGCAGCCGGGGCACCGTGCAGGTCGCGGGCCACAGCGCCCGCGCCGGCTCGGCCCGGTCGGGCAGCCGGTGACCGGCCGGGACCCACGCCGTCCCCGGACCGGACGGCGCCGCGGTCACCCGGACGTCGTCGCCGGGTGCCTCGGCGCCGTCGAGCCGTCCGACGACGACGTCCCCTGCGCCGGTGCGCAGGGTCGCCACGCGCACCCCGTTCGCCTCGGTCACCTGCTCGACCCGGGCGGTCACCGCGTCGCTCATCGTTTCCCCTCCAGGATCGTGGCGTTGGCGCAGGCGCCGTAGCGGTGCAGGACCATCCCGTAGCCGGTGACGAGCGCGTGGCGCGCCCGGTCGACCTGCCGCTCGCCGGCGCGGCCGAGCAGGTGCCGCACGGCTTCGACGAGCCCGTGCAGCCCGGCGGCGGCACCGGCCTGGCCCGCGGACAGCTGCCCGCCCGACGGGTTGAGCGGCCAGTGCCCGTCGGCGAGGCGTTCGTGCAGGAAGCGCCGCGGGTCCGGCGCCAGCCCGAGGTCCTGCAGCTGGGCCAGGGCCATCACGGGGTAGTCGTCGTAGACGCAGGCGAGGTCGACGTCGGCGGGGCCGAGCGCCGCGTCGGCCCACAGCCGGTCGGCGACGAGGTGGTGGCCGGTGTGCAGCCCGTCGCCCCGCTGCCCGTCGTGGTTGTGGCTGGCTCCGAAAGCGCGGACCTCGACGCGCGGCCCTTCCGCGCCGGCCCTGACGACCACGGCGTCCGCGCCGGTCACCACCGGCACGCAGTCGTAGCGGCGCAGGGGCGGCGCGACGACGGGGGCGGCCAGGTAGTCGTCCAGCGTGAGCGGTGCGCGGTACACCGCGTGCGGGTTGCGCGCGGCCCAGCGGCGTTGCGACAGCGGCACTTGCGCGTAGTCCTTTTCGGACAGTCCGGTGGCCTGGCCGTGCCGCTGGGTCAGCATCGCGAACAGCGCGTTGGGCCCGGCGATCCCCAGCGGGGTCAGGGTTTCCGCCGTGGCCCGGTTGTAGTTCTCCACCAGGTGCCGGAACGCCGCGCGGTCGAGGTGGTCACCGGCGAGCAGGACGACGGTCGCCGCGTCGCCGGCCTCGACCGCGCGGATCGCGTGCTGCAGGAGGTTGAGCCCGCTCGCGCCGCCGTGCGGATCCTCCATGAGCCAGCGCAGCCGCAGGCCGAGCCGCCACGCGAGATCGATCGCGTGGTCGGGTGCGAGCGTGAACGACGCGACCCCCAGCCCGTCTACGTCCTCGGCGCGCAGGCCGGCTTCGGCCAGCACGCCCCGGAACGCGGCTCGCAGGACCTGCTCGGTCGTCGTGCCCGACGCGGGATGCCGGGTGTACGGGTGCTCGTACGCGGCGACGAGGGCGGCCGCGGTCATCGGGCGAGTTCCGTGGTGCGCTCGGCGTCCGTCCGGCCGATCGCGTCGAGGTCGCGAGCGGCGGTTTCGGGCGCGTACGCGAGCGCAGCGACGGTGAGCAGCCCGAGCAGTCCGAGGTAGGCCGCGATCGGCCACCACGTGCCGAGCCACGCGAGCAGCACGGTCGCGATGAGCGGCGACAGGCCGCCGGCCAGCACCGAGGCGAGCTCGTGCCCGAGCGCGACCCCGCTGTAGCGCACGCCGCTGCCGAACAGTTCGCTGAAAAAGCTCGCCTGCGCCCCGATCATCGCGCCGTGGCACACCGCGTTCGCGACCACGAGCGCGACCCACACGAGCACGGTTTCGCGCGTGTGCAGCAGGGCGAAGAACGGCACCGCCCAGACGATCATCGCGATCGCGCCCGCGAGGTACACCGGCCGCCGCCCGACGCGGTCGGTCAGCGCGCCCCAGAACGGCATCGCGATCGCCTCGAAGAGTTCGCCGAGGACCACGCCGACGAGCGTGACCCACTGCGCGATGCCGAGCTGGTTCGCGTACGTGAGCACGAAAACCAGGAAGATGTAGCTGCCGCCGTTCTCCGCCAGGCGCGCGCCGAACGACACGACCACCGCGCGCGGGTGCTGCCGGATCGCGGCGAGCACGGGGAAGCGTTCGGTTTCGCGGCGCTGCTGCACCTGGCGGAACGACTGCGTTTCGAGCACGTTCAGCCGGATCACCAGGCCGACGCCCAGCAGCACGATCCCGATCAGGAACGGGATCCGCCACCCCCACGACTGGAACGCCGCCGGGCTGGTCGTCCCGCTCAGCAGCGCGAACACGGCCGCGCTGAGCACGAACCCGACGCTGACGCCGCTCTGGCCCAGCGCCGACTGCATGCCGCGTTTGCGCGGGTCGGCGTTCTCGCTGATGAGCAGCACGCCGCCGCCCCACTCACCGCCGACGGCGATGCCCTGGATCACCCGCAGCACCGTCAGCAGGATCGGCGCCCAGAGCCCGATCTGCTGGTAGGTGGGCAGCACGCCGACCAGAGCGGTGGTGAGGCCCATGATCGTGAGCGTGGTGACGAGCATCGCGCGCCGGCCGATCCGGTCGCCGAAGTGGCCGAAGACGAGGCCGCCGATCGGGCGCGCGGCGAAGCCGAGAGCGTAGGTGCCGAAGGCGGCGATCGTGCCGGCGATCGGGTCCACCGCGGGGAAGAACAGCTTGTTGAACACGGTCGCGGCGGCCGTGCCGTAGAGGAAGAAGTCGTACCACTCCAGGGCGTTGCCCACGAGGCCCGCCAGGACGATGCGGCGCATCGACCGGCGCGGTGGGGGAAGAGAGTCCGCCATTGGTCCTCCTCGTCTGCCCGGGACGAGCGCCCGTCCCGCTGGGGAGCGGCCATGGTGCGGCGCCGAGCGCCCGTGGTGAAGACCAACGGTCCGGTCAGTGGAACGCTTGCGCCCGGGCGCCGCGCAGGCGGCGGGTCAGCGCGGTGCACGCCAGCAGCAGCGCGGCCGAGAACCGGCCGACGTCGAGCCGGTCACCGGGCGCCACCACGCTCAGCGCCGCGACGACGGCACCGTCGGACCACACGGGGGCGGCGATGGCGCCGTAGCCCGGGGCCGGTTCGATGTGCGACACGGCGTACCCGCGGCGGCGGATCTCACCCAGCTCGGCGCGCAGCCGCGCCGCGTCCAGCGGCGGATACGCGTCGGGCGAGGCCGATTCGCACACCTCGTCGACCCGTTCCGGCGGGCCGAACGCGAGGATGGCCTTGCCGGAAGCCGCGCTGTACACCGGGACCCGGCCGTCGAGCTGCGTCACGACCCGGCCGCGGCCCCGGCTGCCCACGTACTTCTCCGTGAACAGCATCCCGTCGTGGCCCGGTACCACGAGCAGGACGGTTTCCTGCGTGACGTGGGCAAGGTCGTCGAGGAACGGCGCGGCGACCACGCGCAGCGAACGGTGCACCGGCGCGCGCTGGCCGAGCTCGTAGAGCCACCCGCCGAGGCGGTAGCGGCGCCCGTCGCGCTCCAGCAGCTCGCATTCGACGAGCTCCTGCACCAGCCGGTGCACGGTCGCCTTCGGCAGGCCGCTGCGCCGGGCCAGCTCGCTGATCCCGAGCACCGAGGAACTCGCGTCGAACGACTTGAGGATCGCCTGCGCGCGCCGCAGCACCGCTTTCTCGGGCGGGTTCACGGGTGGCTCGCCGCCGCGGACCATGCCACCTCCCGCCTGCCGGTGAGGAAATCGGCCCGGTCGATGCTAGGTCGATCCGCCCGCGACCGCACAGCTCAGCGGCGCAAGCCCTTGACGAACGCCGACACCCGCTCCGAGCGGGAAGGCGTGAGCAGGGTCTGGGCCACGAGGTGCCCCGATCCCCCGCCCAGACCGGCGCCCGGGTGCGTCGAGGCACCGATGTGCCAGAGGCCCGCCACCGGCGTGCGGTGGCGACCGGCGCTGGGCAGCGGCCGCCACAGGTAGCTCTGGTCGACCTCCGCCGAGCCGCCGTACGGATCGCCGGCGACCGCGTTGACGTTGAGCTGCGGCAGGTCCGCCGGAGTGAGCACGTCGACGGCCAGGACCTGTTCACGCAGCCCAGGAGCGTGCCGCGCGATGCGGTCCAGCACGCGGTCGGCGTACCCGTGGGCGAGATCGGCGGTCCAGCCGCCGGAGACGTCGAGTTCGCCGGCCGCGTCGCCGACCGGCGCGAACGGCACCTCCTGCAGCTGCAACCAGAGCGCGGCGGCGCCCGCGGGCACGCGGGACGGGTCGAGCACGTACTGCTGGCCGACGACGATGGTCGGCCGGTCGGGCAGCAGGCCGGCTTCCGCCTGGGCGCAGGCGATGCCCGTGCTCGGCGAGCCGTCGGACACGTGGACGAGCGGCATCTCGCGCAGCCGGTCGTCGCGCCACGCCGGCGGGGCGGACAGCGCGACGTGGATCTGCATCTCGCCACGGCCGTAGCGGAAGCGCCGCGCTTCGTCGGCGACCGCGGCGCGCACGGTGTCGGCGGGCAGCAGCTCGCCGTACAACGCCGTCGGCGTCACCGAAGCCAGCACGGCCCGGTCCGCGCGCAGCGTCGTGCCCCCGGCGACGACCCCCGTCGCACGGCCGCGCTCGACGAGGATGCGCTCCACGGGCGCGCCCGTGCGGATCTCGACCCCGCGTTCCTCCAGCAGCGAGCGGAACGCGTCCACGAACCGCCCGGCGCCGCCTTCGACGACGGGCAGGCCGAAGCCGTGCAGGGTCGCGGCGAGCACCGGCACCATGAACCCGCCGGTGGCCTGGTCGGGCGAGAGGCCCGCGTGCAGCAGCCACGGCGCCCACAGGTGATCGGCCTCGCGGCCGGTGAACTCCCGCGCGCACCACGACCGGCCACTCGTCACGAAGTCGCGCAGCCACCGCTCCGTACCGGTGCGCCCGAGTTCGCGCGCGAGGCCGCCCCCGTGGCGCAGCAACGCCGGCGAGCGCAGCTCCGAACCCAGCAGTCCGCCGATCGGGCCGGCGTGGTCGAGGAAGTCCCGCAGCGCCTTCAGGTACCGCGCCCGGTCCTCGGCGTGCTCGAACCCGGCCGCGGTCCGCTCGGGGTCGCGGTGGGCGACGGCGGCGTGCCCGTCGTCGGCGATGCTCGCGACGAGGGGGCCGTCGGTGTTGCGGTAGACCAGCCCGTGGCGGTGGAGGTCCTCGCCGAGCGCCGCGTAGGCGCCGCCGGAGACGAACAACGGGTGCCACGAGGAGAACGTGTCGTGGACGTAACCCGGCAGCGTGCGCTCCTCGCTGGTGATGAACCCGCCGAGCCGGTCGGTGCGCTCCACCAGCGTCACCGACCACCCGGCGCCGGCCAGCTCGGCCGCGGCGACGAGGCCGTTGATCCCGCTGCCGACGACGATCGCGTCCATGCGCGCTCCTCTCCCCCGGCTCAGACGATGTGGGCGCGCACGGTCTTGTGCTCGGCGTCCGCCCAGCCCTTCGAGGCGGCGTAGTGGATCATCTTCGCGAACCCGGCGGGCCACTCGGCGTCGCCGGCCGGGCCCCGGGCCCGCAGCCAAGCGATCGAGAGCCACGCGTGCTCGTCCGCCACCGTGCCGGCGCCGGCCGCGCGCAGCACCGCGTCCACGTCCGCCCCGCCGCGGCGTTCGACCGACAGCGACGTCAGGTCGTCCGCCTCCACCAGCTGCGGCTCCGTGCCGACGACAACCTTCACGATCCTGCCTCCTCCGGGAGATGGGTGCCGAACGCCCGATTGTGGTACGTCAGCGGTTCGTCCAGCCGCGGCACCGCCGACGTGACGCGGACGAACGCGACGACGTGATCACCGCCCGGCACCAGGTCCGCGACGGTGCAGGCGAGCCACCCGGCGCCGGCCAGCCGCGGCAGGCCGTCCTCGAGGAGCCAGTCGACGCCCGCGAACTTGTCCGCCGCCTTGCTCGCGAAGCTCAGTGCGAGGGCCGAATGCTCCCGCGTCAGCACGTTGATCCCGATCCGCCCGGTGGCGCGGACGCGGGCGAGCAGCCGTGACCCGGTGTCGAGCGCGACGCTCACCAGCGGCGGATCGGCCGAGAGGGCCGCGAACGCGCTGACCGTCGTCCCGTGCGGGCGGCCCTCGTGCAGGGTCGTCACGACGGACACCGGCGCGCACACGCCCGCCATCGCTTCGCGGAACAGCTCCCCGTCGACGCCGGCCGGCCCCGTGGTGACGGTCATGGCACTCCTCTCCCGCGTCCCCGAGTCTGCCTCACTCCGGCGCCCCGAGCGCTGTGAGACCGACGATCGTGGTGAACGCCTCTTGCCGCAGTACGCGGTGGATTCGTCTTTCCTGGGTGGCGCTGGGCTCGGCCAGGCAGACCGCCGCGAGGGCGAGCCGCTCGCCGGAGCCGGTGGGTTCGAGCGCGACCGAGCAGCACCACAGTCCGCTGTGGACTTCGCCTCGCTCGAAGTGCAGGCCGCCCTTGAGCCCGGCCTTGATGGCGCTCCTGATCCCCGCCCGGTCGAGCGGGGTCGCGTCGGTCAGCCGGGGTACGGGTTCGGGTGGTAGCAACCGGCTGCGCTGTTCGGACGGCAAGCTGCCCAGCAGCGCGCGGCCGCTCGCGGTCGCCCACAGCGGGTACGGGCTGAGCACGTGGCCGAGCACGTCGGCCCCGATGCCCTCGCGCCGCCGCGGCAGGTGCCACAGCAGCGGGACCTGCTCACCGCCCAGCAGCTGGCTGACCACCACGATCTCGCCGGTCTGGTCCGCGACGCGGATCGCCGGGCCCAGCGCCGCGTCGCGCAGGCGCCGCAGCCAGTTCGTGGCCAGCGGCAGTGACCGCACGCCGATCGTGTAGCGGCGGTCGGGCGTCCGCGCGGCGTAACCCTCCTCGACCAGCGTCGTGAGCACCCGGGACGCGGTCGCGGGGCTGACTTCGAGGTGCCGGGCCAGGTCGGCGACGCGCACCGCTCGCGGCGCCGACGCGACCAGCACGTCGAGGGCCGCGAACGCCCGCCGCACCGACTGCAGGTCGGGTTCCCCGGTCCGGCCCGGCCCCTCGGGCACCTCAGGCCACCGGGACGGGCTGGAACGCGGGGATCACGTGCTCGCCGAACAGGCCGATCGTGTCCAGCATCCGGCGGTGCTCCACCGCTCCGGCACAGGCGATGAACACGAGGTACTCGAGCCCGAATTCGTCCTGCAGCCGTTGCACCTGCTCGCCGACCTCGTCGGGCGTGCCGACCAGCAGCATCCCGGCCTCCACGAGCTGTTCGAGCGTCCGGGGCACCGGCCCCTCCTGCCCGGGCAGGCGCCAGGCCTCGAAGAAGCCGAACTCGCCGAGCCAGTCGCCCATGAACGCGAGGCTCTGGCGGGCGCTCTCCCACGCCTCCTCGTGCGTCTCGGCCACCGCGACGAGCCGGCACAGCGCCACCCCGCCTTCGGGCCGGTACTCACCGGGGCGGACCGTGCGGCCGTGTTTCGCCGCCGCGTCGGCGTAGCTCTGGAAGATGCCGTGGACGACGTCGTCGCCCGTGGCGAGCGTGACGATGGAGCTGCCCACCTTCGCGGCCCATTCGATGCTCGCGGCGCTCTTGGTGACGGTCGTGAACACGGGCGGGTGCGGCAGCTGCACCGGCTTCGGGACGGTGGCGAGCTGCGCCACCTGACCGTCGGCGACGCCGGCGCCCAGCCGCGTCGAGATCGGGTGGGCCCAGGGCAGTCCGGCGGGCGGCACCTGGATGAACTCGCCTTCGCGCGACCACAGGTCCTCGGTCCACGAGCGCCGCATGACGTCGAACCACTCTTCGAACACGCGCCGGTTGCGCGCGTCGGTGGCTTCGGCGCCCGCCGAGGACGCGCCGACGTGCTGCGCGAGCACACCGACCGACCGGGCCTGGTAGCCGCGGGAGAGGCCGATGTCGAGCCGCCCGCCGGTGAGGTGATCGGCGACGGCGATGTCCTCGGCCAGCCGCAGCGGGTTCCAGTTCGGCAGCACGAGCCCCATCTGCCCGTGCCGCAGCCGTTTCGTGTGCGCGGCGAGGTGCACGTTGAGCAGCAACGGGTTCGGCGTGACGTGGTAGCCCTCCACTTCGAAGTGGTGCTCCGCCATCATCAGCGACGTCCAGCCGGTTTCGTCGGCTCGGACCGCCTGCTCGCGCAGTTCGGCGACGGCCCGGCCGTAGAGTCCCGCGTCGAGCCCGAGCAGACCCGAGCCGAGCGGCTTCGTGTCCGGCGAACCGAGGGAAACCGGGTAGAACAGGGAGAACTTCATGGTGCACATCCTTGGGCGAGACCGGACTTCGTTGTCGGTACGGCAGAATGATCGGCACGGCGGCGAACGCGTTCAACGGAGATGTTGCGCTCTCGGCAATTTCGACGGTTTCCGCGAAAACTTCCGCTCACGGGAACCGCTTTTCGAGCCACGTGCGGACGTCGGACCACGCGCGGTGCCCCGGGTCGGTCACGGCGAAGTGACCGGCGCCGGGCAGCTCGGCGTAGTCCACTTCGTCCCCCGCCGCGCGGGCGGCGGCTACGTAGTCCCGGCTGTGCTCGACCGGAACGCGCTCGTCGCGATCCCCGTGCACCACCAGGTGCGGCCGGCCCAGGGGCAGCCGGAACCGCGGTGACGCGTCCCGGGCTGCCGCCGGGCCCGCGGCGCCGAGGAACAGCGGCGTCGCGCCCTCCCCCAGGCCCGCTTCGGCGCACCGCGGCAGGTCGGTGATCGGCGCGAGCCCGACCGCCGCGTCCACAGCGGACTCCGCGGCGGCCAGCAGCGCGAGGTGCCCGCCGGCGGAGTGTCCGATCGCGACGGCCGGGCCGGGTCGCGCGTGCCACGACCGCGCCGTCCGCACGGCTTCGAGCACGTCGGTCACCGTCGCGGGCCAGCCGCCGGTGTCGCCGTCGACGCGGCGGTACTCGACGTTGGCCACGGCCCAGCCGCGTCCGACCAGGACGGCGCACAACGGGTTCAGCTGGTCGAGTCCGTGGCGCGCCCGCCACCACCCGCCGTGCAGCAGCACCGCGAGGCCGCGGGCGGGCCCGGAACCCGGCCACAGTTCGGCGAACTGGCTCGGCTCCGGGCCGTACCGCACCACTCCGCCGAGGTTCACTCCCACGCTCCGTGCAAGGCAGCCCGGACGACGCGGTCCGGTTCGTCGGTGGTGCGGCGGAAGGCTTCCCCGGCTTCGGTCCAGCCGAACCGGTGTGTCAGCACGGCTTCCGGATCGAGCGCGCCTTCGGCGACGAGCCGCACGGACTCGGGGTACTGCCCCGGTCCGCCCTTGACGCCCACGATCGTGAGCTCCTTGAGCAGCACGCTCGGCGGTTCGACCGAGTGCGGCGCGCGCCCGACCACCGCGACGATCGAGCCCGGGGTGGCCAGCTCGTCGGCCAGCGCGACCCCGGTGGCGGCCGCGGAGGTTTCGACGACCAGCCGTGCCCCCGAACCGACGTCGGCGGCCTCCGGCGGGTGTGCGGGCAGTCCCGCCGCCGCGGCGAGCGCGCGGCGACCCGGGTGCGGTTCGAACACGTGCGGCGAGTACCCGTGGTGCCCGAGCACGAGCGCGAGCAGGATCCCCAGTGGGCCGCCGCCCACGACGGCGCACGGCAGTGGTTCCGGCACCAGCGGTGCCACCCGCTTCAGCAGGTGCAGCGCGACCGCGACCGGTTCGAGCACCGTCGCCGCCAGATCGGACACCTCGTCGGGCAGCGGGACGGCCAGGCGCGCGGGCACGCACACGTACTCGGCGAGCAGGCCGGGGCCCAGCATGCCCAGGTACCCGCCCTCAAGACAGAGCTGCGGACGACCCGCCGCGCAGTGCGCGCACCGTCCACAGTGGGCGACCGGATCGATCGTCACCCGCGGCCCGGTGGCCACGCCGGACACGCCTTCGCCCACCGCGACCACCTCGGCGGCACCGTCGTGGCCGACGACGTGCGGGTAGTGCGTGGCCCGACCGCCGTACAGGTGCAAGTCCGTGCCGCACAAGCCGAGCGCGCGCATGCGCACCACGACTTCACCGGGGCCCGGCTCCGGCACCGGCTGCCGGCGCTCGGCGAAGCGTTTCGGCTCGACCAGCTCGATCACCCGGCCCCCGCAGCGCACTTCGCCCGTCATCAGCTGATCCCGTACTTGCCGGGAGCGAGCACGCCCTGCGGGTCCAGCGCGCCTTTGAGCGCACCGGCGAGCTTGCGCAGCGAGGGCAGCCGGTCCATCGCGCGTTCCTGCCAGTCGGTCGGGGTCCGCCCGATCGGGCAGCCGATGCGGTCGTAGGCCTCGACCAGGGCCGCGTAGCAGTCGTTCATGCGCTGCCGCTCGGCCTCGTCGGCACGGTTGTAGATGACGAGGTGCAGCGCCCGGGCCGCCCGTGGCCCGCACACGAATTCGGCGAAGTACTCGAAGCCGTGCTCGGTGAGGATCCGCCGCGAGAGTTCTTGGTGCTGCTGCGCGATCTCCCCGATCATCGGCGTCGCGGGCAGGAACCAGGTCGCGCCGCCGCCGGGGCGCCAGTCGAGCAGGCCGAGCTCGGCTTCCGTCGGCTCGCCGCTGAACGTGTCGAGGTGGATCCGGAACACCGGGCTCGCGGCGATCTCGTCGTGCGAGAGGTACGTCGCTTTGCCGGTGGCCTCGAAGACGTCGCGCACGCGGCGGATCATCGGCTCGACGGCATCGCCGGTCGGGCCGTAGAACGCGCCGGTCACCGTCCACGCGCCGGTGCCGTACTCGTCCTGCAACCGCCGCCTCTCCGCATCGGACAGCGCGCCGGCACCCGGCTCGTAGCGGGGGTGGGTGGCTTCGGTCGCGAACCCGTAGGCCCCGCTGGTGACCTTGATCAGCGTGGGCACGGCGTTCGCCAGCTTCAGCCCGCGCACGATCTCGATGATCGCGGGCAGGTCGGCGTCGTCGGGGAAGGTGAAGCCCCACGCGCGCACCACGGGCGGCCGCGGCATGAGCCAGATCGCCGCGCTCGTCACGATCCCGTAGTTGGACTGCGAGAACAGGCCTTCGAGCATCGGGCCGAAGCCGGATTTGTTGACGTAGCGGGTCTTCGCGCCGGCGAGCGTGCCGTCACCGGTGTGGAAGAGCTCGCCGTCGGGCAGCACGACCTCGAGGCCGCTGAGCATGCCGAAGTGGTCGAAGTAGGGCGTGTAGCCCGCGCCGCGGTCGAGGGCGTTGCCGAGCACACCGCCGTCGGGCGGGCCGGACGTGCCGCTGAGCATCAGCGCGTCGCCGCGGGCGGCCAGTTCCGCACGCAGCTGCCGGAACGTGACCCCCGGCTCGACGACCGCGTACCCGAGCGTCTCGTTCACCTCCAGCACGCGGTTCATGCGGCGGCCCAGGTCCAGCACGACCTGCGCGTCGCGCACCGGGCTGTACTCGCCCAGTCCGAGGTTGTGCCCCGTGCTGGCCGGCCACACGGCCACGCCGTGCTGCCCGGCGAGCCGCACCACCGCCCGCACGTCTGCCGCCGAGCCGGGCCAGACGACCCCGGCGGGCACGCGGTCGCCGCCCGGCAGCCGGTTGAACCCGAAGCGCGCCACGGCTTCCGCGCTCGTGTCGACGGCCTCGGCGCCGAGCGCCTGGCGCACGGCCTCGAAGAACTTCTCGGACATCCCGGACTCCTCCACGTCCGCACCCGGCCGGAACCGTCCACACCGGACCGGAGTGCGTGAATTCGTTTCGCGCGGGGCCCGCGCGTGACTTCCGGCGAAGATAGGAGCCAGGCAGCCGCACCGGCGAGGCCCGGGAGCGCACGGCGGGGGCCGGTTCCGGCACTCACCGCGCGCTCCCGGGCCTCTCACCATTCGGACGTCCGTCACCGATCCGGGATAGACTGCGCGGATGTCGCACGCGGAGGTGCTGCGCACGGCCGACCCCGACGAGGCGGTGACCCGGCTGTCCCGGGTGTACTGCCCGTACAAGCTGCGCCCGAGCGGCCCGGCCGCGTTCTTCTGCCACCACGTCACCCGCGGCGCGGGGCGCGTCCGCGTGATGGACCTGACGTTCGGCGGCGAGGAAGTGGTGGTGGAACCGCTGCCGTTCGGCGACTTCATCGTGGTGGCCGCACCGCAGGCCGGCTCGTTCTCCGTCGAATCGGACGCCGACGAGCTCACCCGCACCACCACGGGCGCGCTCGCCATGGACGCCTACCGCCGGCGCCGCCTGACCTGGTCCGGCGACGCGCGCGTCACGAACTTCGTCTTCGACCGGGCGGCGTTCGAACACACGGCGGCCGAACTGCTCGGATTCGACGAGCCGGCGCCGGTCCGCTTCGCGATCCGGGAACCGGCACCGCACCGGGCTCACCAGTGGCGCGCCGTCGGGCACCTGCTCACCGACCACCTCACGCGGTTCGGCGGCACGCTCGACCACGGCCTGGCCGAGACCCAGCTGTTCCGGCTCGCCGTCGCGACGGTGCTGGACGCGTTCCCCCACACCCTCGACACCACGGTCGCGCCCCCGGCCGGCCCGGCGGCTCCGCGCGCGGTGCGGCGGGCGCGGGACTTCCTGGAACTGCACGCGGACACCGACGTGCGCGTCGAGGACGTCGCCGCCGCGGCGGGCCTGAGCGTGCGCGGCCTGCACGCGGCGTTCCACCGCGCCGACCTGCCGTCGCCGATGAAACACCTGCGCGAGATCCGCCTGCGCCGGGCCCACGAGGAACTCGTCGCGAAGAGCCCGGAGGACACGACGGTGACGGCCGTGGCGCTGCGGTGGGGGTTCAGCAACGCCCACCGCTTCGCCGCGCTGCACCGCGAGCACTACGGCACGTCACCCGGCCGGGCGCTGGCCGGGACTTAGGACGCCGGCGCCGCTCGCAGCCCCGCCACGATCCCGTCGGCGGCGCGTTCGTCGGCCACCGTGGGCGCGAAGGTCGACGACGCCTTGGTGTACGCCCGTTTCAGCTCGAGGATCTCGATCGTGTAGTCCTCGAGGATCTCGCGGCGCCCCAAGGTTTCCACGGCTCGGTGCTCGGGATCGTCGTACCAGGCGCGCATCTGCTCTTCGGTCTCGAAGTACGCGACCGCCAGCTCACGGCCGTCGGGCACGTCGAGCTTGTGCAGCGCGACGAACCCCGGCATCGCCGAGGCCCGCTCGAACATGCGCCCGCCGATCGCCGCGCAGTCGTCGTTCTGCCACTCCGGCCTGACTTTGCCCCAGAAAAGCGCGACGTACATGCCGACCTCCGTAACCGGTCCGCTCTGACCCGCGAGCAGCGTAGAGCATCTGTGCCGATCGTCACAAGGACGCAAGGTCCACTCGCCGCCGCCCGCACCGAGTGCGCAGTCCGGACATCCACCACGCAAAGCGGATGGCCCCACCTGATCCCGGAGGCGAGACTTCCGCAATCCGCATCGGCACCGCAGCTGGAGGAGTGGCCATGGTCAAGCCCGTCGCCGACGGCAAGGGATTCAAGCTGGGGCTGTTCTCGGCCAACTGTTCGTCGGGGCTCGCCGTGACGAAGATCCCCGAGCGCTGGTCGGGCAGCTGGGAGGACAACCTGCGGCTGGCGAAGCTGGCCGACGAGGTCGGCATCGACTTCCTGCTCCCCATCGCCCGCTGGATCGGCTACGGCGGCGAGACGAACTTCCACGAGGGTGTGCTCGACCCGACGACGCTGGCCGCGGCGCTGCTCGCGAACACCCGCGGGCTCACCGTGTTCACCACCGTCCACACCGCGTTCAACCACCCCGTCGTGGTGGCCAAGCAGCTGGCCACAGCCGACCGGGTGGGCGGCGGCCGCGCGGGCATCAACATCGTGGCCGGCTGGAACGAACCCGAGTACCGGGCGATGGGCGCCGACCTGCCCACCGAGCACGACGCGCGCTACGCGCTCGCGCAGGAGTGGTGGGACGTCATCCGCCGGATCTGGGCCGAAGAGGGCAGGTTCGACCACGACGGCCGCTTCTTCAAGCTCGAAGGCGTGGAAGGCATGCCGAAACCGCACGACGGACCGCTGCCGGTGCTCAACGCCGGGTCGTCGAAGCAGGGCCGGGGCTTCGCCGCGCGCAACGCCGACGTCGCGTTCACCATCGTCGGCGGCCCACAGGACGGCGCCGGGATCGTCGAGGCGATCCGGGCCGAGGCCGAACGCGAGCACCGGCGCCACGTCGGGGTGTTCACGCTCGGGCACGTCGTGTGCCGGCCGACGCGCGGCGAGGCCGAGGAGTACCTGCGCTACTACGCCGACGAGAACGCCGACTGGGCCGCCGTCGACAACCTCATGCGCCTGCAGGGCCTGCACGCGCAGTCGTTCACGCGGGAGATGCTCGAGACGTTCCGCGCGCGGTTCGCCGCCGGGCACGGCAGCTGCCCCCTCATCGGCACGCCGGACGACGTCGCCGACCGGATCGCCGCGTTCCACGAGGCCGGGTTCGCCGGGATGACGCTGTCGTTCGTGGACTACTCGGGCGAGCTTGGCTACTTTGCCCAGGAAGTGCTGCCGCGCCTCGAGGCCCGCGGAATCCGGGCCCCCGCCGGCTGAGGACAGCGAAGGGAGCCGCCGGTGACCGCGACGACCGGGTGCACGGAACGCTCTGACCAGGGGACACTGCTCGCGCCGTCCCCGCGGTCCACCCGGCTGGCCGACCTGCGCGACCGGGTCCAGGACGCGACGGTGGTGCACGAGATCGGGGTCCGGCACGGCCGGCCGGACGGCACGGTCGCCGTGGCCGGGCTCGGCGACCTGAACCTGGTCGTCGTCCGCTACGGCGCCCAGGTCACGGTCGACGCGTTCCCCACGCGCAACCGGTTCGCGCTCACCGTGCCGCTCGGTCCGATGCGGGTGTTCGCCCCCGAGGTCACCGGCGAGCTGCTGACGACGGGGTTCGCGCTCGCCGGCGACGCCCACACCGTGATGCGCCCGGACCCGTACGCGGGTGCGCTGGTGATCTCCACGAAGATGACCCGCGTCGAAGAGCACCTCGGCACGCTGCTCGGGCGCCCGCCGCGGACCGCGCTGCGGTTCCTGCCGCCGGGCGCGCCGTCCGCCGCCCCCGTCGCGCTGCTCGACGCGGCCTGGCGCGGTGCGTGCCTCGCCCTCGCCGGCGCGCGCACCCCGCTCGGGCCGACCGTCCTGCGTGCGCTCGAGGACCAGCTGCTGACCGCGGTGCTGCTCGGCCTGCCGCACACGTCGAGCACCGAACTGCTCGTGGGCGGCCCGGGTGACCCCGCCGACGTCGTCGAGCAGGCGCGGCAGTGGCTGGAAGAGCACCACGCCGAACCGGTGACCGTCGCCGACGTCGCCCGCGCGAGCGGGCTCGGGCCCCGGCAGCTGCAGGCGCAGTTCCGGCGCAAGCTCGACACCACGCCGACCGCGGTGCTGCGGGACATCCGGCTCGGCCGCGCGCACCAGGCGCTGCTGACCGCCGGCGGCGGCGAAACCGTCGCGGAAATCGCGTATTCGTGCGGGTTCACGCACCTGAGCCGGTTCGCGCAGGAGTACCGCGCGCGGTTCGGCGAGCTGCCCTCGCAGACAGCTCGCCGTCGCTGACGCTCAGTCCTCGACCAGGGCCGGCACACGCGCGGGGCTGCCCGAACCGCCGACGATCGGCAGCGGGCGCACGATCAGCACGGCCCCGGCGGCAGCTCACCGAGGCTGCGCAGGCTGGTCAGCCCCGGCTTGCCCGCCCCCATCAGCTCGCTGCGGCACGGGAACGCCGGCTCCGGCGCGGGTGCCGGGCCCGCGTCGGCGCCGACGGTCTCGACGCCGAACCCCGCGATCGGTGTCTCCCGGGCCTGCCACCGCGCACACTCGGGGTCGACACCGGGGGTGCGCGAGCCGATGTCGGCGTTGGCGAACGCGGCGGCGTCGGCACCGCGGGCGGCCCGGCCGGTGCGGTGGAGCAGCCAGCCGGCGTCGGCCAGCGCTCCGTCCTCGGCTCCCACGCCCGCACGTGCTCGATCCCGCAGCAGGAAATCGGGATCGGCGCCCGCGTCCACCGTCCGGTCGAGCACGACGGCGGGTGTGACCACAGTGGACAGTGGCGCCCGGGCCACGTCGAGCCCGTCGCGGCCGGTGATCCAGTGCACGGGCGCGCCGAGGTGGCCCTTGCCGTCGTAGCGCGACAGCTCCTCGAGCCGGAAGCGGCTGGTGTTCGCGAACGGTTCGGGCGGCTGCCGGATCGGCGTCTCCTCGCGCAGCGGCGTGGTCAGGTCGACGACGCGGACCCCGGAGCAGGTCGCGGCGAGCCGGGCGGACAGCACGGTCACCGAGACTCCGCGCGGCCGGTCGGCAGCGATGTCAGACAGCCGGGCGAGCCGCGCCTATCCGCTGTGCGAGCCGCCTGTCCGCTGCGCGATCGAGGCCAGGAGTTCATAGGAACGGCGCCGGTCGGCGTGGTCGAACACCGGGGTGGTCACCATCAGCTCGCCCGCGCCGGTGCGGTCCAGCAAGTCCCGCAGCTTCGCGCCGGCCGTGTCGGGTGAGCCCACGACCAGGTGGGCGCAGCGGGCCGCGATTTCGGCTCGATCGTCCTCTGTGTACGGATATTCCGCCGCGGTTCCCGGGTCCGGCAGCAGAATCCGCTGTCCGCGCAGCCGGCTGAGGACCTTGAGCCGGGCCGGTCCCGCGAGCCATTCGGCCCGTTCGTCGGTGTCGGCGACGATCACGGCGACGCTCAGCAGTGCTGCGCCCGCGTTCCCGTAGGCGCCGAGCGCTTCTTCGGCGCCATCGGCGTTGAGGTGGTGCGCGAACGCGTACGGGAGGTTGCGCTCGCGAGCCACCCTGGCGCTGCCCGTCCCCGAGCCGAGGAGCCACACCTCGGGCCGGTGGCCGGCTGCGGGCACGGCCCGGATCCTCCCGTCCCCTTCGGCGAAGTACGCGAGCAGCTCGTCGACCTGCCCGGGAAAGTCCTCACCGGCGCGGCGCACCGCGTCCGCGACGTACGCGGGCCCGCCGAGCGCGCGGCCCAGCCCGAGGTCGATCCGTCCCGGGAAGAAGGCTTCGAGCGTGCCGAACTGCTCCGCCACCACGAGCGGCGCGTGGTTGGGCAGCAGCACTCCCCCGGCGCCCACGCGGATCCGGCGGGTCGCCGCCGCGAGCCGGCCGGCCACGACCGCGGGCGCGGCACTCGCGACGCCGCGCATCGAGTGGTGTTCGGGCACCCAGTACCGGTGGAACCCCAGCTCGTCCGCGAGCACGGCCAGGTCCACCGACCGCTGAAGCGCCTGCCGCGCCGTGGCACCCCGGACGATCGGGGACGTGTCGAGCACCGAGACGCGCACCCGACCTCTCTACCACGGACGCCGGTGCACGGCCTGGTAGCCGGGCCCACGAAAACGGCGGCGCACCCCGGCAAGGGCACACCGCCGTGTTCGCGGGCCTGGGCCTACTTCACTTCCCGACCTTCATCTCGCCCAGCTCCGACCAGCCGTCCTGGTCGAGGGTGGTGTTGATGATGTCGGGGGTCTTCTGCAGGTACTGCGGGAAGTCGGCCTGGGCCTTCTTGAAGTGGTCGGCCGTGACGTGCGCTTCCGCGGCGTCGTCCTCGAACGCCTCCACGAGCACGTACTCGTCGGGGTTCTCGAGGCTGCGGGACCAGTCGAACCACTTGTTGCCCGGCTCCGCGCGCGTGGCCTCGGTGAACGCCCGCGAGAGCTCCGGCCACTGGTCCGCGTACTCCGGCTTGATCTGCCACTTCACGGTGATGAAGATCATCTGCTCCTCCTCCTTCGTGCCGTCAGCAGCGTATCGCCGCCCCGGGTGCGTCCGCTGTGGACGCACCCCCTCACGGAACCAGGATCGCCCGCCCGCGGATCCGGCCGGCGTCGAGGTCGTCGAGCGCCTGCTGGAAGTCGGCCAGTGCGTACTTCGAGGTGTGCAGCTTCACCTTGTCCTGCGCCGCCAGCACCATCAGCTCGCACAGGTCGGTGTAGGAACCCACGAGGTTGCCGATGAAGTTGATCTCGGTGGAGATCACGTCGATCGTCGGCACGTTGATGTTCTCGCCGTAGCCCACCACGTGGTAGTCGCCCGCGCGGCGCAGCATCGCCACGCCGTCGGCCGTCGCACCGCCTTCGCCGACGAAGTCGACCACGACCTCCGCGCCGTTGCCGCCGGTCAGGTCCTGCACCGCGGCCACGTGAGCGCCGTCGGCGACCACACCGTGGTCCGCACCGATCGACTGCGCGAGCTTCACCGCCTCCGGGTTGCGGTCGACCACGATCAGCTCCGCCGCCGTCATCGCCTTGAGCACCTGGATGCCGATGTGCCCCAGCCCGCCGGCCCCGATCACCACGCACTTGTTCCCCGGCCGCAACCGGCGCGCGGCCTTCGCCGCCGCGTGGTAGGCCGTCAGCCCCGCGTCCGCCAGCGCCGCGACATCCGCGGGCTCCAGCGAATCGTCGAGCTTCACCACGCTGCGGGCCGACGTCTTGAGCAGTTGCGCGTACCCGCCGGCGGTGTCGATGCCGGGGAACTGGCTGTTCTCGCAGTGCACGTCGTCGCCGCGGCGGCACGCGGGGCACAGCCCGCACGTGATCAGCGGGTGCACGATCACCTTGTCGCCCTCGGCGACGTTGGTGACCGCGCTGCCGACCGCGTGCACCCAGCCCGCGTTCTCGTGCCCGATCGTGTAAGGCAGCGCGACGCCGGACTTCTCCGCCCACTGCCCCTCGAGGATGTGGAGGTCGGTGCGGCACACGCCGGCGCCGCCGATGCGCACGATCACGTCGTGCGGCCCGGTGACCTCCGGCTCGGGGACGTCGGTCATCCGCAGGTTTTCGCCGTACCCGACAACCTGGACTGCCTTCACGATGCTCGTGCCTCCTCGCCGGCGACGGCCGAAACGGACGGGTCGTGGGGCCGGGCCGTCTGGTCGGCCTCGGACCCGGGGTAACGCGTGCGGAGCAGACCACGGCAGAAGTGCGCGTTGCCGTCGATCGAGATCCGGATCGAGCGGGCGAAGCGCAGCCGCAGCGGCACCTCCTCACGCGGGTAGGGCGCGCCGTGCTCGTCGACGAGCACCGGTTCGCCCGGTTCGACGCTCAGCCCGAGGGCCGCCCGCCGGCGCAGCAGCGCGTCGGTGGTCCGCCCCGGCGGCAGGTCGCCGAGCGCCACGTCGTGCAGTTCCTCTTCCGCCAGCGACTTGTCCGCGCGCAGCAGCCCGGTCAGGGCCCGTTCCATCGCGGCGGTGTGCGCCTTGCGGCGGAACGTCAGGCGCAGCTCGTCGAGGTCCTTCTCGGCCTCGGAGCCGAACGTCCCGCGGTAACCGGCGTCGGCGGCGAGGCCGCGGTTGATGAGGTCGGAGTCGTGGTGGTCGTCGAGCCGCACCACCACGCGCCGCGCGCCCGGCAGGGCGGTGAGCACGTCCTTCGCGTCCGAAGCCATGAGGTACGCGAAGTTGGGTGAGCAGAACGACGTCGGCAGCCGCAGGTGCACGGTCAGCTCACCCTCGCGGGCCGCCACGGACCGGACGAACCCGAGATCGGTGATCGGTTCGTCCAGTTCCGGGTCGTACACCTGCTCGAGCGCTCCGCGCGCCAGTCGTTCGAGATCCGGCATCAGGCGACCGCCGCGGCTTCGGTCTTCGCGTCCGCGGGCGGGTTCTTCACCTGCAGCTCCGCGGGCACCGGGATGTCGTACATCGCGGCGGCGTTGAGGCCGAGGATCTTCTTCTTGACGTCGGTGGTCAGCGGCGCGTACTCCGTCATGTCCTCGGGGATCTGGAAGTCCACGAACTTCTCGACGAGCCACTTCGGCGTCCAGATCGCGTAGTCGCTGGAGAACTGGATGCGGTTCTCGTCGAGCCAGTACAGCAGCTCGCCGACGATCTGCGCGAAGTAGCGCGGCCGGGTGTGGATGAACGGCATCGCGACGGCCAGGCCCGCGTGCACGTTCGGCTCCTGCGTGGCGATCCAGCAGAAGTCCTCCAGGCGCGGCAGGCCGCAGTGCTCGATCACGAAGTTGAGGTCCGTGAAGTCCGTGGCGACCTTGTCCACGTCGGCGACGTCGAACGCGTCGCGGTCGAGCGGGCGGATCGTCGGGCCCTTGTGGATGTGGATGTTCTTGATCCCCAGCTCCTGCGCGGCCTCCAGGTAGCGGTAGCTCCACTTGTCGTCGAGCTTCCAGCCGCGCGAGTCGCCGAACCACTCGGCGGTGTAGAGCTTGACGCCCTTGAGGTTGAACCGCTTCGCGTCCTCGCGCAGCTGCTTGAGGCCGTCCTCGCCGAAGCGCGGGTCCCAGCAGTGGTTGTAGGTCAGCTTGTCCGGGTGCTTCTGCGCCAGGGCGAACGCCTCGTCGGTCTGGCCGAAGTTGTTGGTGTAGAAGGCGGGCAGGGCCGCGGGCTGGAAGATCGCGTGGTCGACGTAACCGTCTTCGAACAGGTCCTTCATCAGCCGGTCGCCGCCGTAGTAGAGGTAGTCCTCGTACGGCCACACCTCGGACTCGGGGCTGAGGTTGCGGTGGTAGTCGTAGAAGCAGTCGATGAACTGCTTGCCGTGGATGTTGCGCTGGTTCTCCGGCCGGGCGTCCCAGAGCGCGATGTGCGCGTCGAGGATGAAGTACTTCTCGCCGTCCTTGGTGTACATGATCTTCCTCCGCATTCGTGACCGCATCGGCACGTCAGGCACGGACCGTAGGACGATCTTGGCTGGTCAGCGATGGGGGTGCTGTCTCGATATGAGACATCCTGAGGCCCCTGCGCCTATGCTGGGGCTTCTAGCCTGACCGAGCCGGACGCAGAGCGGCGTCTTCCGGGAGGTGGCATGACACGCGGCGAGGGGCTCGAGGCCCGCGGCGGTGCGGCCCCGAGGCTGCGGGCCTCGTGGCAGCGCAGCGCGAACTACGGCGTGCCCGGTGACGAGGTGAAACCCGTGTTCACGGCGTCGGTCGACACCGGTTCGCTGCTGTACGAATGCGGCAGCGAGGTGCTCCAGGGCCTGCACGCGACGCTCGCGAACGAGCCCATCAGCCTCATGCTGACCGACAGCGAAGGCCTCGTGCTCAGCCGCGTGTGCGGCGACCCCGCCATCACGCGGTCACTGGATCGGGTGCACCTCGCGCCGGGGTTCTCGTACGCGGAGAGCAACGCCGGCACCAACGGCCTGGGTCTCGCCCTCGCCGATCGCACGCCGTCGCTCGTGCGCGCCGACGAGCACTACTGCACCAGCCTGCGTGGTTACACCTGCGCGGCCGTGCCCGTGCTCGACCCGATCACCGGCGCGCTCGCCGGCAGCGTCAACTTCACGACGTGGTCCGACCAGTCGTCGGACCTGCTGCTCGCGCTCGCGCAGACGGCGGCCGGGCACACGAGCGCGCTGATGCTGGCGCGCGCCTCCGGCCGCCGTGCCCGGCCCGCCCCGCGCGGCGAGGTGTACCGCGTGTACGCCGACCGCATCGACCCGCCGGAGCTGTCCGCCGCGTGGCGGCACACCCTGCTCGAGGCGATGGACGCGATGGGCCGCGGCCGCACGCTCGCGGTGGTCGGCGAGCCGGGCGCCGGGAAGACGGCGCTGGCCGCGCTGGCCCGCCGCGAACTCCACCCGCGCGAACGCGTGCTCAACGCCCGCCCACCGGCGCCGGATGACGTCGACGCGTGGCTCGCGATGTGGGCGCCGGAAGTCGGCAAGGACAGCACGTGCGTGATCGTCTCGGGAGTCGACGCCTTGCCCGCCTGGGCCGCGAGCGAGCTGGCGGCCCGGTTCACCGCGCACCGCACGGGTTTCGTCCTCACCGCACCGGATTCCGCGGCGATCCCGGCCCCGCTGCTGCCGCTCGCCGAGACCGTCGTCGAGCTGCCGCCGCTGCGCCTGCGGCCCGACGACGTCATGCCGCTGGCCCACCACTTCGCCCACCGCGCCCGCGGCCGCGCCGTCACCTTCACCCCCGCCGCCACCCGCGCGCTGACGACCTACGACTGGCCCGAGAACGCCAAGCAGCTGCGCCGCGTCGTCGCCGAGGCCGCGGCCCGCGCGGACACCGTCGACGCCCACCACCTCTCGCCGGAGGTCTTCACCACCAGCGGCCCGCGCCTGAGCCGCCTGCAGGCGCTGGAACGCGACGAAATCGTCCGCTGCCTCTCCCAGCCGGGCGCCACGGTCGTCGCCGCGGCCGCCGAGCTCGGCATGGGCCGCGCGACGATCTACCGCAAAATGGCCCAGTACGGGATCAAGAACCGGCAGCTGCGGTCCTGACCGTCCACCCCGGACTCACCCACCACCGTCGGGGTCCTCGGTGGTGTGGGCGAGGTCGACGAGCGTGAGCACCTGGTCGGCGACGCTGCCGGCCGGGGCGTAGAGGCGCAGCGGCCGGTGGCCGTCACCGTCGGACGCGTTGGCGCGCAACAGAACCGCGACCGCGGCGCTCGCCAGCAGCGTGACGGCGGTGAGGTCCACGGTGAGCTCGTGGGTGCCGCCGAGCGTGAGCCGGTCGAGCTCGTGGGCGAACCGGCCGGCGTTGCTCACGTCCAGCGCACCGTGCACGGCCACCCGCGAACCGGACGCCTCGGGCTGGTCGAGCATGAGCATCAGCTCGGGCCGTTCCTCAGCGGCTCTCGGGACCGTGCCGTGGTCCACCTCGTCGGCGATGAGCAGCCGGGCCGGGTGCGAGAGGCGCAGGCGCGCCGTGGCGGTGGTGCCGTGCTCGCCGCGGTCCACCTCCAGCTCGTCCACGAGCCGCGTGGCCACGGCGAGCCCGAGCCCGTGGTCGGCGCGGAAGTCCTCGTCGCCGGGGCGGGCGCGGTCGCGCCAGTGGCCGTCGTCGGCCACCCGGACCCGCGCGCACCCGTCCGGGCCCAGCTCGGCGGTCACCGTGACGGTGCCTTCCGCCGCGTCGGGGTGGCTGTGTTCGACGGCGTTGGTCACCAATTCGCCGAGGGCGTGCGCGAGCGCGTTCACGTCCCGCTCGCCCGCGCCGTGCTCGCGCAGCCACCGGTTCGTCGCGACGCGGGTGGCCGGGACCGCGTCGACGCCGGCCGCCATGCGCAGGTGCAGCGGCTCCGGCGCGGCGACGCGCTGGGCGGCGAGCAGCGTGATGTCGTCGGTGTGCCCGCTCTGGCGCACCAGCAGCTCGAGGCTCAGCGTGCACACGCGGTCGACCGCCGGCAAGCCCGTCCCGCGCAACCCCCGTTCGGCCAGCGTGTCGCTCGCGGCCCGCGCGAGTTCCGCCCGCGCCGCGGCCGGGTCACGGCCGGGCCGTTCGATGATCCCGTCGGTGTAGAGCAGCACCACCTCGCCCGGTTCGAGCCGGGCGTTCGCCGCGGTGTAGGTCGCTCCGGTGCCCAGGGGTCCCGCGCCCGACGGCGGGAGGTACCGGGCGGAGTCGTCCGTCACCACCAGCGGAGGCTCGTGCCCGGCGGAGCAGAACGTGAGCGCGCCGGCGGCGGCGTCGAGCACCACGACGCACACCGTCGCCGCGCGCGCCTCCGCCACCCGGGCCGCCATGCGGTCCGCCGCCGCGAGAGCGGCCACCGGATCGCCGGTCTCGTCGAGCCGGTCCTGCAGCACCGCGCGCAGCTGTCCCATCGCCGCCGAGGCGGCCACGCCGTGGCCCACCACGTCACCCACGACGAGCGCGACCCGGCCCCCGGCGAGCGGGACGGCGTCGAACCAGTCCCCGCCCGCCGCGTCCTCGGCGTCGGCGAGCAGGTAACTGCCGGCGATGCGCACGGACGGCAGCACGGGCAGGCCGGGTGGCAGCAGCCGCCGCTGCAACGCGGTGATGACTTCGCGCGCTTCTTCGTAGCGCCGCACCGCCTCGGCGGTCTCGCGCCGGGCGCGGCGCTGTTCGAGCACGCGCTCGGTCGCGTCGATCCCGAAGAAGTTCAGGCCGGTGATGGCGCCGTCCGGTCCGAAACGCGGCGCCATCGTGAAGTCGACGTACAGCTCGTCGAGCCGGCCGGAACCGGGTTCGCGCTCGAGCTGGACCCGCCAGCCCCGCGCCACCTGCGCGACACCGGTCTCGTACACGCGATCAGTCATCTCGAACAGGTTCTGCCCGACCACCTCGGGAAAGATTTCCCGCAGCGTCCGGCCGACCATCCGCTCGCGGCTCACCACCGCGCGGAAGACCGAGTTCACCGCGAGAACCCGGTGCTCCGCACCGCCGAGGCCCATCAGCATGACCGGCATGGATTCGTAGCTCTCCCGGACCGCCTCGGCCGGACCCACCCGTGCGTCGAGGTCGTCGTTCGCGTCCCGGGGCATCACCGCCGCCTCCGTCCGAGTGGATCGGGCGCCCGCTCGGGGTCAACCGGGATCGCCGGGTCGCTCCACCAGGGTCCGGGCCAGGGCGACGAGCTTCAGATCGAGGTTGCCTGCGGCGCGGCGCAGCACGGTGGCGGCCCGCTCGGCGTCCATGCCCTGCCGGCTCGTCAGGAAGTCCTGGGCCCGGCCGAGCACGTCACGTGCCGCGATCGGCCGGGAGACGTCCAGCGCAGTCAGATCGACCGCGTTGGTGGCCCTGATCCCGTCGAGGGCGAGGCTCGCGTACGCCGACAGCAACGCGACGGCCTGCCGGTCGGCGGCGCGCCACCCGCGCATCCAGCGGCTGTAGACGTTCAGCGCGCCGCCCAGGCTCTCCGGTCCCGCGGCCGGGAGCAGGTCGGTCGCGAGCACGGCGGTGAGCCCGTGGTAGGTGGCCACCGCGGCGAACCGCGGCCACCTCGTCTCGACGGCCAGGTCGGCGCTGACCACGAAACCCGGGCCGCCGGGCCGTGCGGCGTCGAAACACGGCCCTTCGCCGATGCGGTACTGCACGAGGTCCAGTTCGGTCGCTTCCGCGGCGGTCTCCACGGGGGTGAAGAACCCGCGCGCCGGATCCCGCAGCGTCACGCTCACCAGATCCGCTCCCGGCACCACGACCTGAGTCGCCGACACCACCCGCCGCAGCACCCCGCCGACCGTGGGCTCGGCGGCGAGCAGGCGAGTCAACGACGCCAGCCGTTCCTCCGGCTCACCCGGATCCGGTTCCGCCGGGTCGTGGTTCGGCTCGTCGTAGCGGACCGGTTCCGCCAGCGCCTGCTCGAGGGTCGCGAACACCGCCGACCCCGCCGGCAGCGTCACCGCGCGCAGCACCTTCTCCGGCGCGCTGTCGGCCGGCACCACGAGCCGGCACCGGGCGGCCCGCGACCGCAGCGTCTCGAGCACGCCGATCAGCAGGCGGATCCCGGCGGCCGACAGCAGTTCGACGTCACGCAGGTCGAACACCACGAGCGCCGGGGGCGGCGCCTCCGCAACCGCCTGCCGCACCACGGTGTCGTCGGAGTGGCCGGCCACCAGCTCACCCCGGAGCCGCAGTACCAGCGCTCGCTTCGTCGACCGTGAAGCGAGCTGCAGTTCCGTCGTCATGGCGTGCTCCCCGAACCGGATCGACCGCAAGGACCCAGTATGGGCCGTCGACTCCTGGAAAGCAGTAAAGGGCGTTATACACCCGAGGGGTGCGTTCCCCTCCCCGGGCCTGTCCCGGGACTGTCGCGGACGCGGCCGAACCGGCAGGCTGTGCACCCGGGATGTCCGCTCGGTGAAGGAGCGTGGGTCGATGCCGTGGTTTCCGGATTTCGTGAGTGCGGTGGAGCTGGCGCGCAAGCAGACCCGCGCCGAGGGGCGGGCCGATCCCGTCGCGCACTTTTTCACGGCGCTCAACGCCGGTGACGCGCAAGCGCTCGAAACCGCCTGGCCCGGTGAGGTCGTGGTGTACGACCCGCGCGCCGGGGTGGTGCGCAGCCGGCGGGAGCTGCGGAAGTTCGTGCACTCCAACCAGGAGTGGCAGGCCCGGCGCCACGCGCGGATCAAGACGGTCGCGAGCACGCGCTCCGGTGAACGCGCCGTGGTGGAACTGGTGGCGTACCTGGACGACGCGGATCCCTGGCCGGTGACCGTGGTGGCGGAGGCGTCCGGGGACGAGTCGGTGGTGTTCCGCACCTATTGCAGCCAGCGGCCACTCGACGGACGCCACCACCTGCGGCCGGCCATCCTCGATACACGCGCGGGCCTGCCCGCCGACGTCGGCCGCTACCAGGCGGCACTCGCCACCGGCGACACCGAAGCGCTCGTGCGCGGGTTCGCGCCGGACGGGTACGTGCAGGAGCCCGATGGCGCGAAACACACCGGCGCCGCCGAACTTCGTGAGTTCTACACGGGGATCGGCGCGGTGCGGCTGGAGCCGTGTGCAATCACCGACGGCGGCGACCGGTGCGCGCTCGAGTACACGTGCGACCGCTTCGGTGGCCATGACGTGGCGGCCCAGGCCGGGATCTGCGTGTTCGACCGCACCGGAAGCGGGTTGTTCTCCGCGGTGCGCGTGTACGACGACGTCGACCTGCCCACCTGAACTCACTCTTCCCGGGGGAGGTGCACGCGCAACCGGACGCGGATGCTGGTCGGCCCCGTGTGCGCCCCGGAAGGAGTCCCCCAGTGGACAGGAAGCTCGAAGTCGTGGTGCTCCCCGTCGGAGACGTCGACCGCGCCAAGACGTTCTACAAAGGACTCGGCCGGCGCGAGGACGCCGACTTCGCCCCGAGCCCCGATTTCCGGGTCATCCAGATGACTCCGCCCGGCTCCCCCTGCTCCGTCATCTTCGGCACGGGGCTCACCACGGCGGAACCCGGCTCGGCACAGGGCCTGCACCTCGTGGTCACCGAGCTCGACGCGGCCCGCGCCGAGCTCGCCGCCACCGGTACCGCCGTCAGCGAGGTCTTCCACGACGCCGGCGGCGTGTTCCACCACGGCGGCACCGAGGGTCGCGTCGCCGGACCCGCGCCCGGCCGCCAGAGCTACGGCTCGTTCGCCGCGTTAGCCGATCCCGACGGCAACGGCCGGCTGCTGCAGGAAATCACCCAGCGGTTGCCGGGCCGATGAACGAGGACTTCGACGTCATCGTCGTCGGCGCCGGCTCACCGGGTGAGCACTGCGCCGGCGAACTGGCCGACGGCGGCCTGCGCGTGGCGCTGGTCGAACGGGAACTCGTCGGCGGCGAGTGCTCCTACTGGGCGTGCATCCCCTCGAAGTCGCTGCTGCGCCCGGGTGAAGCCGTCCAGGGCGCTCGCGAGGCCGCAGCCACCGCGGAGGTCGACGTCGCGGCCGCGCTGGCCTGGCGCGATTTCATGGTGTCCGACCACACCGACGGCGGGCAGGAGACGTGGCTCGCGAGCAAGGGCATCACCCTGCTGCGCGGCACCGGACGGCTCGCCGGGCCGGGTGTCGTCGAGGGCGGCGGCGTCCGCCACACCGCGCGCGACGTCGTCCTCGCGACCGGCTCCGACCCCTTCATCCCGCCCGTCCCGGGGCTGCGCGGGCTGGCGGGGGTGTGGACCAACCGCGAGGTCACCGCGATGAAAACCGTGCCCCGCCGGCTGCTCATCCTCGGTGGCGGGCCCGTCGGTACCGAGATGGCGCAAGCCGTGCGGCGCTTCGGCGGTGAGGTCGTGCTCGTCGAAGGCGCGGAGCACGTGCTCGCCCGCGAACCCGCTCCCCTCGGCGACGCGCTCGGCGAGGTCCTTCGCGCCGACGGCGTCGAAGTGCTCGTCGGCGTGCACGCGACCGGCGCCCGCCACGACGGCGAGGAGTTCCTGCTGACGCTCGACAACGGCCGCGGGCTGCGCGGTGACCACCTCCTCGTCTGCACCGGGCGGCGCCCGCGCGTCGACGGGCTGGGGCTGGAGACCGTCGGTGTCACGCCCGACCCCCGCGGCATCGCGGTCGACGACCACCTGCGCGCCGGCGAGCGGCTGTGGGCCATCGGCGACGTCACCGGCATCCGCCTGCTCACGCACGTCGGCAAGTACCAGGGCGAGGTCGTCGCGGCCAACCTCCTGGGCGAGCCGCGCCCGGCGAACTACGACGCCGTCCCCGACGTCGTGTACACCGATCCGCAGGCGGCCACGGTCGGCGCCGGCGAGGGCGAGTTCACCGCCACCGCGCGAGTGTCCGAAGTGGCCAAAACCGCGACGTACACCCACGCCTACGCCGAATCCCGCGGTTTCCTCACGCTCGTGTCCGACGGGCACCGCCTCACCGGCGCGTACGCCCTCGGCCCCGAGGCCGGGGAGTGGCTCCAGCAGGCCACGCTCGCCGTCCGCGCCCGCGTGCCGCTCGACGTCCTGCGCGACACGATCCAGCCGTTCCCGACGTTCTCCGAGATCTACGTGGCGGCGCTCAAATCGCTGCACGAGCAGATCGCCGCGGCGAAGGTCCCGGCCGCCGGACGAACGGGGTGATCCCCCGCGAGGACGGCACGTACGCACGGTGCGGTACGCGCAAGTGCCGCAGCTGAGCGGACGCCCTCGCGCGAGCTTTTCCCGACGATGAACGGGTGAAACCGGACATCGGCGAGGAGACGGCATGAGGTGGCACCCGACGGCCCGCACGCGCAAGTGGTCCTTGTTCGCCCACATCGTGTTCTCGTCGGCGTGGTTCGGCATGGACCTGGCGCTGGGCGTGCTCGTGTGCACGGCGCTGATCACCGACAGCACCGCCGTCGCGTCGACCGCGCTCCAGGCGCTGCGGCTGTTCGCGGTGTGGCCGATGCTGTCCGCCGCCCTGCTGACGCTCGTGACCGGCGTGGTGCTGGGCCTGGGCAGCAAGTACGGCGTGGTCCGCTACTGGTGGGTCACGGCGAAGCTGGCGGCGACCGTGCTGATGGTCGTGCTGATCTACTTCTCCCTGCGGCTGGGGCTCGACGAGGCGGCGGTGTACGGCCGCGAGATCGCGGCCGGGACGGCGTCCGCCACGCGTGCGAGCGGCCTGCTGCCGCCGGTGGTCGTGGCGCCGAGCCTGCTGCTGTTCTCGTTCGTGCTGTCGGTGTTCAAGCCGTGGGGCCGCGTCCGGCGTCCCGCCGCCGAACGCCCGGTCGTGACGGTCCGCGACGGAGCCTGACCCCCACGGCGGTGACATCCGCGCACGATCGGTGCACAAGATCATGTTCGAGCTGACTTCGCCGGAATTCCTGTTAGCTTCGATTTCGAGGGCCGCGTGGCCGGAAGCGACAGGGAGGAATCGGAAATGTTTCACCTTCGCCGAATCGCCGGTCTGGTCGTCGCCGGATTCGCCGCCACGGGAGCGTGTTTCAGCTGCTTGTGCGCCGAAAGCACGCCCGCACTGCCCGTGTGAGGGTCCGGCACCGGGACGACCGGTTGCCGCCTCGGGCGAATTCCTCCGGCCGCCGCAGCCGGAGGAATTCTTTTCGCCGTTCCCGGATGGGAATTGTCTTCGGGTTCGTCAGCTGAGCCGGGCTTTCAGCTCGGCCAGGTGCGTCCGGCTGCGTTCGGCCGCCGATCGCGCGTCGCCGGCGGCGACGGCGTCGAGCAGACCGGCGTGGGTGTCGTGGTCGGCGTCGCTGCCGAAGGTACCGCGCAGGCGCAGCATCGAGATCATCGCTTCGCGGCTGCGGGGGACGAAGCCGTCGAAGAGTTCGGTGAGGATCGGGTTGTGCGCGGCCACGACGATGGCGCGGTGGAAGGCCGTGTCGGCGTCGACGTGATCTTCGAGGCCTGAGCGGCGCGCCGCGCGATCGGCGAGAGCCCGGCGCAGGGCCCGCAGTTCGGCCGGCGTGCGCCGCTCGGCGGCGAGGCCCGCGGCCTCCGTCTCGATCGCGATGCGCGCTTCGAGCACCGACACGATGTCGGCCCGGCGCAGCACCGCGTCCCAGTCCTCGGGGACGTCGAGCGCGGTCACGAACACACCGGCGCCCTGGCGCGACGCCAGCACCCCCCGGCCGGCGAGCTGGCGGATCGCCTCGCGCACCGTCGAGCGGCCGACACCCAGCTGCGGGGCCAGCGTCGTCTCGCCGGGCAGTTTCGCACCCAGCGTCCACTCCCCCGACCGGATGCGCGCCAGCAGCAGTTCGGCGGCCTTGTCGGCGAGCGGTTCGCGGCGGACCTGGACCATGACCTCTCCTCCCCCTCCTCTACTTGTCTGAGGAGTTGGGCTAGAGTCTAGCGCGTGCTCCCCTTCGGACTCCTCCTCCTTCGCCGCCACGGCGGGGCCTGACCGGACCGGCTCCCCGACGTGGGGCAGCGACGCGCGCCGGTCATCGTCCGAAACCCGGGAAGGATTCCCATGACCAGCGCGTTCCCGCGCCTCAGCACCCCCGCCGGCCCGATCCCCGCGGACTCCCCCGCCTGGAACCGCCAGCGCCACTCGCAGCTGCCCTCCTACCGCTACCGCGACGTCCACTCGCGCGTCGACGTCCCCCTCACCGACCGCGACTGGCCCGCCCGCCGGCTGACGCGGGCGCCGCTGTGGGTGCCCGTCGACCTGCGCGACGGCAACCAGGCACTGGCCGAGCCGATGGACCCGGCCCGCAAACGCCGGTTCTTCGAGCTGCTCGTCGCGATGGGCTACAAGGAGATCGAGGTCGGGTACCCGTCCGCGTCGCAGACCGACTACGACTTCGTCCGCCTGCTCGCGGAGACCGATCTCGCGCCGGACGACGTGACGATCGCCGTGTTCACCCCCGCGCGCCGCGACCTCATCGAGCGGACCGTCGAGTCGATCCGCGGCATCACCAACCCGGTGGTGATCCACCTCTACACGGCGACGGCCCCGACCTGGCGCGACGTCGTCCTCGGCCACGACCGCGCGGCGCTGAAGGAGCTGATCCTCGCCGGCGGCCGCGCCGTGCTCGAGTTCGCCGGAGACCGGCCGTCGACGCGGTTCGAGTTCTCCCCGGAGGTCTTCACCCTCACCGAACCCGATTACGTGCTGGAACTCTGCGACGCGATGACCGGCCTGTGGGCCGCGACGCCGCAGCGCCCGGTGATCCTCAACCTGCCCGCCACGGTCGAGGTCGCGACGCCCAACGTCTACGCCGACCAGATCGAGTACATGCACAAGAACCTCGCCCGCCGCGAAGCCGTGATCCTGTCGGTGCACCCGCACAACGACCGCGGCACCGGCGTTGCGTGCGCCGAACTCGCTGTGCTGGCGGGTGCGCAGCGCGTGGAAGGCTGCGTGTTCGGCAACGGCGAACGCACGGGGAACGTCGATCTCGCCACGCTCGCGCTGAACCTCCACGCGCAGGGCGTGGACCCGATGATCGACTTCTCGGACGTCGACGAGATCCGCCGGACCGTCGAGCACTGCAACCGCCTCGAGATCCACCCCCGCCACCCCTACGTCGGCGACCTCGTGCACACAGCGTTCAGCGGGACGCACCAGGACGCGATCAAGAAGGGCTTCGCCGAGCACCGCGCCCGGGCCGCCGCGCTCGGCGTTTCCGAGCGCGAGGCCGAGTGGCGCGTGCCGTACCTCCCGATCGACCCGGCCGACCTGGGGCGCGGCTACGACGCGGTCATCCGAGTCAACAGCCAGTCCGGCAAGGGCGGGATCGCCTACCTGCTCGCCGCCGAGTACGGCGTCGAGCTGCCGCGGCGGCTGCAGATCGACTTCGCCCGGCACGTCCAGGAGCACACGGACACCACCGGCCACGAGGTGACGGCGGCGCAGCTGTGGGAGCTGTTCTCGGCGACGTACGTCGAGGGCCCCGCCGGGATCTCCCTGGCCGCCTACGCCGCCGGCGACGCGGAAACGTCGCTGACGGTGGAGATCGACGGCGTCCGGCACACGAGCACGCACACCGGCGCCGGCCCCGTCGAGGCGCTCACCCAGGCGCTCTCGGCGCACGGCGTGCCGGTCGAAGTGCTGAGCCTGCACCAGACCAGCGCCGGCTCGGGCGCTGCCACGACGGCGCTGACGCTCCTGGAGTACCGCGACGGCGCCGCGACCCGCTGGGCCGCGGGCCGCGACCGCTCCGTCCTCGCGGCGAGCCTCGCCGCGGTGCTCCGCGCCGCGAACACCGTGCCGGCGCGCGTTTCCTAGGTGTCCCCGGCCCGCGGGGGCACCCCTCCGCGGGCCGGTCCACATCGGCCGTTCACCCCAGGGCGAACACGCCGAGCACCACCAGCCCGGCCACCTTCAGCACTTCCAGCCCGACGTACCACAGGTGCGCGTGACTGCGCGGCCCCTCTTCGCCCGCCAGCACCCGGTCCGAGCGCCGGTTCAGCGCCGGCCGCACGGCCGCCAGCTGCGCCACCAGCACCAGCGACACGGCGCCCGCCGCGCCCAGCGTCCCGGCGGAGCCGGAGCTCACGATCAGCGCCACCCACACGCCGAGGGCCAGCACCACCTCGACCTTGTTCAGCGCCGCGAACACCAGCCGCCCGATCCCCAGCCCGAGCGCCACCGTCACCCCGGGCGCCCGGAACTTCAGCGGCGCCTCCAGGAACGAAATCCCGAGCACCATCCCCAGCCACACCAACCCGATCGCCCCGGCGACGACCATGCACCCCACCTCCACGACGGCGCCCCGCCGCCGAGCGTAATCACCACCCCACCTCGCCGACTCGTGCCCTCGGTGGCCGTGTTCTGCCGGGGCCGCGTGCGATGGTGCCGACGTGTACCACCACCTGGACCCCGGGCTCGCTCCGCCGCCTTCTTCCACCGCGACCGCGCGGGTGATGCGACGCACTCAGAGGACGGGGACGCGGCCCGAACTCGCTGTGCGCAGCGCCCTCCACCGACGAGGTCTCCGATTCGTGGTGGACCGCCCCGTGCCCGGGGGCAACCGGCGGCGACGTGTGGACATCCTCCTTCGAGGCGCGCGCATCGCGGTGTTCGTCGACGGGTGCTTCTGGCATTCGTGCCCCGAACACGGCCACCTACCGCGGGCGAACCGCAGCTGGTGGCGGCTGAAGTTCCGGGGTGTCGCCAGGCGGGACCGAGATACCGACCAGGTGCTGGCTCAAGCCGGTTGGCTCGTGTTCAGGGTGTGGGAGCACGACCACCCCATCGAGATCGCTGACCGCTTGGTATCGCTGGTCAGAGCGAGGAAACTGCTCAAGGCAGCCGAAGCTGGCGGACGCGATGTGCCATCCGAATGACGCGCATGCCAGCCGAGTCGACCAGCGGTCCCCCTAGGGCAGTTGATCACCGAGTCCGGCGCCGAGCAGAGATTGTCGAGGCGCGGCTACGAGAAGGAGGTCGGCGAGCTCCGGATGGCAATTGCGGCCTCGGGACGGCCGCGTGTGCACCGACGCACCGGGCGGACGCCCTCGCCGACGACGTCGTGGCCAGCTGCGTCGAGGGTGTCCAGCCAGAGAAGTGGCTAGCCGTGGTTCGTGCCCACGGGGAAACGTCGACGGCCGCACCAGGGTACAGCCGAGTAACGCGGCGCCTAGACCAACGCCAGAGCCGCGGCTCGCAGGGCGTCGTCCGCGTCGGGGAGGCCGGCGACGCGGAGCACGGCGTCCGCGCCTTCGCGGGCGTGGGCGGCCACGTCGAGGTCCGGTGAATCCCGTCGCAGGATCGCGGTGCTCTCGACCAAGCCGAAGACCAGATCCGTCCGGGCCGCCGCCGACGGCACCCCCGCGAGGTCCACCAGCGATGCGTACGCGGCCTTCAGCGCGGCCCGGTCGGCGCGGAACCTCGCCAGGTTCGGGGACGCGACCTCGGGCAGCAGGTACAGCGCCCCGACGTTGTGCCGAGCGCCGGCGAGCAGGCGGATGTCCGTGTGCGCCAGAGCCCACAGCCGGGCCGGGGCCGGCGCGCGGGACGCGACGAGCCGGTCGGCCACCACGAGCGACGGGCGGACCGTGGCGGCCAGCAGTTCGGCGAGGATGTCCTCCTTCGCCGGGAAGTGGTAGTAGAGCGACGCCTGGCGCAGGCCCGCGCGTTCGGCGATAGCGCGGGTCGTGGTCGCCGCGTAGCCGGCGCCGGTGAAGAGCTCGCCGGCGGCGTCCAGCAGCGCTTCGCGCGCGTCTTCCCTGCTCGCGGCCGCACCGCTGGCGCGCGGCCGGCCCACCCTGGTCGCCTTCCCGTCCACCCGGACGATCCTGCCAGGCCCGCCGCCGTGTTACACCGCGGCGCCCGATCCCGAAACACAACGCCCGGCTCGTTAACACCGCCCTTACGCGCGCGAGACGGCCACGACGCCGCCGCCGCTTAATTTCGGTCAATCGATCGAAATTGAGCCCGCAGACGGGAGCCCCGCCATGCCCGCGCCACCGGTCCCCACCGACGAACTGCAGCAATTCGGCTACCGCCAGGAGCTTCGCCGCACGCTGGGCGGGTTCTCCGCCTTCGCCGCCGGCTTCTCCTTCGTCTCGATCCTCACCACCGTCTTCCAGCTCTTCGGCTTCGGCTACTCCTTCGGCGGCCCGCTGTTCTTCTGGTCGTGGCCCGCCGTGCTCGCCGGGCAGCTGCTCGTCGCCCTCGTCTTCGCGGAGCTCGCCGCGCGCTTCCCGCTCGCCGGTTCCGTCTACCAGTGGGCCAAGCAGCTCGCCCGCGGCTTCACCGGCTGGCTCGCGGGCTGGATGATGCTGCTCGGCTGCGTCGTGGCGCTCGCCGCGGCCGCGATCGCGCTGCAGATCGTGCTCCCGTCGGTGTGGAGCGGGTTCCAGCTCGTCGGCGGCGACCCGTCGGTGACGTCGCCGACCGGCGCCACCAACGCCGTGCTGCTCGGCACGCTCCTGGTCGTCTTCACCACGCTCGTCAACGCCGCCGGCGTCCGCGTAATGGCGCGGATCAACGACATCGGAGTGGCCGCCGAGCTGATCGGGGTGGTCGTGCTCATCGGCGGGCTCGTGCTCTTCGCCGTGCGCGGGCCGCAGGTCGTGCTCCACAGCGTCGCGGTGAGCGACGGAACCTCGGCGGCCGGCGTCGGGGGTGTGCTCGCGTCCGCGCTCATGGCCGCGTACGTGCTCTACGGCTTCGACACCGCCGCCTCCGTCGCGGAGGAAACGCGCGACGCCCGCCGCGCCGCACCCCGCGCCGTGCTGCGCGCGGTGCTGGTGTCCGGGCTGGGCGGGCTCGCCGTGGTCCTCACCGCGCTCATGGCCGCCCCGAGCCTCACCGACGGGCAGCTCGCCGGCCACGGCCTGCCGTACGTGATCACCGCGGTCTTCGGCGACACCTTCGGCCGGATCTTCCTCGCCGACGTCGCCATCGCCGTCGTCGTCTGCACGCTCACCATCCAGACCGGCACGATCCGGCTGATCTACGCGATGGCCCGCGACGGCGCCCTGCCCATGTCGGCCCGGCTCTCCGGCGTGAACGCGCGCACCGGCACTCCCCTGGGCCCGGCCGTCCTGTCCGGCGCCCTCGCGATCGGCCTGCTCGGCGTGAACGTCGGCAACCCGACGCTGTTCAGCACGATCACCGGCACTTCGGTGGTGATCGTGTACCTCGCCTACCTGCTCGTCACCGCGCCGCTGCTCGTCCGCCGCCTGCGCGGGACCTTCCCCGCGCAGCCCGGCCTGTTCTCCCTGGGCCGCTGGGCGATCCCGGTCAACGTCGCCGCCGTCGCCTACGGGGTGGTCATGATCGTCAACATCGCCTGGCCCCGCGCGGAGATCTACGACCTCGCCGGCTCCGGCTCGCCCTGGATGCTGCTCTTCCCGATCGAGTTCGTCGCCGCCGCCCTGCTGATCGGCGGGCTCTGCTGGCTGCGCCTGCGCCGCACCGCCGCCCCCGCCCTCGAACCCGCCGTCTGAGAGGACGCCGCATGAGCACCGCGACCACCCACGGCGCGCGCGACCACGCCCGCGCCCAGGCCGGCACGGTCGTCGACACGATGCCGACGATCCCGGCGAGCACCTTCCCCGATCCACCCGGCGGCGTCGATCCCGCTGCGCTGACCTGGGCCGAAACCGTCGCCCCCGGCGGGTACACGCACAAGGTGCTGGCCCGCGGCACCCGGCTGCGGCTCACCGACCCCGCCGGCGACGCGTGCGCGCACCTGCTGCTGTTCAACGCCGACCAGCCGTGGGAACGGCTCAACGTCGCCGACACCGTCAAGGTGCAGTGGAACGCCTACCTCGGCGAATCCGGCACACTGCTGTCGGACCAGGCCCGCGTGCTCGCGACCGTGGTCACCGACTCCAGCGGCCGGCACGACGCGCTGTGCGGAACCTCCACTGTGGACGGGAACACCGTCCGCTACGGCGCCGGCTCCCCGGAAAGCGCCTCCCCGGCCGGGCTGCCCCTGTTCACCCTGGCCGCGGCCAAGCACGGACTCGGTCCGCGTGACCTCCCACCGAGCCTGTCCTTCTTCCAGGGCGTGCGCGTCACGTCCGAAGGCGAGCTCGAGTTCACCGGCTCGGCCGGCCCCGGCCGGTCGGTGGAGCTGCGCCTCGAGCTCCCCGCGGTGGTGCTGCTGGCCAACGTCGCCCACCCGCTCGACCCGCGCCCGGACTACGCCGTGACGCCGCTGCAGGTCCTGGCCTGGCGCGACCGGCCGGCCACTCCGGACAGTCCGCAGTGGACCCACACGCCGGAATCCCGGCGGGCGTTCGAGAACACCGCCGACTACCTCACCGCCAGGGGGCTCGCATGACCACGACCGTGCTCGACGTCGAAGTTCCCGCGCGGGCGCCGTTCTCCACGGTGCTGAGCCGCGGCCAGGAGCTGACCATCGTCGACCTCGGCGGGAACCAGGCCGTCGACTTCCTCTGCTACGACGCGACCGACACCTCGAAGCGCTACAGCGCGCCGGCGACGATCACCGCTCAGCGCAGCATCTTCCTCACCACCGGCAGCGTGCTGCGCACCGCGGAGGGCGCACCGCTGCTCACCGTCGTCGCCGACACCTGCGGCCGCCACGACACGCTCGGCGGCGCCTGCAGCAAGGAGTCCAACACCCTGCGCTACGGGCAGCACACCCGGTTCCAGCACGCGTGTGTCGAGAACTTCCTGATCGAGGGCGCCCGCTGGGGCCTCGGGAAACGCGATCTGGTCAGCAACATCAACTGGTACATGAACGTGCCGGTCGAGGCCGACGGCACGCTCGGCATCGTCGACGGGCTCTCCGCGCCCGGGCTCGAAGTCCGGCTGCGCGCCGAGACCGACGTGCTCGTGCTGGTGTCGAACTGCCCGCAGATCAACAACCCCTGCAACGGCTTCGACCCGACGCCCGTGCGGATGGTCGTCACGGAGCCGGAGCGTGCGGCGTGAAACTCCTGGTCGCCAATCGCGGCGAGATCGCGGTCCGCATCCTGCGCAGCGCCCGCGAGCTGGGCATCCCGGCCGTGGCAGTATACTCGGACGCCGACCGCACCGCGCCGCACGTCCGGCTCGCCGGCGAGGCCGTCCGGCTGGGGCCCGCTCCCGCGGCCGAAAGCTACCTGCGCGCCGACGCGATCGTGCGCGCGGCCCTCGACACCGGCGCCGACGCGATCCACCCCGGATACGGCTTCCTGTCGGAGGACACCGCGTTCGCCCGCGCGTGCGAAGCGGCGGGCATCGCGTTCGTCGGCCCGGCGCCGAGGCACCTGGACGTGTTCGGCAGCAAGCACACCGCACGCGAGGCCGCGATCGCCGCCGGTGTCCCGCTGCTGCCCGGCACGGGCCTGCTCACCGACGTCGACGAGGCCCTCGCACGCGCCGCGGAGATCGGCTACCCGGTGATGCTCAAGGCGACCGGCGGCGGGGGCGGGATCGGCATGCGGGCGTGCGCGACGCCCGCCGAGCTGAGCGCCGCGTGGGAAACCGTGCGCGGTCTCGCGGCCAAGAGCTTCGCCAGCACCGGCGTGTTCCTCGAACGGCTGGTGACGAGCGCGCGCCACGTCGAGGTGCAGGTGTTCGGCGACGGCGCCGGCCGCGTCCTCGCGCTCGGCACCCGCGACTGCTCGCTGCAGCGGCGCAACCAGAAGGTCGTCGAGGAGTGCCCGGCGCCGGACCTGCCGGACGCGGTGCGCCGGCAGCTCGTCGACTCCGCCGTGGCGCTGTGCGAGTCGGTCCGCTACCGCTCGGCCGGCACCGTCGAATTCGTCTACGACCCCGGCCACGGCGAGGCGGCGTTCCTCGAGGTCAACACACGGCTTCAGGTCGAGCACCCGGTGACCGAAGCGGTGTACGGCGTGGACCTGGTCGAGTGGATGCTGCGGCTCGCCCAAGGCGACCAGAGCATGTTCACCGCGGTCCCCGAACCCCGCGGCCACGCGATCGAGGCGCGCGTCTACGCCGAGGACCCGAGCGCCGGCCACCGGCCGAGCGCGGGCCTGGTGACCGGGGTGACGCTGCCGGACGTCCGCGTGGACACCTGGGTCGAGGCGGGCACGACGATCACCACGCACTACGACCCCCTGCTGGCCAAGGTGATCTGCACCGGCACCGACCGCGTCGCCGCGCTGGCGGCGCTGCGCACCGCGCTCGCCGCGACGGCGGTCCACGGGGTGCGCACCAACCTCGGCCAGCTGCGCGCCGCCGCCGACGCCCCGGCGTTCACCGCCGCCCGGCACGACACCGCCACGCTCGACGGCATCACCGACGACGAGCCGCGCGTCGAGGTCGTGCGCGGCGGGACGGCGACCACCGTGCAGGAGTGGCCCGGCCGCACCGGGTTCTGGCACGTCGGGGTGCCCCCGTCGGGCCCGATGGACGACCTGTCCTTCCGCCTCGGCAACCTCGCGCTCGGCAACCCCGAAGGCACCGCGGGTCTCGAGTGCACCGTGGACGGCGTCACGCTGCGGTTCACCGCGCCGACGACCGTGTGCGTGACCGGGGCCGACGCGCCCGTGACCGTCGACGGTGCCGACGCTCCCTTGTGGACGCCCATCGTCGTCCCCGCCGGCGCCACCCTGGACGTCGGCACCGGCACCGCCGGGTTGCGCAGTTACGTGCTGGTGCGCGGCGGCCTCGCCGTGCCCGAGTTCCTGGGCAGCGCCGCGACGTTCACGCTGGGCCGGTTCGGCGGCCACGCCGGCCGCGCGCTCGCCGCCGGTGACGTGCTGACGCCCGGTCCCGAACCCGCCGACCCGGTCGCCGGCGCCGTCCCCGCCGGCGACCGACCCGCTCTGGGTGCACAGTGGACGATCGGCGCGCTGGAAGGCCCGCACGCGGCCCCGGAGTTCTTCACCCCGGAGGACATCGAGACCTTCTACCGCACCGGCTGGGAGGTGCACTTCAACTCCGCGCGCACCGGTGTCCGGCTCGTCGGCCCGCGCCCGGCCTGGGCGCGCGAGGACGGCGGCGAGGCCGGGCTGCACCCGTCCAACATCCACGACACGCCGTACTCGATCGGCGCCGTGGACTACACCGGAGACCTGCCGATCCTGCTCGGCCCCGACGGCCCGAGCCTCGGCGGGTTCGTCTGCCCCGCCACGGTGGCCACCGGCGAGCGCTGGAAACTCGGCCAGCTGCGCCCGGGTGACACCGTGCGGTTCGTGCCGATCGACGCCGACCACGCGGCCGCGCTGCGGCGCAAGCCGGCGGTTCCGCTGCAGGCCACCCGTGAAACGCTCGGCGACGGCGGGGTGCTCGCCCGCCGCGCGGCCGGCGACGGCGAACCGGCCGTGACCTACCGCCGCAGCGGCGACGACAACCTGCTCGTCGAATACGGCGAGATGACCCTGGACCTAGCGCTGCGCCTGCGCGTCCACGCGCTGGCCGAACGGCTCGCGGCCGAAGGCGTGCCCGGAATCGTCGACCTCACGCCGGGCATCCGCTCGCTGCAGGTGCACGTCGATCCCGACGCGCTGCCCGTCGGCAAAGCGCTCGGCCTGGTGCGCGAACTGGAGGCCGACCTGCCCGGCACGGCCGACCTCGTGGTGCCGAGCCGGCAGGTGCGGCTCCCGCTGTCGTGGGACGACCCGGCGACCCGAGAAGCCATCGAGCGGTACATGACGGGAGTGCGCGACGACGCGCCGTGGTGCCCGTGGAACATCGAGTTCATCCGGCGGATCAACGGACTGGCCACAGTGGACGACGTGTACCGCACGGTGTTCGACGCGCAGTACCTCGTGCTGGGCCTCGGCGACGTCTACCTCGGCGCGCCCGTCGCCACGCCGCTCGACCCGCGCCACCGCCTGGTGACGACGAAGTACAACCCGGCCCGGACGTGGACCGCCGAGAACTCGGTCGGGATCGGCGGCGCCTACCTGTGCATCTACGGCATGGAGGGGCCGGGCGGCTACCAGTTCGTCGGCCGCACGGTGCAGGTGTGGAGCGGCTGGCACCAGCGCGGCGCGTTCGAGCCGGGTTCGCCGTGGCTGCTGCGGTTCTTCGACCGGATCTCCTGGTACCCGGTGTCCGCCGAGGAGCTGCTGGACCTGCGGGCGCAGGGCTCGGCCGGGCAGCTGGAGCTCGACATCACCGACGGCGAGTTCCGCCTCGCCGACCACCAGCGCTTCCTCGCCGACAACGCCGAGAGCATCGCGGACTTCCGCGCCGGCCAGGCCGCGGCGTTCGAGGCCGAACGCCGTGCGTGGGCCGCCGCGGGCGAGTTCGACCCGAAGCCCGAACCGGTCTCCCGGCCACCGGCCCGGGTGCAGGCGCCGCCCGGCGGGCACGTCGTCGAGGCACCGTTCGCCGCGACCGTCTGGCGGGTCGACGTCGAAGCGGGCACGCGGGTCCAGTCCGCGCAGTCCCTGGTCACCCTGGAGGCGATGAAGATGGAGTCGCGCATCCCGGCACCCGCCGGTGGCGAGGTGCTCGAGGTGCTGGTGTCCCCCGGCGACCAGGTCGCGCCCGGCACGCCCCTGGTGGTGCTGGCGTGATCCGCGAACGGGTCCGCGCGGCCTACCGCCGCATCGAGCAGGTGGACCGGCCGGAGATCTGGATCGACCTGCGCCCGGAGGACGAGGTGCTCGCCGAGGCCGCGGCCGTGCAGGCGCGCTTCGCCGCCGGAGAGCCGCTGCCGCTGTACGGCCGGCTCGCGGCGGTGAAGGGCAACATCGACGTCGCCGGCCTCCCGACGACCGCCGGGTGCCCGGCCTACGCGTACCGGCCCGCCGAGGACGCGCCGGTCGTCGCCCGGCTGCGGGCGGCCGGGGCGCTGGTCCTCGGCACGACGAACCTCGACCAGTTCGCCACGGGGCTCGTCGGCACCCGCAGCCCGTACGGCGCGGTGCGCAACGCCGTCGACCCCGCGTACATCTCGGGCGGGTCGAGCTCCGGCTCGGCCGTGGCCGTCGCGCTCGGCATCGCCGACGTGGCCCTGGGTACCGACACCGCCGGATCCGGCCGGGTGCCGGCGGCGCTGAACGGGATCGTCGGCCTGAAGCCGACCCCCGGGCTGGTGCCCACCGGCGGGGTCGTGCCCGCCTGCCGCAGCATCGACTGCGTGTCGATCTTCGCGCGGACGGTCGCCGAGGCCGAGCTGACGCTGCGGTGCCTGGCCACCCCGGGGTTCGGGGACGCGGGCACGCCGTTCCGGCTCGGCGTGCCCGCGTGGACGGGCCCGCTCCGGGACGGCTGGGCCGAAGCCTTCGCCGCGGCCGTGGCGGACTACGCGGCCGCCGGTGCCACCGTGACCACGGTGGACCTGTCCCCGTTCCTCGCGGCGGCGCGGCTGCTGTATGAGGGTTCGTTCGTCGCCGAGCGCTACACCGCCGTGGGCGAGTTCCTCGAGAAGCACCCGGACGAGGTCGATCCGGCCGTGGCCGCCATCATCACCGCGGCGCGCGACCTCCCGGCACATCGGGTCTTCGCGGATCAGGCCACGCTCGCGGCGCTGAAAAGCGAAGCCGAAGCGGTGCTGTCCACAGTGGACGCGCTGCTCCTGCCCACCACGACGGGTCACCCGACACTCGCCGAAGTGGCCGCGGACCCGATCGGCGCGAACGCGGCGCTGGGCCGCTTCACGAACTTCGCCAACCTGCTCGGCCTGTGCGCGCTCGCCGTCCCCGCCGGCACCGTCGGCGGCCTGCCGTTCGGGGTCATGTTCGTCGGCCCGGCAAACGCGGACGCGAAGCTGGCAGCCCTGGCCCGGACCGTCGAACCGAGGGTCCGGCTCGCCGTCGTCGGCGCCCACCTGCGCGGCCAGCCCCTCAACCACGAGCTCACGAGCCGCGGGGGCCGGTTCGTCGCCGCGGTGTCGACCGCGCCCGAGTACCGGCTGCACGCGCTCGCCACCACGCCCCCGAAACCCGGCCTGGTCCGCGTGCCCGAAGGCGGCGCCGCGATCGCGGCCGAGGTGTGGGACCTGCCCGTGTCGGGTTTCGGGGCCTTCGTCGCCGCGGTGCCGGCCCCGCTGGCGATCGGCCGCGTCCGTCTCGCCGACGGGTCGGAGGTCTCCGGATTTCTGTGCGAACCGGCCGCGCTCGCGGGCGCGCCGGACATCTCCGGGAAAGGCGGCTGGCTCGCACACCTGCGTTCCTGAATGGCACCCCGGCTAGTCACATTGTGACCAGTGACCGCTGGTCACAATGTGACTAGTCGCCGGTGCGCATTCCGCCCCACAGCAGATCCACCAATTCGCCGGCCTGGCGTTTCCAGTCGTCGTCCGGTCGCAGGTACAGCAGACCGCCGAGCCCCCGCAGGAGGGTCGCGGTCGTGAGGTCCGGCCGGACGGTGCCGGCCGCGATGTTCGCCCGCAGCAGCCGGTCGACGGCGGCCACCAGCTGCTCGTAGGCGTGCCGCGGCAATTCGCCCGAACCCGACGGACGCGACAGGCGCAGGGCGTCCGCGAGACCGCGCTTGGTCATCATGTACTGGGTCAGGTGATCGGTCACCCAGGTGCGGAAAGCCTGTTCCGGTGGCAGGGATTCCAGCAGGTCGGGGACCACCTCGACGAGGTGGCACACCTCCCGGTCGTACACCGCGAGGATCAGCGCCTCCGGCGTCGGGAAGTGGCGGTAGACCGTGCCCACCCCGACGCCCGCCTCCTTGGCGAGCGCGTTGAACGACAGGTCCGCCGAGCGGCTCAGCGACTGCGCGGCCACGGCGAGGATCCGGTCGTGGTTGCGGCGGGTGTCCGCCCGGCGCGGGCTGACCGTCATGCGCGGTACCTCGAAGTCTCCGATGTGCGGTATGGCGGGGCATGGAGTTACTCCAGGTGACCCGCTTCGTTGCCAACCCGATTGTATTTGGCTAACCTCGGAAATACCGAAGCGGATAGGTATCCGGTACAACTCGGCGCGGTACGAACATTCCACCACACCACCACACACCGCAACGCGTCCCTTGGCGGACCGAGCGGGGAAGAGATCCAGTGGACATCTCGTTGGAAGTCAACGGCACCACCGAACGGCTCGACATCGATCCCGGCGTCACGCTGCTCGACGCACTGCGCGAGCGCCTCGGCGTGACCGGCCCGAAGAAGGGCTGTGATCGCGGCCAGTGCGGCGCCTGCACCGTGCACGTCGACGGCAAACCCGTCCTGTCGTGCCTCACCCTGGCGGCCACCGTGCGCCGCCCCGTCACCACGGTCGAAGGACTGTCCACTGAGGACGTCCTGCACCCCGTCCAGCAGGCCTTCGTGGACCAGGACGCGCTGCAGTGCGGGTTCTGCACGGCCGGGCAGCTGATGTCCGCGGCCGCCGCGGTGCGCGACGGCGTGGAGGACGTGCGCGAGTTCATGTCCGGCAACCTGTGCCGGTGTTCGGCGTACCCGAACATCGTCGCGGCCGTCGAGCAGACAGCCGAGCAGACGAGGCAGGCCGATGCGACCGTTTGAGCTGACCGCACCCACCACCGTCGACGCCGCCCTCGACGCGGGCGGCACGTTCCTGGCCGGCGGCACCACGCTGGTCGACCTGATGAAGCTCAACGTCCTCACGCCGGAGCGCGTGCAGGACATCAACGACCTCCCGCTGCGCGGCATCGACACCGCCGACGGGCTGCGCTTCGGCGCGCTCGAGCGCATGGGCGACATCGCGCGCCACGCCGGCGTGTACCCGGCGATCTCCCGCGCGCTGCTGCTCAGCGCCTCACAGCAGCTGCGGAACATGGCGAGCATCGGCGGGAACCTGATGCAGCGCACGCGGTGCTCGTACTTCCGCGACGTCGCCATGCCGTGCAACCGGCGCGAACCGGGCAGCGGCTGCTCCGCGATCGCGGGCGTGAACCGCATGCACGCGATCCTCGGCACCAGCGACTCGTGCGTGGCCACCCACGCCAGCGACGTCGCCGTGGCGCTCGTCGCGCTCGACGCCGAGGTGGAGCTGACCGGCAAAACCGGCAAGCGCACCGTGAAGCTCACCGACTTCTACCGCCTGCCCGGCGACACACCCGAGGTCGAGCACGACCTGGGACCCGGCGAGCTGATCACCGAGGTGCGGGTGCCGCGCCTCGACTGGGCGGAGAACTCGACCTACGTCAAGGTCCGCGACCGCCAGTCGTACGAGTTCGCGCTCGCCTCGGCCGCCGTGGCGCTGGACGTGCGCGACGGCGTCATCGCGGACGCCCGCGTGGCGGTCGGCGGCGTGGCGACCGTGCCGTGGCGGCTCACGGCCGTCGAAGAGGCACTGCGTGGCAAGCCGGCGACCGAGGAGTCGTTCGAGCAGGCCGCCGCACTGGCCGCCGACGGCGCGCGGCCGCTGCCGTTCAACTCGTTCAAGGTCTCCCTGGTGAAGCGCACCGTCGTGCGCGCGCTGGTGGAGCTGACCGAAGGGAGCCGTCGATGACCGACCGGCTCGACGCGCCGCTGAAGGTCACCGGGCGCGCGAACTACGCGATGGACCACACCTTCGACGGCATGGCCTACGGCTACGTCGTGGTCAGCACCGTGGCCCACGGCCAGGTGTCGGCCATGGACGTGACCGCGGCGAAGGACGCACCGGGGGTGATCGCGGTCTACACCCCGTTCGACCGGCTGGACCTGCGCACGCCGCCGATCTCGCCGATCATGGGCGAGACCTGGGTGCCGCTGCGCAACACCGACGTCGAGCACTACGGCCAGCCCATCGGGTTCGTCGTCGCGGAGTCGTTCGAGCAGGCGCGCGACGCGGCGCTGCTGATCGACGTCACCTACGACGAGAAGCCGGCCCTGCTCTCGTTCGACGACGGGCTCGCCTCGGCCGAGGACGCGCCGGAGTCGCGCGGCAACCCGCCGCAGATCGAGGTGCTGGCGGACGGCGTGGCGTCCATTGAGGACGTTTTCGCCGCCGCGCCGGTCGTGGTGGACCACACCTACCGGACCGCCACGCAGAACCACGCCGCGATGGAGCCGCACTCGGCCGTCGCGGTGTGGGACGGCAGCGAGCTCACCGTCTACACGGGCAACCAGGGCAGCAACCTCATCGCCACGGAGGTCGCGGGCGCCCTCGACCTCGAGGTGCCCGCGGTGCACGTGATCAACCCGTACGTCGGAGGCGCGTTCGGCGGCAAGGGCCGCACGTCGACGCCGGCGTTCCTCGCGGCCGCGGCGGCGAAGGCGCTGGGCCGGCCGGTGAAGGCGGCGCTGACGCGCGAGCAGGTCTTCACCGCGACGGCCACGCGCGCGGCGACGCTGCAGAAGATCACGATCGGGGCTGACCCCGATGGCACTATCCTGGGCCTGCGCCACGATTCGTGGTCGAGCACGCCGATGAGCCGGTCGTTCGTGGAGCCGACCTCGCACGGCACCTCGCGCGAGTGGTACGCCACGAAGAACCTGTCCATCAGCCAGAAGATGGTGCCGCTGAACATCCCGCCGACCACGTTCATGCGGGCGCCGGGTGAGGCGCCGGGCTCGTTCGCGCTGGAGAGCGCGATGGACGAGCTGGCCGTGGCGCTGGGCCTGGACCCGATCGAGCTGCGCAAGCGCAACAGCTCGCTGGCCCCTCCGGGCAAGGACCTGCAGTGGTCGAGCAAGCACCTAGACGAGTGCTTCGACGTCGGGGCGCGCGAGTTCCGGTGGTCGCAGCGGCGGCCGGGCGGGCACACCGACGGCGACTGGCTCGTCGGTGTCGGCATGGCGACGGCGATGTTCCCCGCGCTGCGCTTCCCGGCGACCGTCGGGATCACGCTCCACGCCGACGGCACGGCGGAGGTCGCCACCAGTGGCGCCGACCCGGGCACCGGCCTGCTGAGCGTGATGTCAGCGGTGGGTGCGGAGTCGCTCGACCTCGCGCCCGAGCGGATCACCCCGAAGCTGGGCGACTCGCAGCTCCCGCCGGGCGGCATGTCCGGTGGTTCCACGGCGACGGCGAGTGTCGGCACGGCGATCATGCTGGCGGCGAGCGAGGTGCTCGACTCGCTGGTGGCGCTCGCGTCCGCGCCGGGCGCGCCGTTCGAGGGCCAGGAGGTGACCTACGCCGACGGGCTCGTGCACGGCGACACCGCCACGATGCCCTTCGGCGAGCTGCTGCGCGCGGTCGGGCGGGATTCGGTGACCGCCACGGGGTCCTCCGCGCCCGGCGAAGAGCTGACGAAACACTCGTTCAGCTCGTTCGGCGCGCAGTTCTGCGAGGTCCGCGTGCACCGCCTCACCGGCGAGGCCCGCGTCTCCCGGCTGCTCGGCGTCTTCGACGGCGGCCGGATCATCAACGACAAGCTCGCCCGCAGCCAGATCAAGGGCGGCATGATCTGGGGCGTCTCCGCGGCGCTGCACGAGGCCCTCGAGCTGGACCCCAACGGGCGCTTCGCCAACGGCGACTTCGCGGGGTACCTCCTGCCGGTCAACGCCGACATCCCCGAGATCGGCGTCCACTTCGTCCAGTACCCCGACACGTTCCACAACGCCGTCGGGGCGCGGGGCATCGGCGAAATCGCCACGGTGGGCGTCGCCGCGGCCGTCGCGAACGCCGTCTACAACGCGACGGGCGTCCGCGTGCGCCACATCCCGATCATGATCGAGGACCTGCTGGTCGACTGACGCTGGTACAAAAAACGGCGGCCGGGCACCTGAGCCCGGCCGCCGTATCGCGTCGCGTTCACGCGCCGGGCGCGACCGGGACGGGCCGGGTCGCCGAACCGTAGAGTCGGCGGGGTGTCGATCGCCGGTCAGGCCGTGGGGCTCTTCGCCGTCACCAACGTCGACGACCTCCTCGTCCTGGCCCTGTTCTTCGGCCGCGGCTCGGACCGGCGCGCGACGTGGGCCGTCGTGGCGGGCCAGTACCTCGGCTTCGCGCTCATCCTGGCGGCCGCGGTCGCCGCGGCGTTCGGCGCGAGCTTCCTGCCCTCGGGGGTGCTCCCCTATCTCGGGCTGCTGCCGCTCGCGCTCGGCGTCCGCGCCGCGGTGCAGGCGTGGCGCCACCCCGTCGACGACGAGCAGCCGGCCGAGCGCGGCGGCCCGCGGGTGCTCGAGGTCGCCGCCGTGACCTTCGCCAACGGCGGCGACAACATCGGCGTCTACGTCCCGGTGTTCGCCACGGCGGGCCCCGCCGGCACGACGGGGTACGTCGCGGTCTTCCTGGTGCTGGTCGCGGTCTGGCTCGCCGCCGGACGCCACCTGGCCACCCGCCCGGCGATCGCCCGCACGCTGTCCCGGTGGGGCCACGTCCTCCTGCCCCTCGTGCTCCTCGGTCTCGGCCTGGCCATCCTCCTCGAGGGCGGCGCCTTCGGCTGGTGACGGCTCAGGGTGCTTCCGGAGCGCGAGTGGGCGCCAGCGCCGCGAAGTAGATCGCGGCCGGGTTGCCCCGGCTGCCAGCCGGGCAGGGGTCGATGGTGTCGATCTGCCGGAAACCGTGCCGTTCCCAGAAGGCTCGGGTGGCGTCGCAGGGCTCGTAACCCGCCGCGGCGTCGAGGGTTTGACTACAACGAGCTCGACGCCCTCGGCGGCGAGGCCGCGGAGCACGTGATCCAGCAGCCGGCTGCCGATCTCCCGGCCGCGCCGGCGCGCCGCCACGCCGATCCACGTGATCTCCGCCGATCGACGATCGCGAACCCCACCACACCCTCGACGACGGCCATCCACGCCGGCCGGCTCCGCAGCTCCGTGGACACTTCCCCGGCACGTCGGCCGTGAAGTACTCCGGCAGGCCCCGCACGACCTCGACGCACCCGCCAGCGTCCCGGGGCACGGCGCGGCGGACGGGCGAGCACGTCCCTCATCGTGACACCACGCCCCGCGGCCCCACCACGGGATTCAGTGCGGCGGTGCCGTGCCGTGCCAGGGCCACAGGCGCCGTGCCCGTCAGCTCGCCTGCGCCGGGCGAGCAGGTGACGGGTGAGACCGACACGAGGTCGTGGTAGTCGAAGTTCGCTTCGTGCCACGCCGTTGCCGCATCGACCCGGCTCCAACCCGACCCACGCGCGTCGTGGTGGAACCGCAACACCAGGTGCATGTCGGCATCGCCTGGTTCCGTGGTGGGCTGGTCGGTCGCCTCCAGCACGGCGAGCGGAATCCCCCGGATCCGGTTCACCTCCGCACACCATCGGGGCGTGCGCTCGCACGAGGCGGAGTTTCGCCACCACTGCCACCTCGTCGATGCGCAGGCCCGGCACCCGTGACAGCTACGCGCCCGTCCGCGCCACCCACTCCGCGACGTCCGCGATGACCGCCGTGTCCACGTGCCCCGGGCGCGCGTAGTCGGCCGGGGTCGAAGGGCCCTGGCCGGGCATGAACAGGTGGTCCAAGGTGGCGTAGACCTTGGACGTGACGCCGAGGCGGCCGGCGAGGCCGTGGAGCCAGCGGGACAGGTCGTCGGCGGTGGTGACCTGGTAGTCGCGGCCGCCTTGGGCGAGGAAGATCGGTGTGGTGAGGCGGGCGGTGGTGGCGACGGGGTCGTAGTCGCGCAGGTCGAGCCAGTAGGACGCGGGCCGGCCGAACGGGAGGTCGGCCGGCGGGGTGCGCGGCGTCAAGCGGGGGCTGTCCACGAGCGACGCCTGGCGGGCGAAGCTTTCCACAATGGACTCGTCGAGCCCGAGGTAGCGCGCGACGCGCACCGCGGCGTGGTGCATCGGCTGCGCGTCGCCGGCGAGGATCACCAGGCCGGCCACCGCCGGGTCCGCCTCGGCGACGCGCGGCGCGACCTTGCCGCCCATGCTGTGGCCGGCGACGAACACGCGCGTCACCCCCGGTTCGCGGCGCAGCACGTCCAGTGCCGCCAGCGCGAACGGCACGTATTCGTCCGTCATCGTGGACCCGGCGGCGTACTCGTGCGTGGTCTTGTCGAACCGCACCACCGCCACGCCACGGCTCGCGAGCCCCCACGCGAGGTCCTTGAGCGGCTTGTTCGGCCCGCTGCTCTCGTCGCGGTCGAACGGCCCGCCGCCCGCGAGCAGCACGACGCCGGCGCCACAGCCGGCCACCGGAGCCGTCACGGTCGCGCCGGCCGCGCCGAGCGTGATCTCCCGCTCGGTGAACGCCGACGCGTCCGCATAGGACGGTGGTGTCCACAGTGGATCGGCGGCGGGCGCGAGCCGGAGCCCGTGCACCGTTCCGCGCTCGTCCAGCGACATCACCACGCGGAATCCGCCCACCGGGACACTCACGCGCACCAGCCCGGCCGACCCCGGCTCCACCGTCGCGGGACCCGCGAGCACCGCGGGGCCGTGGGCCGCGACCGCCGTCCCCCACGCACTCCGCAACGCCCGGGGCGAGACCGCCGCCCGAAGGTCGGGCGCGAAGCGCGCCGCCGCCTCCTTGAACCGCTCGTCGATCAGCAGCTCCACGACCGCGTTCGCCACCGGCTCCACGTCCCCCACCTTTCTCACGTTTTGCGAACGGTAGCACGATGTGAGAACGTCGGACAGTGGATCCGCTGAAGCTCCTCGCCCACCCCGTCCGGGTCCGGATCGTGAACGCACTGCGCGGCGACCGGACCCTGACCACCGCCGACCTGGCGGCCCGGCTGTCCGACGTGTCGAAGGCGACCGTCTACCGCCACGTCGACGTGCTGGCCGACGCCGGCGTCCTCGAAGTCGCGGAAGAACGGCGTGTGCGTGGCGCGGTCGAGCGCCACTACCGGCTGCGCCAGGACCGCGCGACGATCGACCTCGACACCGCGCGCCGCATGACCGCCGAAGACCACCGCCGCGCGTTCACCAGCGCGATCGCCGCGCTCCTCGCCGAGTTCGACGCCTACCTCGGCCGCGACGCGGACCCGGTGGCCGACCTCGTCGGCTACCGCCAGCACGCGGTCTGGCTCGACGGCGCCGAACTCGAGGCCCTCATCGGGGACCTGCGCGCCGCCATCGCGCCCCGGCTCGCGAACGAAGCGCGCGCCGGGCGGACACGGTACCTGCTCAGCCCCATCCTGTTCCCGAACGAGCCGCCCGGCCCGTGATCCTTTGTGGACCGCCGCTCGCGAAAGTCCCCGCCCGGGACCAGGCTCACCGCCATGATCACACGCGAACCACCGCCGCCCGGCTGGAGCCACCGGCACCGCGACGTGTCCGGGGGCCGGCTGCGGCCCACCGTGTTCGGTGCCGTCGACGGCCTGGTCACCAACGCGGCCCTCATCGCCGGCCGGGGGCGGGCTGGAGCCGCACCCGATCGTGCTCACCGGACTGGCCGCCGGGGCGTTCTCGATGGACACCGGGGAGTACGTGTCGGTGACGAACCAGAACGAGCTCGTCCACGCGGAGGTCGCGCTCGAAGCCGAGATGCACGAGCGCTTCCCCCAGCAGGAGCACGACGAACTCGTCGAGCGGTTCACCTCGTACGGCGCCGATGCCGACACCGCGCAGCGCACGGCCCAAGCCGTCGCGAAGGATCCCGAGCGGGCGCTGTGGCTGCACACGCGCCAGGAACTCGGCGTCGACCCCCACGAACTGCCCTCACCGCTGCCGGCGGCGGGCGCGTCGTTCGCTGGGCGCGCTGCTGCCGCTGCTCCCCTACCTGCTGGGCGCGGGCACGCTGCTCGCCTCGCTCGTGGTGACGGGCGTGGCGCTGCTCGCGGGCGGCGCGGCGGTCGGCAAGCTCACCGGCCGCCCGCTCGGCCACTCCGGCGTGCGGCAGCTGCTGCTCGGCGCGCTCGCCGTCGCCGTCACCCACGGCATCGGCCGGCTGACCGCGCCGCGTCAGCGCCAGCCGAGCTCCGGCGCCACGTACTTGACGATGCTCTCGAGCACGTGCGCGTTGTACTCGACACCGAGCTGGTTCGGGACGGTCAGCAGCAGGGTGTCCGCGGCCTCGATGGCCTCGTCCTCCTTGAGCATCCGCGCCAGCTCGTCCGGCTCGGCCGCGTAGGACCGGCCGAAGATGGCCCGCGTGTTCTCGTCGATCATGCCGACCTGGTCGCGCGAGTTGCGGTCGCTGCCGAAGTACGCGCGGTCGAGGTCGTTGGTCAGCGCGAAAATGCTGCGGCTCACCGACACGCGCGGCTCACGCTCGTGCCCGGCTTCCTTCCACGCCTCGCGGTACGCCTCGATCTGCTTGCGCTGCTGGACGTGCAGCGGCTCACCGGTCTCGTCGTCCTTGAGCGTGGAGCTCTGCAGGTTCATGCCGAGCTTCGCGGCCCAGACTCCCGTGGCGTTGGAGCCCGAACCCCACCAGATGCGCTCGCGCAGGCCCTCGGAGTGCGGCTCGACCCGCAGCAGGCCCGGCGGGTTCGCGAACATCGGCCGCGGGTTCGGCTCGGCGAAGCCCTCACCTTCGATCACCTTGAGGAACACCTCGGCGTGCGTGCGCGCCATGTCCGACGCGTCCTGGCCCTCGGCGGGCTGGAAGCCGAAGTACCGCCAGCCGTCGATCACCTGCTCGGGGGATCCGCGGCTGATGCCGAGCTGAAGCCTGCCCCCGGAGATGAGGTCGGCCGCGCCCGCGTCCTCCGCCATGTACAGCGGGTTCTCGTACCGCATGTCGATCACGCCGGTACCGATCTCGATCTTCGAGGTGCGGGCGCCGATGGCCGAGAGCAGCGGGAACGGGCTGCCCGCCTGCCGCGCGAAGTGGTGCACGCGGAAGTACGCGCCGTCGACGCCGAGCTCCTCGGCCGCGACCGCGAGGTCGATCGACTGGTGCAGGAAGTCCGCCGCCGAGCGCGTCTCGGAGTGCGGGCTGTCCGACCAGTGGCCGAACGAGAGGAATCCAATGTTCTTCACGGCTGTAAGAGCGTACAGAGCCCCCGATTGATTCCCTCGCGCGGCAGAGGTCACGTGCTCGCACCACGTGGGCGCACCGGCTAAGCTGCCACCGAACGGATGGAGTCACTCTGGGGGTGCCGTCGTCGATCCGCTCTCGTCCGCGTTGGTGGCCGCGCTGGGCGCCACCTTCTCCGCGCTGTACCAGTGGGGCGTCGAACGCGGCGCCGATCGCCTGACGTCCCAGCGGCGCGCCCGCGCGCTGGGCGACCCGCACCGGCAACTGGTCGCCGCCGAGGAAGACCTGGCCGACCTGCGCCGCGTCGAGTTCGCGGGAGTGCCCGACGGCGAGTGGCAGGCCGCGGTCGAGGCCGTGGCCATCGCGCTCGACGCAGCCGACGTCGGCGGGCTCGTCCGCGACAACCCGTCCTTGCTCGTCGACGAGGACCGCCTGCGCGCCCGCGTCCACACCGCCGGCGGGCACGCGCTCGACACCGCCGTGCTCAGCACCGACGGAACCGCCGCCTTCCACCGCCTGCTCGACACGTGCTGCCGCCGGATCAGCCTCCGGGCGCGGGCGGTGGAAGAGGTCATGCGCGCGGTGCAGGCCGAGATGGCCGGCACCATCACCGAAATCCGCGACGCCGTCACCGATCTGCGCGGCCAGGAGGAGCGGCGGATCCGCGACCGCGCCGAAGCGTTCGAGCACGACTACCTCGACTACGTCGCCCGCAGTTACGCCACCTTCGAGCTGTTCCAGGTCGGGCCGGGCCGGGCGCCGGCGCGGCACGCGTTCTCCGAGTACTACGCCGCCCCTTCGGTGGCGCGGCAGGGCGGCACGGGGTCCGGCACCGCGCTGACCGGGGCCGGCACGAACACCGCTGTCGCGCTCGCCTCGGAACGGCGCGTGCTGCTGGTCGGCGGCGCCGGGGCCGGCAAGACGACGCTGCTGCAATGGCTCGCGCACACCGCCGCGACCGCCGACGCCGACCCGTGGTCGGGGGTGGTGCCGTTCTTCGTCCCGCTGCGCCAGTTCGCCGACCGCGGGCTGCCCGAACCCGAAGACCTCGTGCGCGTGACCGCTCCCCCGCTGGCGGGCGAGAAGCCCACCGGCTGGGTCAGCCGGCTGCTGCGGTCCGGGCGCGCGATGCTGCTGGTCGACGGCATGGACGAGGTCCTGCGGCCCCGGCGCGAAGAAGTGCGCCGCTGGCTCGCCGACCTGCTGCGCGGCTACCCCGAGGCCCGCTACGTCGTGAGCACGCGCCCGGCCGTGGTCGGGCCCGAGTGGCCCGTCCCCGAGGAACCCTTTCCCGCGTACGAGCTGCTGCCGCTGAGCGGGCGCGGCATGCGCGAGCTCATCGCGCACTGGTTCGGCGCCGCTCGCGCGGTGGAGACCGACGAGCTGCAGCGCGCCTGGCTCGCGGACTGCGAGGAACGGCTCGGCACGGCGCTCACGACCCGGCCCGACGTGCGGGGGCTGGTGTCGAGCCCGCTGCTGTGCTCGCTGCTGTGCGCGTTGTACCGGCGGGAGAACATGTACCTGCCGCAGAGCCGCAAGGACCTGCTGGACAAGGCGCTGAAGCTGCTGCTCGGCGAATGGGACACCCGGCGCGGCGTGCGGGTCGAGGACGAGCTGCAGATGTCGGAGAAGGAGAAGATCATCCTGCTCGAGCGGTTCGCGGCGCCGATGGTGCGCGGCGCGGAGCTGCTCGTGCACCCCGACGACGCGCGCAAGCGCTTCGAGCGGGCCATGTCGGGGCTGCGGTCGCAGGGCATCGAGCCCGAGCTCGTGCTGCGGCACCTGCTGGAACGCAGCGGTGTGCTGCGGCAGAACAACGTCGATCGCCGGATCTCCTTCGTGCACCGCACGTTCCGCGATTTCCTGGCGGCCGGCGAGTTCGTGAAGTCCGGCGAGATCGGGTACCTCGTCGACCACGCCCACGACGACGCGCTCAACGAGGTCGTGTTCATGGTCGCCGCCCAGGCCCGGGCCCGCGAAGCCGGCGATCTGCTGGCGCGGCTGCTGGAACGCGCACGCAGACGCGGCAACCGCGAGGTCGCCGACCGGCTGTGCCTGCTGGCGGCGGCCGCGATGAGTTACGTCGACGTGATCGAGCCCGAGCACGTGCGCACGGACGTGCTGGCCGCCGTCCGCGGCCTCATCCCGCCCGCCGGCTTCGACGAAGCCGAACTGCTCGCCAAGGCCGGCTCGTTCGTCATCGACCTGCTGCCCGGCCCCGCCGAGATCGGCCGCCACACGAGCGAGGACCCGGACCTGGTGGCCGCGCGCGTCATCCGCACCCTCGCCCTCATCGGCGGCGAGGAGTCGTGGGAGAAGATCCAGGCCTTCAGCCGCACCCACCGCGGTTCGGTCATCGACGAGCTCCTGCGCGCCTGGCGGCACAACGAGTACTCCGAGGAGTACGCGGCCACACTGCTGTCCACTGTGGAGTTCGGCGACTTCGTGCTGGAGGTCCACCGCTGGGACGTCCTGCGCCGCCTGCGCCACCTCCGGACGCTCACGGCCGTCCAGCTCGTCGGCGACGTCCCCCTCAACGACCCCGCGCGGAGCCTGCACCCGCTGCCCGAGCTGCCCGCGTTGCGCCACCTGGAGATCAAGTCCAACGACGTCGTCGACTCCCTCGACGGCCTGACGGACTGCGGCGCCCTGCGGTCGCTGTGGATCACCGGCTACAGCAGCGCGCTGACCGACCTGTCCGCGCTGGCCCGCATGCACGTCACCGACCTGCGCCTGCACGCCGGCACCCTCGACGCCATCACCGCACTGGCCACCCTCGGCGACGTCCGGCTCCCCCGGCTTTCCCTGCGCCACCGCAAGCTCGCCCACGGCCTCGAGTTGCTGCCCGAAGGCCTGTCCGTCGGCGAGCTCGTGCTGGACATGGGCCCGGACCAGCGCAACCTGCACGGCATCAGCCGCCTCGCCGACGTCACCACGGTCTCCGCGGCGGGCATCCCGTCGGTCGCCGAGGTGGACGAGCTGGCTTCGCTGCCGTCGTTGCGCACCGTGGTCCTCACGTCCGCCACGCCCATCCGCGACCTCGTCCGCTTGCGGCGGCTGGGTTCCCTGCGGATCGAACTGTCCGGCCTGACCCCAGCCGACGACCAAGCCGCCCGCGAAGCGCTCCCGGAAGCGGACCTGGTCCTGCACCTGGCCGAGCCGACGAAGACGACCACCGAACGCTGAGCCCAGCTTTTTGGCGTTACGACGACGACCGCCTCCAGACCGCCCTACTCCTCCCGCGGTGCCGACCCCGGCAACGGTTTCCGGGCCGATTCCCGCACGAAGTAGATGCACACGGCGCCGATCGCGCCCGCGATCATGAGGTACCAGGCGGGCCAGTTCAGGTCCCCGGTCGAGGAGACCAGGGCGCTCATCACCGTCGCCGTGGTGCCGCCGAAGAGGGAGACGGAGATGTTGAACGCGATCGACAGACCGCCGGCGCGGATGTGGGTCGGGTAGAGCGCCGGGAGGGTGGACGGGAGGATCGCGGAGAACAGCACCAGGACCAGGCCCATGATCAGCAGGCCGAAGAACGTCGCGGTGTTGCCGCCCGTGCGCACGAGCAGCACGGCGGGCAGCGAGAGCACGATGAGGCCCGCGCAGCCGACCATGACGACCGGGCGGCGGCCCACCTTGTCCGACAGCCGGCCGATGAACGTGATCACCACCATGAGCAGCACGAGCACCACGATCTGCAGGATCTCCGACGCCGTCTTGGAGATGCCCGTGTGGCGGGCCGGGAGGGTTTCGATCAGGTACGTCGGCATGTAGCTGGTGAGCATGTAGTTCGCGACGTTCCACGTCAGCACCAGCCCGGCGCACAGCACCATCGCGGGCCAGTACTTCGTGAACACCGTTTTGAGCTCCGCCCCGAACGACTGGACCTGCTGCTGCGCCTTCTCCTTGTCCTGCAGCTGCGCGAACGCCGGCGACTCCTCGAGCCGCTGCCGCAGGTAGAGGCCGACGGCACCGAGCGGCAGCGCGAGCAGGAACGGGAGCCGCCAGCCCCACGTCAGGAGCTGCTCGTCGGACAGCACCGCGCTGAGCACGGTCGCGATCGTCGCGCCGAACGCGTACCCGGTGAGCGTGCCGAACTCCAGCCAGCTGCCGAAGAACCCGCGCCGGCGGTCGGGCGCGTACTCGGCGATGAACGTCATGGCGTTGCCGTACTCGCCACCCGTCGAGATGCCCTGGACCAGGCGGGCGAGCAGCACCAGCATGGGCGCCGCGAGGCCGATGGCGCCGTAGCTGGGGATGACGCCGAGGCCGAACGTGCCGAGCGCCATGAGGATCACGGTCAGCGACAGGACCTTCTTGCGCCCGATGCGGTCGCCGAGCGGCCCGAAGATCAGCCCGCCGAACGGCCGGATCAGGAACGAGACCGCGAACACCCCGAACGTGGCGATCTGCCCCGCCGACGTGGGCAGGTCCGTGAAGAAAACCTTCTGGATCGTGGTCGCCAGATAGCCGTAGACGCCGAAGTCGTACCACTCGGTGATGTTGCCGATCGCCGCCGCGCCGACCGCCCGTTTGATGACCGCGGGCTCGACGACCTGGACGTCACCACTAGGAACTCCGCCGTTCCCCTGCGTCTCCTCGACCATGAATCCACCTTCCGGCCACCACCCGTTCAGCGGCCGCGTACGAGTGTCCAACGAATCCGCGTACTTCGCTGACTCACAGCGGTCACTCCTGGTGAACGGGTGACGGATGCCTCACCCGAGCGGGACTGGGCGCGTTGATCAGGCGCCGGCCGGGAAAACTGTTGTGTATCAAGAACTGTTCGGGCGTCAGACGCGAACGCGGATCTTCTCTTTCGCATCCACACGTGTAGGCGGGTCGAAGCCGGGTAGCCCCCAGGTGGACTGGACCTGCGGAGCCGGGCCCGGAAGCCACGACCTGGCCGCGGCTCCGATCCCCGGCCGGGCGGTGACATCCCGAGTCACCGCCCGGCCCGCGCGCACCAAGTCCGCCGACGCTTCGCCTTCCGCCGACTACGTCCACGATGCCCGAAATCGGCTGAGCGGAAGCACATCACGCGGCCGGCTCCGTGCGGCCGCCGACACCCGCCTGATCACCGCGGCCCGGGATTCCCGGTGCGGCACACTGGAGCCATGGCCCGCCTCTCGACCGATGTGCCCGCCACCGCCGACGCGATCACCGACGCCGTGCTCACCGCTTCGCGGCTGCTCGTCGCCGTGTCCGCGCGATCGCTCGCGGCGGCCGGTGACCTCATCACGTTGCCGCAGTTCCGGGTGCTCGTGATCCTGCACTCGCGCGGCACGCTCAACCAGGCGGCGCTGGCCGAACTCGTCGGTGTCACCCCGTCGACGACGAGCCGCATGGTCGACCGCCTGGTCGCCGTCGGCATGGTGGTGCGTCAGGACAGCCCGTCGTCCCGGCGCGAGATCGTCGTCGAGCTCACCGGTGAGGGCGAGCGCGTCGTCCGCCTGGTCACCGAGCGCCGGCGTCGTGAGATCGCGCGGATCGTCGCGAAGATGCCCGAGGACGCGCGGCACGGCCTCGTCGAGGCGCTGACAGCTTTTGCCGAGGCGGGCGGCGAACCGCCCGCGAAGGATTCGATCGACGCCGCCTGGTTCTGACCACCGTCCTATTCGGACAGACCGGTGAGGACGGCCTGGTGGGTGAGCCAGCCCGTCAGCTCCCGGCCGGGGCCGAGGACCGGCAGGCCGGTGCCGGGCGCGTCGGCGAGTGCTTGCACCGCGTCCGCCAGGCTGGTCTCGCGCGTCACCTCCGGGGGCAGTTCGACCAGGTCGCCGGCAGTCCCCTCGTGGTCACTCGCGATCGCCTCCGCGACGGCGTGCGCGGTCACACACCCTTGGTACTCGCCGCCCGCGGTCACCGGGAGCACGCCGTGCCCGGACACCGCCAGCGCGTGCGCCGCCGCCGCGAGCGGCACCGCGGCGCCGAGCGGCTGCGGCAACGGCTCGACGACGCCGGCGACGGTCCGCCCGCCCAGCCGCCGCGCCGCCGGTGAACGGTCCAGGTCCACCCCGCGGCGGCGCAGTTTCAGCGTGTAGATCGTGTCGCGGCTCAGCGCGCGGCTGCACGCGGTCGCGATCACGATGGCGGTGAGCATCGGCAGGATCACCGTGTACTGCCCGGTGAGCTCGAACAGCACGATCACCGCCGTGATCGGCGCCCGGGCCGCCCCCGCGAACGCCGCGCCCATCCCGATCAGCCCGTAGACCCCCGGCGAGGCCGTCACCGAGGGCAGGCACGCGTGCACCACGATGCCGAACGCCGTGCCCGCCATCGCGCCGATGAACAGCGACGGCGCGAACACGCCGCCCGACCCGCCGATCCCGATCGTGAGGCTCGTGGCCAGCACCTTGCCGACGAGCAGCACGAGCAGGAACGCCAGCGCGTAGCGGCCTTCGACGGCGTTCTGCAGCACCGGGTAACCGACGCCGTACATCTGCGGCAGCACCAGCAGCAGCCCGCCGAGGACCACGCCGCCGACGGCCGGGCGCAGCCACTCGGGCCCGCGCCACAGCCGGTCGCACACGTCCTCGACCAGGTACAGCACGCGCGTGAACGCCACCCCGCACGCCCCGACCACCAGGCCGAGCACCACGAACAGCAGGTACTCGAGCGGGCTGGCCAGGCTGAACGCCGGCAGGTCCAGGAACGGGGTGTTCCCGAACACCGCCCGCCCCACCACGCTCGCCGTGACGCTCGCCAGCACGACCGCACCGAACGATTCGGCCGCGAAGTCCCGCAGGATCAGTTCCATCGCGAAGAACGGCCCGGCGAGCGGTGCGTTGAAGGTGGCCGCGATCCCGCCGGCCGCACCGCACGCGACCAGCACGCGCAACCGGGGTTCGGGCAGCCGCGCCACGCGCCCGAGCGTCGACCCGAGTGCCGAGCCGATCTGCACGATCGGCCCCTCCCGTCCGACGGACCCGCCGGAGCCGATCGTCAGCGCCGAGGCCAGTGCCTTCACCGCGCTCACCTGCGCCGGGATCCGCCCACCCCGCTCCGCGACGGCGAACATCACTTCGGGCACACCGTGGCCGCGGGCTTCGGGTGCGAACTTCTGCACCAGCGGCCCGTAGACCAGCCCGGCCACGACGGGCGCCAGCAGCAGGAACCACGGCCCGAGCGCGGGGAACCACGGGTGCGCGGCGCGGCCGGCCGCCGAGTAGTCGGCGTGGCCGGAGAACAGCCGCGTGAACGCGGTGATGAGCCACCGGAACACCACCGCGCCCACGCCGGCCCCGGCGCCGATCACCAGCGCGAGAGCGACGAGGCCGGCGGTGCGTTCACGCAGCCACCGCCCGAGCGGAAGACGGGCCGGCACGCGGGGGCGGGGCACTTCGTTGACGAGCGACACCATTGTAGTATGCAACACTTGCTGTGGACATCAATGGCGGTGTCGGCGTCCTCACACGAAGCGATCACTGCCCGTGGAACCGTTCCCGGCTCGCACTTCGGTGACCCGACGCACGGCGGAGCCCGCCGTCGCCAGTGGTTACGCGTCCGGCACCAGCGCGTCGTGTCGACGCTCGGGTCCGGTTCGGTGCTGGTCCCGCCATGCGAAACCGGTGCGTGGGCGGCCGATCCGCGGGTACCCGGCGCGGGAACCAGGAGGTGACCATGCCCGTGCTGACCCGCGCCCTCGGCGCCGCGACCGCGGCGTACGGGGCGACGACCATCGCTTTCCCCCGCGTGCTGGCGAAGCCGTGCGGCCTGCCCACGACCACGCCGGTGCGCACGCTCATCGCCGCGATCGGCGCGCGCGACACCGCGATCGGGCTCGCGATGGCGCTCGCGCCGGCCGGTGCGCCGCTGCGGACCGCAGTGAGCGCGCGGGTCGCGTCGGACACGGCGGACGCCGTCGTCTTCGGGCTCGGCCTGCCGGACCGGTCGGCGCGCCCGAAGGTCGTCGCCGCGGCGCTGGGCTGGGCGGCGTTGTGCGCCGTGTCGGCCTTCACGCGCTGACCGACGCCCGCGCGGCCTGCGGCGCCCGGTGGCTGAGCACCGTCAGTCCGGCCAGGAGCATCCCCAGACCGGCGCACTCGCCGGCCAGCGCCACGGGGCCCCGGTGCACGCGTTCACCCAGCCACAGCCAGCCGATGAGCACGCTGATGACCGGGTCGAGCGCGAGCATCAGCGCGAGCGCCGGCGAGAGCGCGACCTCGGCGCGAAAGGCGTTCTGGCTCAACAGGAATCCGCCGACACCGCACCCGATCACGGCGTACAGCGGCCAGCCGGTCACCGCCGCGAGCGGACCGCGGGTGAAATCGGCGGCGGCGAGTTTGGCCAGGCAAGCGGTGACGCCGAACAGTACCCCGGTCGCGACGGCGAGCGCGACTGCCCGGGGCTGACCGGGTTTGCGCGCCGCGAGCACCAGGCACAGCGCCAGCACTCCCGCGAGCACCGCGGCGAGTGGCACGACTTCGCCGAGCGTCAGCCGGTCCGCGCCCGACGAGGGCCGCGCCACGGCCACGAACACCGCGATCCCGCCGGCGGTCAGCGCGCTGCCGCCGAGCACCACACGGTCGGGCCGGCGCCAGGCGAGCACCGCGTCGACCAGCACCGCGAACACCAGTCCGAGCGCGAGCACCGGCTGCACGAGCACGAGTAGCCCGGTGCTCAACGCCACCCACTGCAGCACCACCCCGGCCCCGTTCGCGCCCAGGGAGGCGAGCCACTGCCGCTGCGTGACCAGCGACCGCACGATACCGACGCGGATCGCGCCGCGCTGCCCGGTTTCGCGCGCCGCGCGGTGCTGCAGGGCGCCGGTCGTGCCGAACGCCAGCGCACCCAGCACCACGGCCGGGACGGCGAGCCACCACGAACCCACTCGCCACCACGCTCCTCTCGCACCCGGCGGTCGCCCGGTAGACCGCCGGACGCTTCACCGGTTACCCCTTCACCTGGCGAACGAACGATCCCCAGGAGATGGATGCGACGTTCCCCGGCACCCCGTGCGCACCTCGCGAGGTGGCCGGTGCACTCGCCGGCCAACGCCACCGGGACTTGACTTCCAGTGCGGTCGAGGTTCCAGAATTCATCCATGAATGAAAAAGGCATCACCCTCATCAACGCGTTCGAAATCCCCGCCGACGAGATCGACGCGTTCGTCGAGCAGTGGCGGGAGCGGGCGAAGCTCATGCGCGACGCGCCCGGGTTCCGCGACACGCGGCTGCACCGGGCGAAACTCGCGGACGCGCGGTTCCAGCTGGTGAACGTCGCGCACTGGGACAGCGTTGAGGCGTGGCAGGCGGCGACGGAGAACCCGGCGTTCCGGACCTCCGTGGGCACCGTCTCCAGCGCGGTCACGGCGAATCCGGCGCTGTACGACGTGGTGGCCGAGTACTGAGTCCACTGAGGAACGGCTCGACCGCGGCCGGGAATCCGGCGGGATCGGGCGCGAAGGGGACGTGGCCGGTCGGGAGCATCGACCTCGACCGGGCCGGTGGCTGACGGTCAGCTCCGGTGGCGCGCCTGCTCGTCGGGCCCGCGCCCGACCGGCGGTTCGAGGTGTTCTGGGATGGGCCACAGCTCGAGCAGGTGGTGTTCGAGGGGCTGTTCGGGGACCTCGGGGGCTCGGGCAGCGACGTTCCGGCCGCGAACGGAGACACGCAGCCGCGCCCCGCCGCACTTCGAGTTCCGCCGCGGTCGTGGTGCCGTAGAGCGTCCGGAGGTTCAGGCGGCCTTCGGAGCAGCCCAGTGACCGCTAGGCCACCACGTCCCCCGTGGTGTCCACAGTGTCCGGTGCTTGTGGACGCAGCCGTACGGTGACCTCGACCGGCTAGACCTCGATGTGCGAGCCCATGATCACCGTCCGGTCCCTCGGCAGCCCGAAGTACTCCGCGGCATCGGCGGTGATGTGGGAGGTGGCGATGAACAGCCGCTTGCGCCAGTCCGCCATCGTCTTCTCGTGGCCGCGCTGCAGCTCGATCTTCGACAGGAAGTACGACGCTTCGTCGAGGTTGAGCCGGCCCTCCGTGGCGGACGGGTCGAGCGTGGCGAGGGCGCTGGGCACCACCGGTGTCTCCATGTAGCCGAACTTCGCGGTGACGTGGGTGATGCCGTCGTCGGAGTAGCCGAGGTCGTTGACGACCAGGCGGTTCTCGGGCGCGATGCGCGGCACCGGCTCGGTCTCGATGGACAGGATCACGGCGTGTGCGTGGCGCACGTGGTTGTGCTCGGCGTTGGCGCGCATGGCCAGCGGCGCCGTCTCGTCGCCGCGGTTGAGGAACACCGCCGTGCCGGGGACGATGCTCGCGCCGGCCGAGCCGTCGCGCAGGCTGTCGACGAACTGGCGCAGCGAGCCTTCCGCACGGGCGCGCTCGGCGGTGACGATCTCGCGCCCGCGCTGCCACGTCGTCATGATCGTGAACGCCGTGATGCCGATGAGCAGGGGCAGCCAGCCGCCGTGGACGAACTTGGTGAGGTTGGCCGCGACGAACAGCAGGTCGACGAACAGCAGCACGGTACCGCCGATGCCGATCAGCCAGCGCGAGGTGCCCCACTTGGCACGGGCGACATAGAAGAACAGCAGCGTGGTGATCGTGATCGTGCAGGTCACCGCCATGCCGTAGGCGAACGCCAGCGCCGCGGAGCTGCGGAACGCGAACACCAGCGTGAGCACGGAAACCATGAGCAGCCAGTTGATCCACGGCACGTAGATCTGCCCGATATGCGATTCGGACGTGTGCGCGATCCGCAGCCGCGGCAGGTAGCCGAGCTGCGCGGCCTGCGACGCCACCGAATAGGCGCCCGTGATCACGGCCTGCGAGGCGATCACCGTCGCCACGGTGGCGAAGATGACCATGAGCAGCCGGCCCCAGCCGGGGACGAGGAGGAAGAACGGGCTGCTGATGTTCGCGGGGTTCTCCAGGATCAGCGCACCCTGCCCGAAGTAGCTGAGCGTCAGCGCGGGGAGCACCAGCGCAACCCAGGCCCAGGTGATGGGTTTGCGGCCGAAGTGGCCCATGTCCGCGTACAGGGCCTCAGCGCCGGTCACCGTGAGGACCACGGTGGCCAGCGAGAAGAACGCGATGCCGAAGTGCCCGGCGAGGAAACCGATCGCGTACGTCGGCGAGAGCGCCGCGAGGATGCCCGGGTGGTGGGTGATGCCGATGGCGCCGAGGACCCCCACGACCACGAACCACGCGATCATCACCGGCCCGAACACGCGCCCGACCGCGGCCGTCCCGCGCCTCTGCACGAGGAACAGGACCACGATGATCACCGCGGTGATCGGCACGACCAGGTCCTCGAAGTCGGGCGAGACCGTCTTGAGCCCCTCGACCGCGGACAGCACCGAGATGGCCGGCGTGATCATGCTGTCGCCGAAGAACAGGGCCGCGCCGAAGATGCCCAGCCCGGCCAGGAACAGCGCCGCCCTGCGGCCGCGTTCGCCGCTCCAGCGGCGCAGCAGCGTGATGAGGGCCATGATGCCGCCCTCGCCGTCGTTGTCGGCGCGCATGGCGAGCAGCACGTAGGTGATCGTGACGATGATCATCACCGACCAGAAGATCAGGGACACCACCCCGAACACGTTGTTCGCGCTCACCGGGATCGGGTGCGGGTCCTCCGGGCTGAACACGGTCTGCAGGGAGTAGATCGGGCTCGTCCCGATGTCGCCGAACACCACTCCGAGTGCGCCGACGACGATCCCCAGCCCGGCGGCACCACGCCGCGCCGGATGACCGCCGCTCGTCGCGGCCGCCTGCTGACCGTGTCCCACGGTGCCCCTCCTCCGCGCCGTGCCGCGCGGACCGCCCGACACCGACGCGAACCCTACCGAGCAGCCCGCACGCGCCCGGGACCTCCGTCCGCACGTCGGAGTGGCGGCGCGGTCAAGGCGCCGTCAAAGTCCCGAGCGCCGGCGTGAAGCTCCGGTCAGGACGGGTCACGGCCGGCCGGTGCGGACGCACGCTGGGCGCGTGAGCACTCTGTTCGGCCCGCTGCTCCTCCTCGGCGGCCTCGGGCTGGTCACCCTGCTGATCCACTGCGCCGCCCGCTGGCTCGACCGCCACGACGACGACCCGACCGCGAGCCGGATCGCGCCGGGCCCGCCCGGTGCTCCCGGCGGCCCGCTCGACGAGCGACCGCGGTCCGGTCCGCCGGCCGGCAGCCGGGCCCGGAAGTAACCCCGCGCCGGGCACCACGCACGGACTGGACGCCGCCGGGCCCGCGGTCGGACGCCGGCCAGACGTAGGGCAGGTCGGCCGGGACGCCGGGGAACAGGCGCGCGTAGTGGTCCGGGTCCTTGCGCACCAGGGCCGAGCGGTGGCTGCGGTGCAGCGCGTAGTCCCCCAGCCACGGCGGCAGCTCCCCCGCCGCCGCCAGCTCGGCCTGCGTGCGGACGGCGTCGCCGAACTGCCCGGCCAGCTTGGCGGCGCACGTGTCCGCCGCGCCGGTCGCGCGCCAGACGGCGCAGACGTCCAGGCCGTACCGGGTCAGCGCCTCGGCGTAGCCCGTCCACATCTTCGCCGCCGGGTGGTGGCGCCAGCCGTAGCCCGGCACCACCAGCGCCCGCAGCACCTGCAGCGCCTCGACCCGCTGCTTGCCGAGGCGGCGGCGGTCGAGCGCCCGGGCACTGGCGGTGAAGTCCGGGTACGGGAGGAACGTCTGCATCTTCCCGGGGTACCCGCGGTGATCACTTCCGCAACGCGTCCCGCGCGAGACCCGGCCCCGGTAAAAGGGCCGCAGAGCGCCTTCTCGTTGCCCGCCAAGCGAAACCTCCTTCGCGTCGATCCCGGAAGTTTCCGGAAAACCGGCCGCTCACCCCTCCCCGGCCGGGCTGTAGTTCTTCCCGAGCGGGCGGCCCGGAATCGGTTTCGCGATGAGGCCCACCGGGATGAAGAAGCCGATCTGCCCGATCGCCACGGTCAGCGTCCAGAGCGCCTTGTCGTCGTACACCGCGGCGGCTCGGGCGAACAGTTCGTCCGGGACGCGCTCGCCGCGGGGGTTGGGCGTGAGAACCGCTTCGGTCAGCTCGAGCGCGAGGCGCTCGGCGTCGGTGAAGTACGGGGCGTCGCGCCAGGACGACACCGCGGTGATGCGGTCTTCGGGTTCGCCGGCGTTGCGGAGCAGGCCCGTCTGGCGGACCGTGTGGTACGTGCTGCCTGCGAGCTGGCCCGCGCGCAACTGCACCAGCGCGATCGTCACGTCCGGGAGGGCGCCGTTGTGGACGGTCCTGGTCATCGCGCCGGCCAGCGGGCCCAGGTCGGGGAAGAACCGGGCGGGGTCGGGCAGGCGGGAGCGGTCGGTCATGGTGGAGTCCTTTCGTCGTCAGCACAACTCCGACGAACCAGGCCGCCGCAACGTCAGGCCTCACACTTCGGCGCGCTGGTTCGTCAAAGAGCCATGACCACCGATCCGAGCCCCGGCGAACGGCGGCAGCTGCTCAACCTCGCCTACCGGCTCCTCGGCTCGCTCGCCGAAGCCGAGGACGTCGTGCAGGAGTCCTACGCCCGCTGGTACGCGCTGCCGGAGCCAGAACGGGAGGCGATCCGCTCCCCCGGCGCGTGGCTCACGACCGTTGCCGGCCGGATCTGCCTCGACGTGCTGGGGTCCGCCCGGGCGCGGCGGGAGCGCTACGTCGGCGAGTGGGTGCCGGAACCGCTTCCGGCGGACACCGGGCGCGACGACCCCGCCGACCGCGTCACGCTCGACGAGTCCGTGTCCATGGCGTTCCTCGTCGTGCTCGACGCGATGACCCCGGCGGAACGGGTCGCGTTCGTGCTGCACGACGTGTTCCGCTACCCGTTCGCCGAGGTCGCCGCCGTCGTGGGCCGGACGCCCGCCGCCTGCCGCCAGCTCGCGTCCTCGGCCCGCAAGCGGATCCGCGCCACGCAGGCGCAGGCGACGTCACCCGCGCGGCGCGCCGACGTCGTCCGCGCCTTCAAACGGGCCTGGGAAGCGCAGGACATCGACGCGCTGGTCGGCCTGCTCGACCCGGCCGCATCGGTCATCGCCGACGGCGGCGGCCTCGCCCGGGCCGTGCTGCGCCCGGTCGAGGGCGCCCGCCGGATCGTGCGCTACCTCGTCGACCTCTCCGCCCGGCTGCCCGCGCTGACGATCCTCGAACGCCCCGTCAACGGCGAGCCCGGCCTCGTCGTGCTCCAGGACGGCGAGACGGTGAGCGTGCTGGCGTTCGACGTCGCGGGCGACCGGATCGCGCACATCTGGGCAGTGCGCAACCCGGAGAAGCTCAAGCCGTGGACGAGGAGCTGATCACCCACCGGACTCCGGCGAGCGCGCCGCTTCGATCGACTCGGCGATCGTCTTGATCCGGCGCAGCCGCGCGTCCCAGGCGGCGCCGACCGAGGTCAGCTGCTCGACCGCGCGGGCGAACCGCGGCTCGTTGACGGCGTAGCGCACCTCGCGCCCGTCCTTGCGCGGCACGACCAGCTCCGCGCGTTCCAGCACGCCGAGGTGTTTCGCGACCGCCTGGCGCGTCACCGGCAGGCGACCGCTCAGTCCCGTCGCCGTGCCCCAGCCTTCGGCCAGCAGCACGTCCAGCAGCCGCCGCCGGGTGGGGTCGCCGAGGGCCGCCCACAGCTCGTCGTCGACCGGCGTGGTCACGCCCGCACCAGGCCGGCGGCGTACGCCCCGAGCGCGCCCAGGTGCTCGTCCCAGCCCGCGCTGTGGTCGCGGTGGTAGGCCTCGAGCCGCGCAGCCTCCCAGCCCACCTCGCGGAAACCGGCTTCGGTGAGGCGCAGCACCGTGCCTTCGCCCGAGGGCGCCAGGTGGAACGTGACCAGGAACGAGTTGTCCGGCGTCGCCGGCTGCCCGTCCGGGTGCGCCCAGCGGAACGCGAACCGCCGCGGCGCCTCCGCTTCGACGACCGACAGCGGGACGACCAGTGTGCCGCTCCCGTCGCGCCGGGTCCGGGTCATCCGCCCGGTCGCTCCCGCCGACGCCGCGACCTGCAGATCGAAACCCCACCAGGCGGCGATGTACTCCGGTTTCGTGATGACCTCGTAGACGACCTCGGGGGTGGCGTCGATGTGGATCTCGCGTTCGATGGTGCCGTACTCCATGGGTCTCTCCCTCAATTCGCAACCGATGGTTGCAGATTAGGCGACCGTACCCCAGTGCGCAACCATCGGTTGCACGTACCGCGAGAGACGCGGAGCTCACGCCGCCGGGGCCTGCTCCACTTCCTCCATCACCAGCAGCGCGCCCTGGCTCTGCCCCTCCGAGCCGCGCAGCGCGCTGCACAGCAGCCGCACCACGGCTTTGCGGCCGCGGCGGTTGACGGCGTCCAGCGTCACCTCGGTGTGGAAGCCCGGGTCGGTCAGCGCCTCGCGCACGGCCGGACGCAAGTCGGCCAGCGGGAGACCGATGTCGATGTTCAGCAGGTGCGCGCCCTCGGCCTCTTCCCGCCGCAGGCCCCACAGGTCCTGGGCACCGCGGCTCCACGCCTTGATCTGCATCTCGGTGTCGATCACGACGATGCCGGCCCGGATGGACGTGAGGATCGATTCCAGGAACTCGTTGACCTCGTCGAGGTCGACGCTGCGTTCACGCAGGGCGTCGTTGATCGTCTGGAGCTCGTCGTTGGTGGACTGCAGCTCCTCGTTCATGGTCTCGAGCTCTTCGTTCGTGGACTGCAGTTCCTCGTTGGTGGTCTCCAGCTCCTCGACGGTCGACTGGAGCTCCTCGTTCGTCGTCTCGAGCTCTTCGTTGGTCGACTGGAGCTCCTCGTAGGCCGACTCCAGCTGCCGGTTCGTGTGCTCGAGCTCCGTGAGCAGCTGCCGCGCCCAGCTCACGTCGTGGAACACGACGGAAACACCGAGCAGGTTCCTCTCCTTGCTCAGCAACGGGTTCACGTGCACCTCGTACCACACGGTCTCGCCACCGCGGTGCCATTCGACGTCCTTGATCCGCAGCGAGCGGCGCTCGAGCCGCGCCTGCTCCACGTACGCGCGCAGCGCGACCGGGCGGTACGAGACGTCCAGGTCCCGCAGCGGCCGTCCGATGTCGCGTTCGGACAGTCCGAACGCGACTTCGGCCTGTTGGTTCACGAGCGCGGTCAGCTCCTCCGACGTCACCACGATCTGCGCGACCGGGCTCGCGGAGAACGCGTGCTCCCGCAACTCTTCCAAGCCGGAGAGGTCACAGGCCCGCCGTTGCGAGAAACCCTGCGTGACGAAGTGGTTGTAGCTGACGGGGGCGTTCGCGGCCTTGCGGAACACCCGTCGCTTGAGATCGAGGGGCTCGAAGATCCGGGCGTGCGACAGGAGCATCTCCGCCTTGCCGAGGAAGAGCAGACCGCGCCGGGCCAGGGCGAAGTGGAAGCGCTCGAGGACCTTCGTCTGCGTCTCGGCGTTGAAGTACATCAGGGTGTTGCGGCAGACGAGCAGGTCGATGCGGGAGATCGGCGCGTCCTGCACGAGGTCGTTGCGGCCGAAGATCACCGAGCGGCGCAGGTCCTTCCGGAACGAGTAACGGTTGCCCTGCAGTTCGAAGTAGGCCTCCAGCTGACCTTCGGTGAGGCCCTCGGCCTCGGCCGGGGTGTAGGCCGCGTGCCGGGCCTGCGCCAGCGCCTCGTCGTCGACATCGGTGGCGTAGATTTTCACCCGCTGGCGGAACGCGTCCACGCCGATCGCGTCGGCGAAGACCATCGCGAGGCTGTAGGCCTCCTGGCCGCCTGCGCAGCCCGCGCTCCACACGCGGATCGGCTCTTCGGGGCTGCGCTCGGCGAGGATCGCGGGCACCACGTGCTCACGCAGGTAGTCCCAGGCTTCGGGGTCGCGGAAGAACCCCGTGACGTTGATCAGGATGGTGTTGAACAGAGCGACGAACTCGTCGGAGTTCACCTGCAGCTGGTCGATGTAGTCGCTGTAGGTGTCGATCCCGATCTGCGCCATGCGCCGCCGCACCCGCCGAATCAAGCTGCTGCGTTTGTAGCCCGTGAAGTCGAATCCCCGCGACTCCTTCAAGTAAGCGAGGACCGACTCGAATTCGCCGTTCGGCTCGTACTTCGGTTCCGTCACGCTCTGAACGCTACTCGCCGGAGCAGGTCATCGTGGTCTCGCGGGTGCGGCGAGTACGGCCCAGACGATCTTGCCGCCCGGCCACGTGCTGCTGCACCCCCACGCGCGCGTGAGCTGCGCGACGGCCTTCAGCCCCAGACCCCGTTCCGCAAGATCCAGGCCCTCGTGCAGGCGGGCCGGCACCGAGCTGTCGTCGGCGACCGCGACGGTGAACATCGCGCGCCGGACGTCCAGCCGCACGCGGGGCGCCGACGTCGTGTGTTCGATCGCGTTCTCCACCAGTTCGCTCACAACCACGCACGCGTCGTCACGCACGTGGGGCACTGTCCATTCAGCACACGTCTCCGTGACGAACTGCCGAGCCCGCGCGGCCGCGTGCGGCGAGCGGGCGAACTCCCGCCGCGCCCTGAGCCGCACCGGCCGATCGAGCCCCGCCTCCGCGGCGCCCGCGTCGGAGTGAACCGCGGCGAACCGGTCGACGGCGCGCCGCCGCAGCAGGTTCCGATGTTCCGCGCGGGCGGACACGACGGCGAACGGGATCGCGGGCCACTCCCCGATCCGCATGGCCACCAGCGTGAACACGCTCACCAGTGCCGGATCGTGGATGGCGAGCCCGCTGATGTCCGCGATAAGGCCGTCCGGGTCTTCGGCCGCCGACTTCAGCAGGTAGTCCCGCAATTCGGGATAAGCACCGAGGGTGAGGTCACCGCCGGCGGTCACCACCGTCGAGCCGTGCCGGCGGAGCCGCGACAGCGCGAGCGGTCGGTCAGTCACTGCGCAGCGGCCTCCTCGGTATCGCCTCGCAGGGATTCGACGAGGAAGCGGCGCAAGGTGTCCGCCGCGTCGGCGGCCTCACCGCCGGATCGCGCGTAGAAGTGCCCGAGCGACTGCTGTCCCCGATCCCGTGAGCGGCGCTCCAGCTTGCGCGCGAACGCGGCCTTCTCGTCGAGGGACCGCAGCGCCGTCGAGACGGCGTGCTCGAATTGGCTGTCGTGGGCGCCGAGCAACGCCCCGGCCGACCAGGCGTGCCCGAGCCGGCACCGGAACCGCTCCCGCGGGTCGTCGATCGCGATCAGCGCGCACTGGCAATCGGGGCACGTGTAGCCGCTGGGCGGCGCGTTCTCCCCCGGCCGAACCGAGACGAAGGCCACGCTGTCCCTCGCGATCCGGTCCTCGACCAGCAGCGCCGCCGGCGGCGGCGGGACGACCGGCTCGTCGACCGGCTGGCGCACGAGCTTGCCGAGCGTCAGCCCGATCTCCGCGGCGGTCAGCACGTACTCCGTCGCCACTTCGCCGAGAGCGTTCGCCGGCATGTCCGCGAACAACGCTTCGGCAGGCTCCTGGACCACGGCGACCCCGCCCCGGTCCACGATCGCGCGCAAGCCGGCCGCTCCGTCATCGAGCATGCCGGACAGGACCACCCCGATCGCACGAGGCCCGGCCGTGAGCGCAGCGGACCGGAACGTCGCGTTGACGGCGGGGCGGTGGCCGCTCTCCGTGAGCCCGCGGCTGAGGACGATCTTCCCGTCGTCCGTCAGGAGGTGCCGGTCGGGCGGCGCGACGTGGATCGTGCCGGGCGCGAGGTCCGCCCCGTGCTCGGCCGTCTTCGCCGGCAGCGGGCCGGCGCGATCGAGGATCAGGGGCAGCGCGCTACGCGCTCCGATGCCCAGGTGCACGGTCACGAGCACAGCCGCGGGGAACTCCTCGGGCAGGTTCGCGACCAGCGAGCGCAGCGCTACGATGCCACCGGCCGATGCGCCGATGACCACCAGGTCCCGCCGGACGGGCGACACGGCGCGCACCTCCTCGCCTCCGCCTTCACGGTACTTGCTGACCTTTAAGGTTCCCCGCGAACCGGCGGCCAAACCTCCCGGCTCTCCGGCCGGCCGGCGCGGCCCTCAGCGGACTCGGCGGTCGCGCTGCTCCGGCACCGTCAGCGTCGTCAGAGCGGCCGCGATGCCCGGGCGTTCGCACCCGAGCGGCACGCGCTGCAGCAAGCGCTGCACGGCGTGCGACGAGCCGGGATCGACGGCGAACTCGACCTCGAGTTCGCGGGCCAGCAGAGCCAGCCTCCGCACCACCTCAAGCCCGCGGATCGCGAGGAAGGTGACACCGGTCAGGTCCACGGCCACGATCGTGACAGCACCGCGCAGGCGGCACTGCACGACTTCGGCGAGATGGGGCGCGGTGCACGCGTCGACCTCGCCCACGGCCTCGACGACCGTGGCGTCCGGGGTCGGCCGGTGCACTCGCAGGCGGAGGACTCCGTGGTCGAATCCGGCTTCGCAGGGGTGATCGGGAACGGGTTCGATGCGGTGGGGGACGCTCATCGGCGACCGCCTCTCGTGGGGTGGGCGCACCGGGCGGCGATGGGCCTCGGCGGGACGACGCCCGGATCACCAGTGCCGGCGCACGCCGGGGGATCACTGCGGCTGGTCGCTCAACCTGGGGCCGACCGTAAAGCATTCACGGCGGGTTCGCCACCCTCTCGTTCCCCGGACGGGCTGTTCCGCCGGCGAGATCTACAGTGGACTCTGGACGGCCCGCGTATTCTGGCCGGGTGGAGAAACGCGGCCGCCGACCGCCGGCCGCGGGAGGACGAGCCATGACCCCGGTCCGCATGGAATTGACCCGCCGGCCTCGGTCGACGGTGCTCAGCCTGGCCGGCACACTGGACCTGCGGTCCCACGCCGAGGTTCGCGGCGGGCTGCTCAAGGCTTCGGCGGAGGCACCCGAAGGCCTGATCGCCGACGTGTCCGAGCTGGAGTTCGCCGACGACGCCCAGCTGAGCGTGTTCGCGCTGGTGGCGATGCGCGTCGGCAACTGGCCCGGCGTCCCCTTCGCCCTCGTCACGCGGTTACCCCGCCAGCAGGCTGTGCTGAACCGATCCCCCGTGGCCCACTACGCCCGGGTGCACTCCGATCCGGCCCAGGCCGAGCGCGCGTTCGGCACCCCGGTGCGGTTGCGCGCGGTCCGGGAGTTCCCTCGCAGCGAGACCGCCGGCGAGCTCGCCCGCGGCTTCACCGGTGAGGTGTTCCGCTCGTGGGCCATCCCGGAGAAGACCGGCAGCGCGCAGACGATCGTCACCGAACTCGTGGCCAACGCTCTGCAGCACACGTGCTCGGTCCCCGAGGTCCGCCTCGACGTCCGCCGCGGCGTCTGCTCGGTCGCAGTGGCCGATGGCGACCCGCGCCGGGCCGAGCTGCGCGAGCAGCGCAACCCGATGGACCCGGGGCTAGGGCTGAAGATCGTGGCGCAGCTGGCGTGTGTGTGGGGCAGCTGCAGCGCGTGGTCCGGCGGCAAGGTCGTCTGGGCGACGCTGCGCGTGCCGCGCTCCGGCACTGCGAGCTGAGGCCGGCCTCAGCCGCCCGACACGGCCGGAGCGAAGCGGAACGTGTCGGCGGGGTCCCAGGTCCGCTTGAGCGCGGCCAGTTCGGCGGCGAGCGCCGGTTCGTAGCAGGACGACGCGTCCCGGTAGCCGGTGGGCAGGAAGGTTCGCAACGGACCGCCGGCGCTTTCCGCGGCGACGGACTCGCGGATCTGCCGTTGTGCGGCCGCGGACGCCGCCGGATCCACGCCGGGGTAGGCCGAGGTGAAGAGGTTCATCCGGGCTCCGCGGTGCCCGACCGCGCCGGCGACCGCGGGTTCGTCCGCGAGGGCCCCGCCGAGGTGGCGCAGTTCCAGCAGGAAACTCGCCCCGGGGTCGACGAGCGGTGCGATCTTCCCGACGACGTCCTCGGTGCGCAGCGCGACGCTGTCACTGGTCACCGGCATCGGCTCGGCGGGATCCGCGTGGATCGTGCCGAGCGCGGTCGCCGGCATGAGCCGGACCGTGTCGAGGAACGGCTGCGCGGTCATCAGCGGCTCGATCCTGCGCCGGCCCGCGGCGGGGTCACCGACGTACGCGACCCGCACGTGGCAGCAGAACCGGCCCCGCAACGGCGGCGGCACCCCGGCGCTGTCGGGGAACGCCAGGAACGCGACCGACAGGCTGAGCTCCCGCGGCGCCGTCGCGACGCACCGCCGGAACCGGTCGAGCACCTCGGGCGCGCGCTCGCCGGCGAAGAACAACCCACCGCCGTACAGGTCGGCGAACGGCAGCAGGGCGACCTCCAGCGCGGTCACGGCGGCGAAGTTCCCACCGCCGCCGCGCAGCCCCCGGAACAGCTCCGGGTGCCGGTCACGCGTGACGGTGAGCTCGCGCCCGTCTGCCGTGACGACGTCGAGCCGCCGGACGTGGTCGGCCGCGTACCCGTGGCGGCGGCCGAACGGGCCCAGTCCCCCACCCAGGCTGTAGGACACGTACCCGACGCCCGACGCCGACCCGACCGGGGCCGTCAGCCCGTACCGGGCCGTCGCCGCCAGCACCGCGGCCGCGGTCGCCCCGGCGGACACCCGCGCGACCCGCCGGTCCGCGTCCACTTCCACCCGGTTCAGCCGGCGGGTGGTGATCAGCAGCCCGCCGTCCATCGAATCGTGCGCGCCGTGCCCGGTCGCCTGCACGTCGACCCCCAGCCCGTGCTCGGCCGCGAACCGGATGCCGGCGGCCACATCGGACTCCGCCTCCGCCGCCAGCACCAGCGCCGGCCGGTGGTCCAGCGTGAGGTTGAACCCGCCGCGATGGCGGTCGTACTCCGCCGCGTCCGCGGGCGTCAGCACGCGGCCCGCCGTGTGCTCCTCGAGCCGGGTCGTCAGGGCATCGCTCATCTCGGTGTCCGTCCGCGTAGCCGGTGAAGGGGTCCGTCGAGCCACGCTACGCGCGCGGATCCGCCGGTCAAGACGATGATTTTCAGCGGCACCTCACGCTTCGCCGCGCCCGCACGTCTTCAGGGAGAAGCGAAACGGAGGGATCCACAAATGTCCACAGTGTCCCCAGCGCGCGGGTCGGAGACGGCAACCGCAGCACGCCTGCGCACCCGGCTCGCCGTCACGGCCGACCGGGCGGGCTTGCTCGACGTCGCCTACCGCCGGCTCGACAGCCCCGTGGGGCCGTTGCTCGTCGCGGCGACCGAGCGTGGTCTGGTGCGCGTGGCGTACGAACGGGATGCGCAGGCGCTCACCGACCTGGCCGCCGAGCTCAGCCCGCGCGTCTTGCCGGCGCGGGCGCGGCTCGACGACGTGGCGCGGCAGCTCGACGAGTACTTCACGAGCCGCCGGCGGAAGTTCACCCTGGAGCTGGATCTGAGCCTGGCCAAGGGATTCCGCCGTCAGGTGGTGGAGCACCTGCCAAGGATCGGGTACGGCACCACCGCGAGCTACGGCGACGTCGCCGCGGCCGTCGGCAACCCGAAGGCCGTGCGCGCGGTCGGGACGGCGTGCGCGACCAACCCGTTGCCGATCGTGCTGCCGTGTCACCGGGTCGTCCGCTCGGACGGCAGCACCGGGCAGTACGTCGGCGGCCAGGCCGCCAAAACCACCCTGCTGACGTTGGAGGACCGGTGAAACTTCCCCGCATCGACTGGCCCGCGGTCACCACCGAACTGAACGACTACGGGTGCGCCCTGCTCCCCCGCCTGCTCACGGCGAAGCAGTGCCGCGAGCTCATCGCGCTGTGGGAGGAACCGGAGCGGTTCCGCGCGGAGGTGAACCTGCGCCGGCACCGCTTCGGTGACCACGGCGACTACCGCTACTTCGCCGAGCCGTACCCGGAACCCGTGCGGGAACTGCGTGAACAGCTCTACCCGCACCTGCTCCCCGTCGCCCGCGACTGGGCCGGCAAGCTCCGCCGCACCGACGAGTGGCCCGACACGCTCGCCGAGTGGCTCGACGTCTGCCACGCCGCCGGCCAGCCCCGCTCGACGCCGATCCTGCTGCGCTACGAGGAGGGCGGCTGGAACGCCCTGCACCGCGACCTCTACGGCGACAAGGTGTTCCCGCTGCAGGTCGTCATCAACCTCAACGACCCGGGCACCGACCACACCGGCGGCGAGTTCCTCCTGGTCGAACAACGCCCCCGCGCCCAGTCCCGCGGCACGGCGACGCTGGTCCCCCAGGGCCACGGCCTGGTCTTCACCACACGCGACCGCCCCGTCGCCTCCGCTCGCGGCTGGTCCGCGGCACCCGTGCGCCACGGGGTGTCCGCCGTCCGCTCCGGCCGGCGCCACACCCTCGGCCTGGTGTTCCACGATGCCGCCTGACGTGGCGGTGCTGCGCGGCTGGGGCGCGCGCACCGTGACGTTCGGCTGCTCGCGCGATCCGTCGTCCGTTGCGGACACCACTCGCCTCGCCGAGACCTGGACCGGCCTCGGCGGGGTGGTCCTGGACGTGGTCACGTGGCCGGACACCGCGGCGTCGTGGCTGCGCCAGGCCCGCCGGTTCACCGCCCACGGACCCGATGCGTGGGTCGTGGTCTCCACGCCGGCCGGCTGGGCGGGCATGGTCGGGCGGCTCACCGAGTCGCCGGCGTGGGACCCGGAGCGGACGATCGTGCACCACGCCGTGTGGTGCTGAACCGCGACGACAAGCGAACGCGATGACAGCCATCGGAATTCGCTGGTGGACTCCCCCGCGGCGGGTCGTGACGATGGTGGCATGCGTGCGATCACTGTGGACAGTCCCGCCCCGCTCGCCGAGAAGCCCTTGCAGTGGCGCGAAATCGAGACACCCGAGCCCGGCCCCGGCCAGCTCCTGATCCGCGTCGCCGGGTGCGGGGTGCGCCGGTCGAACCTGCACCTGGTCGAGGGTGACGGGGACTGTCGCCGCGATCGGTAACGGGGTCGACCCCTTCTCGGCCGGCGACCGGGCCGGGGTGCAGCCGCTGTGGTTGGACGTGCGAGGAGTGCGAGTACAGCACGTCCGGGCGCGAACAGCTGTGCCGCCGCCGCATCGCGGGTGAGCACGTCGACGGTGAGTACGCCGAATTCCTGCTCGCCAACGCCGCCCACACCTACCGCGTGCCCGACGCGCTCGGCCTCGTCGCCGCGGCGCCGCTGTTCTGCCCCGGCACCACCGCGTTCGGCGCCGTCGACAAGCTCGACGCCGGCCCGGGCGCGAAGGTCAGGGTCTACAGGCTCGGCGGCGTCGAGCAGGCCGTGCAGTTCGCCGCGCTCACTGGCGCCGAGTTCGTCGGCGGGGACCTCGGCCGGGGCCTCGCGCGTCGAGTCGGCCACGCGGCTCGCGCCCAGCTCCCGGGCGACGTCGAGGTGATCGCGGTTGCGAGCCGCGCCAGGATCCGCTGCCCGGCCGGCTGTTCGAACCACAGCGGAGGGGGCCGGGTAGCGGGCCCGGAACGCGCTGAGCAGGTCCGGCAGGTCGACCGCGTCGCCGAGGCACTGCTCGGCGCCGAGCGCGAGCGTGCCCGCCGCGCCGGCCGCTTCAGCGAGCTCGCGCTGCGCGGCCCGCGCGTCGGCGAGCATCCGCCGGGCGCGCGGGAGGAACGCGTGCCCCGCGGCGGTGAGCGTCACCGACCGCGGCGACCGGTCGAAAGCGGGAGCCGCGGCTCCCGCTCCAGGCTCCGGCTCGAAGACGACAACCCGGACTGGCTGACGTGCGCGAGTTCCGCCGCGCGCGTGAAGTTCAACTCCTGCGCCGACGAAGAACTCGATCTGCCTGAGGTCCCCCCGCCGTCCTGATGCCGGACGGCCCCAGTCCACGACGGGCGGGCAGGCGGCGCGCCGTCACCTCCCGCCGGTGTCCAGGAGGTGCACCTGCTGCGTCGCGTCGCGCTGGCCGCGCGTGGCGCCCCGGTCGCTCGTGAACACGACGACCCCGCCCGACGCCGCGGGGAACGTGGCGTTGCCCGGCTTCGTCAGCTGCACCGGCGCCGACCAGCCCGCCGGGGTGAGCCGGGCGGTGAACACCTTCCAGCGCCAGTCGGCCGCCCGCGAGTCGTACCAGACGGCGCGGACCGTGCCGTCCGGGTCGCGGCTCAGGCGCGGGCGCTGGCTCATCGCCGCCGGCTCGAGCGCGAACGGCTCGGCCGCCGACCACGTGCGCCCGCCGTCGGCCGAGCGACCCGACCGCAGCGACAGGTTGGCCCCCGAGCTCTGCAGCGCTCCGCTGTCCCAGGCGACCACGAACGCCCCGGCACGGTCCACGCTCGCACTCGGGTGCCGGTCCGCGCGGTCGGTCACCGCGCTGACCGGCACGGCACCACCCCAGTTGCCGCGCGTCCCCGCCCGAGTGGCCGCGAGGATCTGCCAGTTGTCGGGGTCCGTGCCGCCGCTCGCGGGCTGCCCGGCGGGTGGGGTGTGGCCCGTCCACAGGGGATCCGGGTCGAAGCGGTCGTCCTGCCACGCGACGAGGATGCGGTCGTCCGGGCCCACGGCGACAGTCGGGAACACCGACGCGGGGTACCGCGGCGAGCGGGCGTCGGCCGCGCGGTTGCCCGCGCTCACCGTCTTGCCGGCCGCCGAGACGTTGACCGGGGCGCGGTCCACGCCGACGACCTGGGTGTAGACGTCGAACGCCCCGCCGGTGTTATCCGCCCACGCGACCACCGGGTGACCGGTGCCGAGCAGCGCGATGGCCGGGTGGATCGCGCGGCCGGTGCCGGCGTCGAGGCGCACGGCCGGGCCGAACAGCAACCCGCCGAGCGCGCTGTGGCGCAGGTAGATCGCGGGACGGTGCGGCTGCTCCTGGCCGCGTTCGTCCTGCCACACCACCCACACGTCGCGGCCGGACGCCGCGATCCGGGGCGCGGTGGCCGTGCCGGACCCGCCGGAGAGCTCGACCTCGAACAGGCCACGGCCGTGGCGGTCGAGGTGGCGGTAGACGACGGTGCTGCGCCCGGCCACGTGCTTCTCGGCCACCACGTGCACGTCGTTGCCGGTCACGGCGACGTCGGCGAACCCGGCGAACTCGCCGGCCGCGCCGAGCACCGAAGTGGCGTCGTCCCGCCCGGATTCGGCCGCGGGCAAGGGGATCTCCGGTTCGGGCGCGGCGAGCCGGCCGACCGAGACGAACACCGGCGAGGTCGCCGCGCGCAGCTGGTCGGGCAGGGTCGGGTCGGCGTCGGCACCGGACGCGCTGCCGGGCGAGCGCACCTCGGCTCGGAACCATTCGTAGTCGCCCGACAGCGTCAGCGGCAGGACGCGGGTGTCGTCGGTGCCCCGGACCGTGGTGTCGAGCACGGCCCCGGCGGAGCGGCCGGGCGCGGCGTAGACGAGCAGGCGCGTGCCGTCGCCCTGGCGGACCCGCACGCGCAGCGCGGCGTGGCGCGGCAGATGCCGCGAGTGGACGACGGTCTCGTCGCCGCCGAGCGCTTCGAAGTGGCCGTCGCCGTCGAGGTCCGCCTCGATCGTGACGAACGGGCCGGTGACGCCCGAGGACACCGTGGTGCGGCCGGCCTTCAGCGCGTCCAGGATGGACCGGACACCGCGGTCGGCGGCGAACACGCGGGTGGCGGGCTGGCCGGGACCGGCGATGCCCCACAGTTCGCGGAAGTGGCAGTCGCTCGCGGCGGTGACGCCGGTGCGGAAGCCGCGGTTCCAGCGGTTCTCGGCGTAGTCGAGCTGTGCGTCGGGGTTGGTCGAGACGTTGAGCACCTCGATGTTGTGCACGCCCTGCACGCTGGCGTTGTCGTTCGGCCCGGCTTCGGGCGTGTACTCGCCGTCGTCGGGGTGGGCCACGTGCCAGACGGCGTCCTGCGAACGCGCGTCCCAGACGGATTGCTGCACGTGCCGGAACGCCGCCGATCCGGGCGGGTTGGCACCGTCCACAATGGCGTCGACCGCGCCGAGCACGATCGCGTGCGGCGAGCCGTTCGCCTCTTCGCCGGGGATCAGCAGCAGCTTGTCCGACGTCCACTGGGGATCCCAGTGCTGGTCGTACGTGCGGTGGTCGGTGAGCGGCAGGAAGTCCAGCCCCGTGCGCTCGGCCTGGCCGATCTGGTCGCCGACGGGCAGGTTGCCCGGCAAGGTCTGCTTCGACTGCTGGCGCGGCAGGCTGCCGTCGGACGAGTGGTCGTCGTGGACGTGCGTGTCACCGACGAGCCACTGGCCGCGCGGTTCCTTCGCGGCGGGCGTCGCGAAGGCCGGGGAGGCCACGAGGGTGGTCGCGGCGACGGCGCCGCCGGTCACGATGAACTGTCTTCGGGTGAGTCCCATGTGGTCGGTCCGTTCTCGGGGCTCGGGTGTCAGGGCAGGGAGATGCCGTGGACGGCACCGTTCTGGTCGCCCACGACGAGCGTCTTGCCGTCGAGCACCGGGCGGCCGAAGGTGTAGACGAGGCTCTGCTGCAGCCAGCCCAGGCGGGCGCCGTCCGCCAGCCGCACGCCGATGACCTTGCCGTCGACGGTCAGGACCCACGCGGTGCCGTCGCTGATCGCGACGCCGGCGTTGAACACGCGCAGCGCGAGGTTGGTCTGCCACAGCTGCTTGCCGGTGGCGAGGTCGACGAGCGTGAGCACCCCCCACTCGGTGGTCAGCAGCACGCTCGTGCCGGTGATCAGCGCCGGGGCGTACATCGCGCTGCCGGCGACGGTCCAGCGCAGCGCGCCCGTGGCGCGGTCGAGGGCGAGGGCGCTGGAGACGGTGGCGACGATGACGACGTCCCCGCCGGTGGCGACGACCGTGTCCCAGCCGCTGTAGAGCGCGATGCGGTGCTCGACGCCGGTGACCATCCGGTAGGCCCAGAGTTCGGCGCCGGTGCGGGCGTCGTGCGCACGGGCGTAGCCGTCGGCCGCCGAGGTGTACACGCGGTCGCCGTCGCTCGCGGCCTGGCCGGAGGAGAACCCGCGGCCGGGCACGGACCAGCGGCGGCGCCCGTCGGCGCCGACGGCGAACAGCGCCTCACCGGCCGAGAAGACGACCTGCTCCTGTCCGTCCACAGTGGTCACCGACGGCGCGCTGAGGACCGGTGCCTGCGCGTCGAAGGCCCACGCCCGGCGTCCGGTGTGGACGTCCAGAGCGTAGAGGTGGTGGTCGGCCGACGGCACGAACGCGAGGTCTTTCCCGACGGCCGGACGGCGGTAGACCGGGCCGAGCTGCGTGCGCCACGCGCGGTGGCCGCCACGATCCAGCGCCGTGACCTCACCGGCCGTCGACGCGGCGAGCACCCGGCCGGTGCGGGCGTCGGCGAGGCTCACGCCGCCCTGTACCGAGCCCGAAAGCTGCTGCTGCCAGCGGCTCGCGGGATCGCCCGTCTTCGCGGGCACGGTGAACAACGCGACCTGCTCCCACCAGCTGCCGTCGGCCGCGCTCACGCGCACCTGCAGGCGCTGGCGGCCGGGCGCGAGAGCGGAGACGTCGACGGTGCCGGTCCAGCGGTCCCTGTCCGCCGCGAGCGGCTGCCAGGCACCGGCGCTGCTGCCGCCGAACACCGCCTGCGGATAGGGCTGGACGCCGACCTGCGTGCCCTGCGCGCGAACCTCGACCGGCAACTGCCCACCGGCGACCGGGTTGAGGTGGACGTAGCGCGGCTGCTGCTCCCGGCCCTGCCCGGCACCGGCCAGCGGGATGGTCGCGAAGGGCGCCTCGGTGTCCGTGCCGTCGGCGGCAACGGTGACGCGCCGGACGGCGAGCACCGGCGTGCCGGCCACGCTCGTCTTCTCGGCCCAGTAGTAGGTGGGCCCGTTGAGGACGGCGTTGAGCGTGACCTGGGTGAGGCCGTTGAAGCGCGTGACGTTCTCGCGGTGCACGTGCCCCGCGACGATGCCGCGCAGGTTGTGCCCGGCGAGGACGTCGAGCACGGCCGGCTGGTCGTCGACGTAGTAGAACTCGTTGCCGAACGGGAAGTGCTGGAACAGCACGACCGGCGTCCCCGGCCGCGTGCCGCGCAGGTCGCGGTCCAGCCAGTCCAGCCCGGCGGGCCCGTAGTGCCCCGGTTCCTGCAGCACCTGCGTCGGATCGAACCCGACGAAGTGCACGCCCCCGGCGTCGAAGGAGTACGGCGTCGGCCCGAAGTGGCCGTGGAACTCCTCCTTCGCCGAGGGGTCCCACCGCGTCTCGTGGTTGCCGGGCGAGTAGTGGATCCTGCCCCGGAGCGCGTCCGGGACGACCGTGCCGTACTGCTCGTACTCGTCGGGCAGCCCGGTGTCGGTGATGTCACCGGAGTGCAGCACGAGATCCGGCTCGCGGCGCGCGATGCTCTGGTACACCAGCGTCAGCCACGCGGTCGACTGCGGGCTCGTGGTGTTCACGTGCGTGTCCGACACCGCCGCGAAGCGCAACCCGCCGCCCCGGGCCGGGGTCACCGCCCCCGCGGGCGCCGCGCCGAGCACCGACGCCAGCCCGGGCACCGCCACCGCCCCCGCGGCCAGTCCCAGGAAACCTCTTCGACCCACGCCGTGCCGGCAGGGCTCGTCGACGATTGCGTTCCTCCGTCCGCGAACCACCACAACCTCCTGAGCCTCACCCGATCGGGTTACACGGGGCTTGCGCGCCGAAGTGGTATCGCTGAACGCCGGGCCAAGCTCTGCCGGGCTCGTGAGCCCGGCCGGAGAACCGATTCGCCCGGTATGTCAAGGACTGCACGGTCACGGCTCCCCGCGGATCGGCGGGGCGTGGCAGCCTGGGGCACAGACGAGGCCCGTCGCGATCGGAGGTCTGACGATGGAGGCTTGGGACGCGATCCGCGCCCGGCGGAACGTGCGGAGTTACTCGGCGGAGCCGGTGCCGGACGAGCACCTCACGCGGATCGCCGAGGCCGGGTGGCGGGCGCCGTCCGCGTCGAACCGGCAACACTGGGACTTCGTGCTCGTCACGGACCGGGAGCAGCTGGCCGAACTGTCGACGGTCTGGCAGGGCGCGGGGCACATCGCCGGCGCGCAGGCCGCGATCGCACTGGTCGTGCCGGAGCCGGCGGACGAGCGGACGTGCGTGGTGGACCAGTACGACCTCGGGCAGGCCACGTACGCGATGATGCTGGCGGCCACGGACCTCGGCATCGGCACCGGGCACTCCTCGGTCGGCGACCAGGCGAAGGCGCGGCACCTCCTGGGCGTGCCGGACACGCACGTCGTGTCGTTCCTGCTCGGCATCGGGCACCCGGCGGACCGGCCGCTGCGGCCGATCACCAAGCCCTCGCGCCGGCCGTTCGACGAGGTCGTCCACCGCGGCCGGTGGTGACGCGGGTCAGCCGGCGACCGGCCAGGCCCACGCGGCGTCCGCGCCCCAGCTGACCAGCAGGCGCAACGCGTCCGCCGGCGCCGAAGCCGGTTCGGTGTGGTAGAGCGACAACGCCTGCTCGTGGTCGCCTGGCAAGCTGAAGGTCTCGTAGTACGCGGTCAGTTCGCCGACGAGCGGGTGGTGCAGCCGCAGGGTGTCGTGGGTCTTGCGCCGGACGTTGTGCGCCGCCCACCTCCTGCGGAAGTCCTCGCTCTTCAGCGACAGCTCGCCGACCACCTCGGCCGGCAGCGGGTCGTCCGGTGCCGGCCGGCGTCGAGGCGCAGCCGGCCGACGACGTCGGCGGCCTTGGCCTCCCAGTCGGCGAACAGGCTCTGCGCCGCCGGATCCAGGAACACCAGCCGCGCCCAGTTGCGCTCGTGAGGCGGCGGCGGTGCTGTTCCAGGCGAGGATGTCCGTGCGCCGGCCCCACACGTAGGCGGGCACGCCGTCGAGCGCCGACGGCAGCTGCGCCAGCACGGGTCGCACGCGCCCGCGCTGGGTGGTAGTCACGCGAGGCGCGGCACCGCCGCCCGCGAGCACCGGACGTCCACTGTAGACGCTCAATGCCGGCGCGGATCCAGCAGCTGCGCCAGGTGCAGGCTCTCCCGATGCGGCTCGAGCTGCCGGACCTGCATCGAGCAGCTGAACCCGTCGGTGAGCACCGGCGTGCCGGGCGGGGTCTCGGCCAGCGCCGGGACCAGCGCCTGCTCCGCCACCCGCATCGACACGGCGTAGTGGTCGGCCTCGAACCCGAAGTTCCCCGCCACCCCACAGCATCCGGTGGCTTCGCGCACGCGCGCCACCCCGAGCCGCGCGAGCGCGCGGCGCTGCACCGCCGCGCCGAACGTCGAGTACTCGTGGCAGTGGGTCTGCACCGTGACCTCGGCCGGCACCGGCGGCGGTGTCCACCCCGCGGCAACCCATTCCGTCACGGCTTCGGCGAAGCTGCGCACGCGGTCCGAAACCCGTTCGGCGGCGGCGGAACCCAGCAGTTCCGGCAGGTCTTTCTTCAGCGCCGCCGCACAGCTGGGTTCGAGGACGACGATCGGCGTCTCCGTCCCGTCGTCCAGCTTGCGGACCGCCCGGGCCATGGTCTTCTTCGCGATCCCGAGCTGCCCGGTCGAGATCCAGGTCAGCCCGCAGCACGCGCCGGTCGAGCAGGACGCGGTGCGCCCGGCGTCGGCGGCCACCCGGATCGCCGCGCCCGCCACCTCGGGCCGGAACCCCTTCGTGAAGGAGTCCACGAACAGCACGACGTCCGCCGGTCCCCGTGGTGGGCCGAGTTCCCGGCGCAGTTCCCGCCGTGACGCGAACCTCGGCAGCCGCCGGTGCGTCGTCAGCCCGCCGAGCCGGGCGAACACCTTCCCGAGCGCCGACGCGAGCACGACGTTCACCGGACCGCTGAGCCAGGCGGTCAGTTCGAGCCACACCGGCAGCCAGCCGAGCGAGTAGTGCGACCGCGGCCGCCGGCGCCGCCGGTAGTAGTGGGCGAAGAACTCCGCCTTGTAGGTGGCCAGATCCACGCCCGCCGGACAGTCGTGCGAGCACGCTTTGCACGCCAGGCACAGGTCCAGCGCGTCCCGGACCTCGGCCGACGCCCACCCCTGCTCGACCGTCGGCGCGCCGCGCACCATGTCCTGCAGCACCCGCGCCCGCCCCCGCGTCGAATCCTTCTCGTCCCGCGTCGCGCGGAAGCTGGGGCACATCACCCCGCCGGAGTCGGAACGGCACCGGCCGACCCCGATGCAGCCCTGCACCGCGTGCGCCCAGCCGGCCGTCCCTTGCGCGGGGCTCAGGGTGAAGTGCGTGCGCCAGTCGCGGCTCGGGACGCCGGCCAGGGCGAGGTTCTCGTCGAACGGCGCCGGATCGGTGATCGAGCCGGGGTTGAGCAGGCCGGTGTCGTCCCAGATCCGCCGGAACTGAGCGAACGCGGCGAGCATCGCGGGTGAGTACATCGTGCCGAGCAGCTCGGACCGGGCGCGGCCGTCGCCGTGTTCACCGGAGAGCGATCCGCCGTGCCGCACCACGAGCCGGGCCGCGGCTTCGGTGAACGCCCGGAACGTCGCCCGGCCCGCTTCGCTGCGCAGGTCGTAGGTGATGCGGATGTGCATGCAGCCGGCCCCGAAGTGGCCGTACATGATGCCGGTCAGGTCGTGCTCGCGCAGCAGTTCGCGGAAGTCCGCCAGGTAACCGGCGAGATCGCCGGGCGCGACCGCGGAATCCTCCCACCCCGGCCACGATTCGCCCCCGCTCGCGGGCCGGTACGAGAGTCCGGCGCCGTCCTCGCGCACCCGCCACAACGCCGCGCGTTCGGCCGGGTCCGGCACCGCCCGCCCGGCCACGAGCCGGCCGTTCTCCCCCAGCCGCGCCACGAGCCGCTTCGCCGTCTCCGCGACCTCGGCGGGATCGTCGCCGTCGAGGTCGACGTAGAGGAACGCTTTCCCCTCCGGCAACCCGCCGACCGCGTCGGGGCCCCGGCGCAGCCGCATCGTGTCCACGATGGACTGATCCATCCCCTCGACCGCCGCGGGCGAGAACTCGAGGATCGCCGGCACGTCCCGCGCGGCCTCGACGACATCCGCGTAACCCAGGCACACCAGCAACGCCGCCGGCGGCTTCGGCACGAGTTTCACCCGCGCCCGCACCACGACCGCGCACGTCCCCTCGGACCCGACCAGCGCCCGGGCCACGTCGAACCCGTGCTCCGGCAACAGAGTGGCGAGGTGGTAGCCCGAAACCTGGCGCGGGATGCGGCCCAGCTCGGTGCGCAACGGAGCCAAGTTCGCCTGCACCAAGGCCGCCAGCTGGGCCTCGAGCTCGGCTGCCCGGCTGACGGAGTACCCGTCTTCGGGATCCGCCGCGCGCAGCCCGCCGCGGTGGGCGGTCAGCCGGGCGCCGTCGCCGGTGACTACGTCCAGCTCCACGACGTGGTCCGAGGTCCGCCCGTAGCGCACCGAGTGGTTGCCGCACGCGTCGTTGCCGATCGCCCCGCCCACGGTGGCCCGGGTCTTCGACGACGGGTCGGGCGCGAACGTCAGCCGTCCCGCCGTTTCCCGCTCGACTGCCTGCGACAGCTGCGACAACACCACCCCGGCGTCTACATCGGCCACACGCGCGTCCTCGTCGATCGAGTGCACCCGCGTGAGGTACCGCGAAAAGTCCAGCACCACGCCGGGGCCGACGGCGTTGCCCGCCATCGACGTCCCGCCGCCGCGGCTCGTCAGCGGCGTGCCCGTCTCCCGGCACCCGCGCACCGCGGAAGCCACCTCGCCGGCGTCGCGCGGGAACACCACCGCGAGCGGCGCGACGCGGTAGTTCGACGCGTCGTAGGCATACTCCGACACGCGGCGGGCGTCGGCCTCGACCGCCAGCCCCGCGCCGGCCAGCTTGGCCACGACCGGCGCCGGTCCCGGGTCGACCGGGGCCGGCGCCGGCTCGTGCCGCGTCACCTCTGCCACACCACGCGCGAGGCCAGGCCCAGCTCCGGGTCCGCGAGGCTGGCCGCCCGCGGGACGACGTTCATCTCCGTGGTGAACGTCGGCCCCGGCATGCGGCCCAGCGGCCGCAGCTTCAGCGGATCCGGCTTGCAGTCGCCGGCGACGAGGCCTTCGCGGAAGTGCGCGTAGACGACCGTGCCCATCACCCACGTGCTCGCCCCGAGGTCGATCGCCGAGTGCAGTACGCACTCGAAGTTCACCGGGGCCTCGGCGATGCGCGGCACCGCGACGCGCTCGCTCGCCAGCGGGGTGAGGCCGGCGGCCGCGAACTCGTCGACGTCCGGCGCGTACTCGATCGACGTGATCACGAGTTCGTCCAGCACCTGCGCGCACGGGATGTTGACGACGAACTCGCGGTGGGCGCGCACGAACGTCAGCGTGTCCTTGTCGCCCTTGCCCGCAACCAGCGACTTCGACACCGAGAACCCCAGCATCGGCGGGTCCGACGACACGATGGTGAAGAAGCTGAACGGGGCGATGTTGGGCACGCCGTCCGGCGACAGGCAGGACACCCACGCCAGCGGCCGGGGCACGACGGCGCCGCACAGCAGCTTGTAGTTCTGCAGCGGGGTCAGCTCCGCGGGGTCGTACCCCCGCGTCCGTCGCTCCACCGGTGCCTCCACCTCACTGGTCACGTTCCGTCCACCTCCGTCAGCGGTGCCGTGCGACGACTTCGATCTCGATGGACGCCTCCCCGAAGGGCGAGGTGTCCACGATCGGCACGAACGTGGTGGGCGGCAACGTCGGGCCGAACACCATCGTGCCGACGCGCTCGACGACCGCCCGCTCGGTCGCGTCCTTCAGGTACACGGTCTGGTGGACCACGTCACCGAGGCCGAGACCGTAAGCTTCGAGGTACTCGGTGTGCAACTGGTAGACGTACCAGGCCTTCGCGCGGATGCCGGTGTCCGCCTCGAGATGACCGAACGCCAGGCGGCGGCTCTGCCCGGTCAGCTCGGCGTTGCGGTCGACCAGCCGGCGGTTCGGGCCGTCGATCGGCACCTCGCCACACGTGAACACCAGGCCACCGCCGCGGACGGCGCCGACGTAGTAGCGCGCGATGTCGGCCTGCGGCAACCGGATCTCCTTCGCGTCACCACCGGAGCGCGGCAGGTACGCGACGGCCTCGAACGCGATGCGCGCCGCCGGGTCGGGCAGGCCGCCGATGCTCAGGCCGGTGCTCGCGACGAGCCGCTTCTCGTTGTGGTCGGACAAGGCCTGGCGCGCGAGGACGACGGGGCCGTAGTAGCGCATCGATTCGGGCAGCCAGCCGTTGACCTTCAGCACGTCTTCGACGCCACCGCCCGCGGCTTCGAGCGCGGCGTCCACCTTCTGGAACAGCGTCCACGACTGCCGCAGCGCCTCGGCGCCCTTGGGCGTGCTGAATTCCAGCGCCGCCAGGTCGTCCGGCAGCGCGCCGAGCCGCGACGGGGCGGCCGGAGGTTCGACCCCCGTGGTGCTCGGGACGAACACGTAGTCGCCCGCGCGCACGACCGTGCTGCCGCCTTCGCCCTCGACGACCTCAACGCCGCCCGCACCGGTGTAGGCGACGGCGTCGAGGTAGACCTCGATCCGGTCGTCGAGGCCCTTCGACGACACCAGCACGACGCTGAGCGCGGGCCGGTGAGCGCCGAGGCGTTCGGCGACCACCCGCTTGACCACGGCGATGTTCTCGCGGTCGGCGACGAACAGGCGCAACCGCGCGAGGGCACCCAGGTCGAGGCCGTAGCTGGCGAGCACCTCACCGAGTTCGTCGAAGACGCGGTACGCCTGCGCTGCGGCGGGCTCTTCCGGGACGTCGATCAGCATCTGGTCGCGGCGCACAGCCGCACCGTCGGCCTCGACCTGCGCGAACGAGCGCACGATCTCACCGGAGGGCAGGTGCGGGGTGACGGCGCCGACGAACACCAGGTCCGCCGCGCTGTCGGCGACCTTGCTGAACGGGCCGATGAGCCGGCCGCGGCCGTCTTCCGTGCTCGTGACGGTGGATTCTTGCTGCCCCATGGGGCCTCCTTCTGGTTGTGCGGAACGGGGAGGGGATCGCGGCTCAGCCGCGGGGAACGCCGGACGCCTCGGCCGCCCGGGTCGCGCCGGCCGCGGCGGCGGTCCCGGTGGCGTAGAGGTCGCGCCGGAAGACTTCGGTGATCGTGCAGACCGCAGCGAACGTGATCACCGCGAGCACACACAGGTAGAGCGACACCGACCAGCTGCGGCCGGTGAGGGCGACCAGCGTCGCCATGATCGTCGGGGCGAACCCGCCGGCGACCACCGACGCGATCTGGTACCCGAGGCTGGCGCCGGAGAAGCGCACCTCCGCCGGGAACATCTCGACGAACATCGCGGCGAGCGGGCCGTACATCGACGCGTGGATCACGTACGCGACGACCAGGCCGAGGCCGAGCAGCCAGCGGTTTCCGGTGTCGGCGAGCAGGAACAGCGGCCACGCCCACACGGCCATGCCGGCGGTGCCGGCGAGGAACAGCTTCTTGCGGCCCGTGCGATCGCTGAGCCAGCCGAAGAACGGGAGCGCGACGACCTGCACCAGTCCGGCGCCCATGACCAGCGCCAGCACGGTGCTGCGGGGCAGTTCGAGCACGCGGCTGCCGTAGTCGACCATGCCGGTGCTCAGGACGTAGAACGCCGCGTTGCCGACCAGGAACGCGCCGGCGGCCTGGACCACGGACTTGCGGTGCGTCTTGAGGACCTCGACGAGCGGCCGTTTCACCGGCGCCGTGTGGGCCGCCTTCGCTTCGCGCAAGTGGAGGAACACCGGCGTCTCCTCGATGCGCCGCTGCACGTACATGCCGAACAGCACCACGGCGAACCCGGCGAGGAACGGGATCCGCCAGCCCCACGAGCGGAAACTCGCGTCGGACAGCAGCACGGTGAGCACGAGGAAGATGCCGTTGGCGAGCGCGGCGCCGAGGCACGCGCCCAGCTGGCCGAGGCTGCCGTAGAACCCGCGCAGCCGCACGGGTGCGTGCTCGGTCAGCAGCAGCGCGCCGCCGGCCCACTGCGCGCCGACGCCCAGGCCTTGGACGAGCCGCAGCAGCACGAGCAGCACCGGCGCGATGAAGCCGACGGCGGCGTGCGTGGGCAGCACGCCGATCAGCGTCGTCGCGGTGCCCATGACCACCATGGCGAGCACGAGGGTCGGGCGCCGGCCCCAGCGGTCGCCCAGGTGGCCGGCGACGATGCCGCCCACCGGGCGCGCCAGGAACCCCACGGCGAGCGTGCCGAACGCGGCGATGGTGCCGACGGCGGCGTTCTGGTCGGGGAAGAACAGCGGGCCGAGCACGAGGGCCGCCGCAGTGGTGTAGACGTAGAAGTCCAGCCACTCGGCCGTCGTCGCCGCGACGCCGGCGATCGCGATCCGGCGCATCGCACGCTGGTCTCCCTGATGTGACGACGTCGGCGTTGACGCGGTCATGAGCGCACCTCCTGGCGAGCAGGGGAAGGGAAAGGTGCCCGGCCGCCCCGTCACGGCGAATCCCTCGCGATCGTGCGGGCTAACTCCCGAGCGTGCTCGTAGTCTGTGGCCCGCACCAGATCAAGTCAAGACACTGTCTCATGATTTCTTGACTCATTCGCCCCACGTGCCGAGGTAACCGAGACGCCGGGACAGCTGCCGGCCCGCGTCGAGGATCGCCTGCCCCACCTTGTCCACCGGCAGGAGCTCGAGCCGGTCGCCCGGCATGCTCAGCGTGATCGACCCCGCGCACGTCCCGCTCGCGTCGAAGAACGGTGTGGCGACGCCGGCGCCGTTGCGCACCCAGCGCCCACGGCTGACCGAATAGCCCAGCTTCCGGTCGCGCTCGAGCGTTTCCCGGTACTCGCCGACGTCGACGATGCTGTTGGGCGTGTGCCGGTCCAGCCCTTCGGCGAAGACGAGTTCGACCTCGCCGGCCGGCATGCCGCAGAGGATCGCGGTGCCGGCCGCACCCGTGGTGAGCCGGACCGGCTTGCCCAGTTCCAGCACGTAGCGGATCGGCTGGTCGCAGTCGATCTTCTCGCGGAACACCAGCCGGTGGTGCTGGCGCACGGCCAGGTAACAGGTCTCGTTGTAGCGGTCGACGATGTCCTGCAGGATCGGCCTCGCCGCGTTCCACAGGCTGTCGCGATCGCGCAGCACCGCGACCAGCGAGAACAGCCGGGAGCCCGCCGAGTACACGCCGCGCTCCCCCGTCTGCTCGACCCAGCCGAGCTCTTCCAGCTGGGCCAGGATCCGGCTGACCGCACTGCGGTCGATGCCCGTCTGGCGCGCCGCCTCCCGCACGCCGATCCCCGCTTCGTGCGCCGCGACCAGCTCGACCAGCACCACCGCCCGGTCCAGCACGCCCGGGCGCCCGGCGCCCGCCTTGCCGCCGTCTCGCACGGCGGCGCTCTCGTGAACCACCACGGGTCCTTCCCCTTCTCGTCCAATTCCGAAGTTCGTTCGCGACAGTGTCTCACTCAGAGCCTTGACAGCGCGAGCACGGCATGCAATTTTCGAGACACAGTCTTGGTGGACGAGACATTGGAGACGTGGTGGATCTGGACAAGCTGAACGTCCGCGACTTCCTCGACGCTGCGGCAGCCCGCAACCCCGACCGGACCTTCCTCATCTGGCAGGACGAGGAACAGACCTACGCGCAGTTCGCGGCGAAGGTCGACGCGGCCGCGGCCGTGTGGTGGGACCTGGGCGTGCGCAAGGGCGACCGGGTCGCGTTCATGGCCGGCAATTCGCCCGGCTTCCTGCACGCCTGGCTCGGCCTGGCGAAGCTCGGCGCGATCCTGGTGGCGGTGAACACCGGGTTCAAACTGGCCGAAGCCCGGTACCTGGTCGAACACTCCGAGGCGGTCGCGGCGCTCGTGGACCCCGAGCACGCCGGCTTCTTCACCGAAATCCGGCGCACGGCGCCGACCCTGCGGACGCTGTGCGGCCTCGGCGACGCCGGCGGCGGGTTCACGGACTTCCTCGAGGCGATGAACCGGGTCGGCCCGGCGGCGGTGCCTGCGGTGGACCTGCGCGGCGACGACGTCATCTCGCTCATCTACACCTCGGGCACCACCGGGCGCCCCAAGGGCGTGATGCAGACGCACCGCAACTACGTGCTGACCGGGCAGGCCTACCCGCACTGGATGAACATGGCGAAGGGCGATCGCGTGTACGCCTGCCTCCCGCTGTTCCACATCAACTCGCAGGCGTACTCGACCATGGGCGCCATCGGCGCGGAGGGCGCGCTCGTGCTCGCGCCGCGGTTCAGCGCGAGCCGGTTCTGGCCGGAGGTGCGCAAGCACCGCGTGAACGTGTTCAACTACATCGGCGCGATGGCGGTGATCCTCAGCAAGAGCCACCCGTCGCCCGAGGACAAGGACCACCACGTGCGCACCGCGTACGGGGTGCCGGCGCTGCCGTTCGAAGTCCGGGAGCAGGTCGAGCAGCGCTTCGGCCTCGCGGCGATCTCCGGGTTCGGCATGAGCGAGACCACCTACGGCCTGCTCGAACCCGGCGGCGAACCGCGCCGGCCCGGCACGATGGGCGTCCCCCGCCACCACCCCGACCCGTCGGTGCCGCGCACCGAAGCGCGCATCGTCGACAAACTCGGCAACGAAGTCGGCCCGGGAGAGGTCGGCGAGCTCGTGCTCAAGAACGCCGCCATGATGCTCGGCTACTTCCGCGACGAAGAGCGCACGGCCGAAGCCCTGCGCGACGGCTGGCTGCACACCGGCGACAGCGCCTGGCGCGACGAGGACGGCTGGTTCTACTTCGTCGACCGGGTCAAGGACATCATCCGCCGGCGCGGGGAGAACGTGTCGTCGCTGGAGGTCGAACAGACCCTCAACGCGCACCCCGGCGTGCGGGCCTCCGCGGTGATCGGCGTGCCGTCGGACCTGCTCGACGAGGACATCTGCGCGATCGTCGTCCCCCAGCCGGGACACGCGCCGACCGTCGACGAACTCGTCACCTGGTGCACGGAACGCTTGGCGCGCTTCAAGGTTCCGCGCTACGTCGAGTTCGTCACCGAGATCCCGATGACCTCGACGGCCAAGATCGAAAAGCACCGGCTCCGCAGCGGCGACTACGCCCGCGGCGAGCGCCTCGACATCGGCGAGGCGGCCACCCGGCTGTCCGCCCCCGTGACCGCGGGCCGCGGTTCGTCCCGAAGCTCGGAGGAAGCATGAGCACCGAAACCACGAACCGGGCCGCCGGCGCCGGGACCACCCCGGACGTCGAAACCGTGCGCGCGCTCATCGCCGAGCACAACAACTGGGGGCGCTGGGGCGCCGACGACCAGGTGGGCACGCTCAACCACGTCACGCCCGCGCACCTCGTCGAAGCCGCGGCCACGATCCGGACGGGCAAACGGTTCTCGCTCGCGCTGCCCTTCGACGCCGACGGCCCGCAGCGCGGCGGTTTCGGCCGCTTCAACCCGGTGCACCTGATGTTCCGCGACGGCGGCGACATCGCGACCGGCACGATCGTCGACGACTTCTACGGCGGCAAGGACCGCCACTGCCGTGGCACCGACGACCTGATCATCATGCCGCTGCAGTCGGGCACGCAGTGGGACGCGCTGGCGCACATCCTGTTCGACGGCACCATGTACAACGGCTACCAGCCGACCGCCGTCACCAGCAAAGGCGCCACCCGCAACGACATCGCGCAGGCCGCCGACCGCATCGCCGGCCGCGGGGTGCTGCTGGACCTGCCGCGGTTCAAGGGCGTCGACGCGCTCGCGGACGGTTACGCCATCTCGTCGGCGGACCTGGACGGCTGCGCGGCGAGCCAGGACGTGGAGGTGCGCCCGGGCGATTTCGTACTGATCCGCACAGGACAACTGCAGGCAAGGCGTGGCGCGTGGGGCGACTACGCCGGGGGCAGCGCGCCCGGGATGGGCCTCGACAGCGTGCCGTGGGTCGCCCGCAACGAGATCGCCGGCCTGGCCACCGACACGTGGGGCATGGAGGTGCTGCCCAACGAGACGCCCGACGTCTTCCAGCCGCTGCACTGCGTTTTCCTCGTGGGGATGGGCCTCTACGTCGGTGAGATCTTCGACCTGGAGACGCTGGCCGGCGACTGCGCCGCCGACGGGCGGTACGAGTTCTTCTTCTGCGCGCCGCCGCTGCCGTTCAGCCGCGCGGTCGGCTCGCCGGTCAACCCGATGGCGATCAAGTAGCCATGACCACACCCCCGACACCCACGCCCCGCGGCGAAGAACGCGTCTACTTCGACGCCGCGGCCGAGCGGCGGCTGACCTACCAGACCTGCGACACGTGCGGGTCGGCCGTGTTCTACCTGCGCGCCGTGTGCCCCCACTGCGGCGGGGAAAGCTTGCGGCTGCGGGATTCCGCGGGCCACGGCACGGTCTACAGCTACACCGTGCAGCGCCGGGCGAGCCACCCGTACTTCGCGGACCGGACGCCGATGACCCTGGCGCTCGTGGACCTCGACGAGGGGTTCCGGCTGCTGGCCGACGTCACCGGTGAGGCCACCCTCGAGGTCGGCACACCCGTCGAAGTCGTGTTCGGCGAAGACCCGATGCTGCCGCACTTCCGGGCCCGCACCCGAGAGGAGGGAACGCAGTGACGATCCGCGGCAAGACCGCCATCGCCGGGATGGCCGAGGTCGACCCGTTCCAGACGAACGGCCGCTCCCCCGCCGGGCTCGCGGCCGTGGCGTCGAAACGGGCGCTCGACGACGCCGGACTTGCGTTGTCCGATGTGGACGGTTTGTTCACCACGTCGTCGTACTACTCGATGCCGACGCTCACCATGAGCGAGTACCTCGGCATCAACCCGAGGTTCACCGACTCGACGGCGCTCGGCGGCTGCTCGTTCATCGCCCACCTCGGACACGCCGCCGCGGCGATCGAAGCGGGGCTGTGCGACGTCGCGCTCGTCTGCTACGGCAGCACGCAGCGCAGCGACCGCGGAAAGCTCGTGAGCAACGCCGAATGGCTCGCCTACGAGCAACCGTACGGCCTGCTGCACCCGGTGGGCAGCTTCGGGCTGATCGCGAACCGGCACCGGGCGCAGTACGGGACCACGAGCGAGCAGCTGGCGCAGGTCGCCGTCGCGGCGCGCGAGTGGGCGCTGCTGAACCCGGACGCACCGTACCCGAAGCCGCTCACGGTGGAGGACGTGCTGACCTCCACGCCGATCGCCGACCCACTGCACAAATTGGACTGCTGCCTCGTCACCGACGGCGGCGCCGCGGTGGTGCTCACCTCGGCCGAGCGGGCCCGGGACCTGGCGAAGCCGCCCGTCTACCTGCTCGGCACGGGCGAAGCCACCAACCACCGCAACATCTCGCAGATGCCGGACCTCACCACCACGGAGGCGCGGCACAGCGCGCAGCGGGCGATGGCCATGGCCGGGGTGACGCACGCCGATCTCGACACGGCGCACGTGTACGACGCGTTCACCATCAGCCTGCTGATCCTGCTGGAGGACCTCGGGTTCTGCGCCAAGGGCGAGGGCGGCCCGTTCGTCGCGGACGGCCACACCGCGCCCGGCGGGTCACTGGCGCTCAACACCAACGGCGGTGGCCTGTCGTACACGCACCCGGGCATGCTCGGGCTGTTCCTCATCACCGAGGCGGTCCGCCAGCTGCGCGGTGAGGCCGGCGCGCGCCAGAAGCCGGGCGCGAGCGTGTCGCTCGTGCACGGCATGGGGCTCACGCTGGCGGCGCACGCGACGGCGGTCCTCGGCACCACGCCGTAACGAGCCTGTCCCCGCCAGGCGCTGGCACGGCGAGGTACTGGTTGCGCGGCAGCCTCCGCGCGACGCTGGACCCCGGTGTTTCCCCGTGGGAACACCGCGTCCGGCCGGGTGGCGGCCGTCCCCCGTTCCGGCGTCGCCACCCACCGGCGCGGCCGGGACCCCCGTCCGGCCGCGCCCCATTCGCCGTCCCGCCGGCGGTGCCGCGGTGTGCCGCCGCCGGCGGGACGCGCCAGCCCCCTTCCGCGGGGGAGGTGCTCTACCGGTCCGCTCATGCTCGTACTACAGTCACGGCAGATTCTACGCGCATGTAGAAGTTCAGTGGAGTGCCGAGCGAAGGAACGACGTGGGCCGATGGCTGCCTTGACCTACCCGGAGACCATCGTGGTCGGCTTGCTGCAAGGGGTCAGCGAGCTGTTCCCCGTGTCCAGCCTCGGCCACAGCGTGCTCGTACCCGCGTTGGTCGGCGGCAGCTGGGCGCGCGACCTCGACGCGTCGGCGAACGGGTCGCCGTACCTGGACGCCCTGGTGGCCATGCACGTCGCGACCGCCGCGGCGCTGGTCATCTTCTTCTGGCGCGACTGGGTGCGCATCATCGGCGCGCTCTTCGGCTCGATCCGCCACCGCCGGATCGTGACGCCGGACGAGCGGCTGGCGTGGCTGCTCGTGGTCGCGACGATCCCCGTCGGGATCGCCGGACTGGCGCTGGACAAGGTGATGCGCGAGTACCTGAGCCGCCCCATCCCCGCGGCCGCGTTCCTCGCGCTCAACGGCGTGGTGCTGTTCACCGTCGAACGCCTGCAGCGCCGCGGGAAGCCGGCACCCGAGCCCCGCCCGGCCGTGACCGGCGACGAGCCCACGGTGGTGCTGCCGGCGGTGACCGGGCGGATCCCGGCGAGCGAGGTCACCGCTCCCCTGGCGCCGGTGCCGGCCGACGAGGCCAGCGACGCCCGGCTCGCGAAACTCGGGTGGTGGGAAGCGATCGCCGTCGGGACCTGCCAGATCTTCGCGCTGCTGCCGGGCATCAGCCGCTCCGGCATCACGATCGCCGGCGGCCTCCTGCGCGGCCTGCGGCACGAGGACGCCGCGCGGTTCGCGTTCCTGCTGGCAACCCCGGTCATCGCGGCGGCCGGCGTGCTCAAGATCCCGGAACTCGCCCGGCCGGAGATGCACGGCGCGGTCGGCCCGACGATCGTGGGCAGCCTCGTCGCGGGCATCGGCGCGTACTTCTCGGTGCGGTTCCTGGTGCGCTACTTCGAAACCCGGACCCTGACGCCGTTCGCGATCTACTGCGCAATCGCCGGCGCGGGCTGCCTGGCCTACTTCAGCCTGGCGTGACCGACCACGACGTCGCCGTCGCACCGGACCGGTTCTTGCCGCCGCGCGCCGCGGGCTTCGTGACGGCGTTCGGCGCGCTGGCCGATCGGGGCGGGCCGAGCCCGGTGCTGTTGGGCGACCTGGTCGTGTTGACGCCGGCTTCGGCCGCGTTCGCGCTCGCCGGCGTGGCGGCAGGCGCGACCGAGTGCGGCAGAATCCCCACGTGACCCCGCTGCCGTCCTCGCTCGACGTTCACCCGGACCGCGGGATGGTCGGCTTCCGCGACAGCCAGGTCGACGTCTTCGACGAACCCGGGGCCGGCGAGCCGCGCGCCGCAGTGGTGTCGAACGGCTTCGTCACGTACCTCGGTACCGACAGCAAGCTGGACGTGGTGTCGCTGCGATTCGCTGCCGCGCCAGAACCTCGTCTCACGCTCGGCAGCGTCTCGGTCGAACCGCCCACCGGCGAGGTGGTCATCAGCGAGATCACCCGCGGCGTCCACGGGCCTTACGTCGTCCCCGAACGCGCGGGGAGCTACCGGCTGACCGCTTCGAGCGAGGCGAGCGCCCCGACCACCGGGTGGCTCGAACTCGAACGCCTCGGCGAACCCACGCCCGACGACGAAGACTGACCCACCCCGCCGAAACCACCACGTCGTGCGGCGCCGGACTTGCTACCGTCGAGGGCGTGGCATGCTGCGCCGCCGGGCGGATCCGGCGCTGAGAGGACGACGCATCCGCCGTTGCCCGCCGGGGTGACGGTGTCCGAGCCGTACTCTCAGCGAAAGGGCACCACCATGGACATCCGTCCCCTCGAGCACGCTGATCTGCCGGCGCTGCTCGAGCTCACGATCGCCGTTTTCGGGCCGTTCTACGAAAAGTCGTACCGGCGCGTGGTGGGCGACGCCGTGTTCGCCAACCGGCACGGGGGCTGGCGCGAGGACTACCGGCGGCTGCTCGCCGGGCTGCACGCGCCGGATGAAGGCAGGTTCGCCGCCGTGGCGCGCAGCGGCGGGGAGATCGCGGGCTACACCGGGTGGCACGCCGAGGGGAACCACGGCGAGATCGAGATCCTCGCCGTCGCGGCGGAGCACCGGGGCAAGGGTCTCGGGCGGGCGCTGGTGGAGCACGCCATCGGCCACCTGGACGTCGACGTCGTGTCCATCGGCACCGGAGGCGACGACTTCCACGCACCCGCCCGCGCACTCTACGAAGCGCTCGGCTTCACGCCCTTCCCCGTCGTCAGCTACACGAAGGCCGTGCGTGAAACACGGGCAGCTGCCGTCCCCAAGGGGACGGGCGCATCATGAGGCGATGACCGACCGCGACGACTTCCTGGCGTGGGTCAAGACCACGCTGTACGACGCGGAGTTCGCGCTGCACAACGGCGACGCGGCCCCGCGGCGGGCCCTGTGGTCCCGCGCCGAACCCGTCAGCGTCCTGGGCGCGTGGCGCAACGCGCGCGGCCAGGCGGAGCTCGACGAGCTCTTCACCCACCTCGCGAAGAGCTTCTCGCACTGCACGTCCTACACGTTCGAGCTCCTGGCGTTCGACGTCGTGGGCGACCTGGCCTACACCGCCGGCTTCGAGCACACCACGGCGTCCGTCGACGGCGAGCCGCGCAGCTACACCCTGCGCGCGACGCAGGTGTACCGCCGCGAGGACGGCGAGTGGCGCGTCGCACACCGGCACGGGGACCGCGTCGCGCCCTGACGCTCGGGGCGGCGGCCCACGCTCATCTCGCCCAGCAGCGGGCCGTCCGCCGAACGGGCAGCGAGGCGCGCCGCCGCGTCACTCGAGGAGTTCCACGTAGCCGGTGGTGCCGTCCACCCGGATCCGTTGCCCGTCGCGGATCAGGCGGGTGGCCTGGTTGACCCCGACGACGGCCGGCAGGCCGTATTCGCGGGCGACGACCGCGCCGTGGGTCATCAGGCCGCCCACTTCCGTGACCAGGCCGGCGATCGTGACGAACACGGGTGACCAGCTGGGGTCGGTGTAGGCGGTGACGAGGATGTCGCCCGCCGCCAGGTCGGCGCCTGCGAGGTCCAGCACGACGCGGGCGCGGCCTTCGACGGTCCCCGTGGACACCGGCAGCCCGAGCAGAGCACCCTCGGGCGCGTCCTCACGCCGGTAGCTGCCCGACACGGTCTCGCCGTCGGAGGTGAGCACGCGCTGCGGGGTGAGGGCCTGGTCCGCGGCGAACTCCTCCTTGCGCCGGCGGATGAGGTCGGCGTCGGCCGTTCCGGTGCGGGCCACCTCGTGCAGTTCCTGGAACCGCAGCGAGTAGATGTCCTCCGGCTCCTCGAGCACGCCGGCCGCCACCAGCCGTTCGGCTTCGGCCAGCAGCGCCTTCTTGTACTGGAAATAGCGGCTGATCATGCCGTACTTGGGGTATTCGCGGTAGCCGATGAAAGTCCGCAAGCGGTCGATCTGCGCTCGGGTCTCTTCCGCTTTCCGCGCGCCGTCGGGCAGAACTTGCAAGCGCTCCAGCAGTTCCTGCTCTTTCTTGGCCGCCTCCTGCGCTCCTTCGTCGAACCGGCGGCGGGCCTCGCCGGGTGCGAAGTTGTCGATGTTCCCGAGCAGCACCGGCAGCAGCGTGCCGGGACGCTCGCTCCACCGCGGCCGCGTGATGTCGATTTCGCCGACGCACCGCATGCCGTACGTGTCGAGGTACGCCCGGATCGCGTCCCGTGCTTCGCGCCCGCCGGGCAGGGCCGGCAGTTCGGCCAGAAAATCGGAGTCCTGAACGGTTCGGAGGAACGCGACCACGTCCGCGTGCGGGCGGATCACGTCGGCGACGTCCAGCAGGGCGAGGCCCATTTCCGACGAGACGTTGTCGGGCGCGGACTGCGATAGCGGGTCGGCGGCGTTGTCCTCGCCCAGCCATTCCCGCAGCTGCTTGTTCAGCCACGTCGTCGCGTCCATCCCGGCCATGATCGCCTGGTGGCTGCGGGCGTTGAACAACAGCCGCCGCAGTTCCTGCAGATCCGCCAGGATGAAGTCGAACAGCTCCGCGCCGCGCTTGTCCCGGATGTCGGATTCGAGCGCGGCCAGCGACGCCTTGCTCTCCGCGATCAGCTCATGGACGATCGCCGGGTCGGTCTCGATCGGCTCCGCGGCGACGCCGAACGGCAACGGAGCGGCCCCGCCGTCGGCCGGCTCCGGCAGGAAACCGCGGTCCAGCACCGTCTGCAACGCGTCGCGCATCAGCGGATCGGACGCCCCCATCATCTCCAGGAACCCGGCGCGCCCGGCCTTCGTCGCCAGCCCCGCGGTGATGTCGACGAACAGCCGGCTGCCCGCCTCGGCCATGGGCCGCGGCGTGGTCAGCTGCCAGACGGACAGGCCGAGCGGGCGCATCGCGTCGGTCATCATCTGCTGGTGCCCGACCGAGAGGTAGACGTGGTTGCCCTCGTCGGCGGCCGGCGGGATCGGGAACAGCGTGGTGATCGGCCGGCTCTGCACGATCTGGAACTCGCCGCCGGCCAGGCACCACTCGATGTCCTGCGGGCGCCCGAAGTGCGTCTCGATCCGGCGGCCCAGCCGCTCCAGTTCCAGCACCTGCTCGTCGGTCAGCGCCGGCCGCTCCTGCAGTTCCGGCGCGATCGCGTCCTGCCGCGTGCCCCCGCCCGGCACCGCGTGGATGGCGAGCCGCTTGGCCGGCACCGTCTTTTCGACGATTTCGCCGTCGCGCACCCGGTAGCTGTCGGCGTTCACCAGCCCAGAAACGAGCGCCTCGCCGAGGCCGAAACCGGCGTCGATGCTCGTGACCTTCCGGTTCGACGTGATGGGATCGGCCGTGAACAGGATCCCCGACGCCTCCGACAGCACCATCCGCTGCACCACCACGGCCATGTGCACCTTGCGGTGGTCGAACCCGTTGCGCAGGCGGTACACCACGGCCCGGTCGGTGAACAGCGACGCCCAGCAGAGCCGGAGGTGCTCGAGGATCGCCGCGGGCCCGACGACGTTCAGGTACGTGTCCTGCTGGCCCGCGAACGAGGCCGTCGGCAGATCTTCGGCCGTCGCGCTGGACCGCACGGCGTACGCCGCGTCCTCGTCCAGCCGGCTCAGCAGCGCGGCCGCCAGGTCATCCGGAATGACCACGCCGGAAATGACCTCGCGGATCCGCGCGCTCAGCGTGGCGATCGTGTCCCGGTCGCCGGGAGCCAGCCGGGCCAGGCGATCCAGCCCGCTCTCGAGCGCCGGCAAGTCCCCGAGCACCCGGCGGAAGGCGTGCGTCGTCACGCAGTACCCGGGCGGCACCCGCACCCCGTCGATCCGGGAGAGCTCCCCCAGGTGCGCGGCCTTGCCCCCGACGAGGCCGGCGCGGCTCTCGTCGATCTCCGGGAAACCCAGCACCAGCTCGGTTCCACCCACAGTTTCTCCCCCGTACTCCGATGTTCGCCGGCAGCGGAGAATTCCCGCGGTGCCCGGCCGAGACCGACGATTCTGCAGGACCACCGGGGTCTTGCCGCAAGACCGGGGGTGCGCTATACGTTGAAGGGGAGGGGGAGTAGCCACGTTCCGTCCGATCCGGACTCACGCCTCCCCCGGCTCACCGGCCCGGTGTTCGCCGTCCTCGCGGCGTGATCCGATAATGGCGGCTGATCCGCACCCCCGTTGTCCCGGAGCCGCGTGTGCCTGAACTGCCCGAGGTCGAATCCGCCCGTTCGGTGATCGAGCGCGCGGCGCTCGATCGGACGATCGCCGACGTGGACGACACCGACACCTACGTCTGCCGCCCGCACAAGCCCGGCGAGATCCGCGACGCGCTGATCGGCCACCAGCTCGTGGCGGCGCACCGGCGGGGCAAGTCGATGTGGTGCGAGACGGCCGACGACGGCCCCGTGCTGGGCCTGCACCTCGGCATGTCCGGGAAGATCGTGATCGCCGACCCCGACGGCACGGAAATCGACGGCGGCGACTACTGGGAGCGCGGCCGCGAACAGGGCGACTACCGCTTCTCGCGGTTCGCGCTGACGTTCGAGGACGGCGGCACGCTCCTGCTCGTCGACCCGCGCCGGCTGGGCCGCGTCACGCTCGACCCGCAACTGGAGCTGCTCGGCCCCGACGCCGCGACGGTCACGCCCGCCCAGTTCCGCGAGGCCGTCACCAAGGGATCCGCGCCGATCAAGGCCCGGCTGCTCGACCAGCACGCGATCGCCGGCATCGGCAACCTGCTCGCCGACGAGATCCTGTGGCGCGCCCGCGTGCACCCGGCCCTGCCCGTCGACGACCTCGCCCGCGCCGACGTCGACCGCCTCCTGCGCGCGACCCGCGGCGCGGTCTCGGCCGCGATCGAGCACGGCGGGGTGCACACGCTCAAGGTGATCCCCTTTCGCAAACCCGGTGCGCAGTGCCCGCGCGACCACGCTCCGATGGCCCGCGGCAAGGTCGGCGGGCGCACCACGTGGTGGTGCAGCGCGGAACAGCAGCTGCCGGGCTGAACGCCCGCTGCGGCAGGCGGACCGGACACCCGTGGGCCACGCCGCCCACCCACTTGTGCCGGAACCGCCGTGATCACGCGCTTCGCCGGGTCGCCGTCGTGGAGTAGTCTCACTGTGACTACTGGACCGGGCGAGGACGTCGATGACATCGGGAACGCGGGAGCTCACGGCGACGGCATACGTCGTGCTCGGCATGATCGCGCAGCTCGGCGTGACCACGCCGTACGCGGTGAAGCGCGAGTTGCGGCGCTCGATCGGGCAGTACTGGCCCATCCCCCACGCGCAGCTGTACGCGATCTCCGGGCAGCTGCAGGAGCAGGGCCTGCTGGAGGGTGTCCAGGAGACCTCCGGGCGGCGGCGCAAGACGTACCGGGTCACCGAGGCCGGACGGGCGGCGCTGAGCGAATGGCTGAGCCGGCCCGGCACGGAGCCGGGTGAGATCCGGAGCGTGGCGTGGCTGAAGCTGGCCTTTTGCGATCTCGCCGAACCCGCCGCCATCACCCAGCTCGCCGCGGAGCAGGTCGAGCTGCACAAGGACCGGATCGCCTGCCGCCACCCCGTGAAGGATCACGCCTCGCAACTGGCGCTGGAGCTGGACCGGGCCGCGCTGCGGTTCTGGACGAGCCTGGCGCAGCGCACCGCCCTGTGATCCAGGTCTCTTCGAAGGCCGATCCGTCACGCCGGAGGAGCCCCGCCCCGTCGTCTCGCCGCCCTGGAACGACACGAGAGGACGGGCCCGGAATGAGCCAGCGCATGCTGATGGAGAAGGTCGCCCCGCAGGCGTACGCGAACATCTTCGAGCTGCACACCTACGCGGCGAACCACGTCGCCCGCCCGGTGCTGGACCTGATGGTGCTGCGGGCGTCGATGGTGAACGGCTGCGCGTTCTGCGTCGACCTGCACAGCAAGGACGCGCTGAAGGCCGGCGAATCCGCGCAGCGGCTGTTCGCGCTCGCCGCGTGGCGCGAGTCGCCGTTCTTCTCGCGCGAGGAGCGCGCGGCACTGGCGCTGACCGACGCCGTGACGAGCATCGGCGAGGACGGGGTGCCCGGCGACGTCTGGGAGGAGGCACGGGCGATCTGGTCGGAGAAGGAGGTGGCCGACCTGGTGATGGCGGCCGTCATGATCAACGCGTTCAACCGCATCGCGATCAGCACCCGCAAGGCCCCGTCGCTCGACGCGTGACCACCGCCTTCCGGGCGGCCGGTGCGACGCCGGCCGCCCCCTACACTCGCCCCGTGGCACCCGACGACACCGGCAGTGCGGAGTTCCAGCAGCACCGCCCGGTGCTGCTGGGCGCCGCCTACCGGATCCTCGGCAGCCTCGCCGACGCCGAGGACGTGGTGCAGGAAGCGTGGCTGCGCTGGTCCGATGTGGACCGTTCGGCCGTCGCGGTACCCCGCCAGTTCCTCATCAAAGTGGTCTCGCGGCTCGCGATCGACCGCCTGCGCCTGGCCCACCGGCGCCACGAGACCTACGTCGGCCCGTGGCTGCCCGAACCCGTGCGCACCGGCGACGGGCAGCCTCTCGGCCCCGCCGACACCGCCGCCCAGCGCGACACCCTGTCGCTCGCGACCCTGCGGCTCATGCACCGCCTCTCGGCGCCCGAGCGCGCCGTGTTCATCCTCCGCGAGGCGTTCGAGCTGCCGTACGAGGAGATCGGCGAGGTGCTCGGCCTGGGTGAAGCCCACGCCCGCCAGCTGCACCGCCGCGGCTCGACGCACCTGGCGACCGGCCGCGACCGCTTCCCCACCGACCCCGGCGTGCACCGCGAACTGGTGGAGCGGTTCCTCGCGGCCGCGCGCACGGGCGACCGGGCCGCGCTGCAGGGCCTGCTCGCCCACGACGTCACGCTCTGGGGCGACGGCGGCGGCAAGGTCCGCGCCGCGCTGCGGCCCGTCACCGGCCCCGAGCGGGTCGGCCGGTTCGTGACCGGGCTGCTCGCCAAGTACCCCGCCATCGAGTTTCGCGTCGCCGAAGTCAACGGCGCGCCCGCACTGCTGGTCCGCCTCGGCGAGCCGTGGCAGGTCTGCTCGTTCGAGGTCGGCCGGGACCGGATCACCGGCATCCAGTGGATGTCCAATCCGGACAAGCTCCGCCGGTTCGCCTAGGGCGCGCCCTTGAAGTGGGTGATGGTGACCTGCTTTGACGTTGGGTTGTGGCGCGTAGGCATGAGTTGACCGACGGGCAGTGGCAGGCGATCGCGCCGTTGCTTCCCGTGCCGGGCGCGAAGACGCGTCCCCGAGTCGATGACCGTCGGGTGCGCAACGGAATGTTGTTCAAGGCCAAGACCGGTGTCGCGTGGCGAGCCCGGCCGCAACGCTATGGGCCGTGGAAGCCGGTCGTCAACCGGTTCTGGCGCTGGTCGCGCACCGGGACCCTCGCGATGCTGGTGACGCGCGTGCGGGTGGTCGCTGACCCGATCGACGAACTCGACCGCGAGGTCTCGGTCGACTGCAGCATCGTGCGGGCGCACCAGCACGCCGCCGGCGCGCGCCCGCTTCGGACAGGGAGGCCGGGCCGGGCGGCGAGCCAGATGATCATGCCACCGGCCCATGGCGGACCCACCACCAAGATCCGCCTCGCCTGCGACGGTCATGGCGGCCGCTTTCAGCGGTAGTGACCGGCGACAACATCAACGACTGCACCATGGTCACCCACGTCATGAGCGGAATCGAGTTCCGCCGGCCGGGACCCGGTCGGCCGCCGACCCGGCCGGGCAGGGTGCCGGCGGACAAGCGCTGTTCCAGCCGCGCGATCCGCTCCCACCTGCGGCGACAACACGCCCCGGCGACCATCCACGAACGCCGTGACCCGCAGGCCAACCGCCTGCACCGAGGCCCAGCCGGGGGACGCCCACCGGTCTTCGACCGCGTCGCCTGCAAACGCCGCAACATCGTCGGACGCTGCTCCAACCGCCTCCTGCAATTCCGCGCCATGGCCATCGCGTTCGACAAGATCCATCTCTTACCAAGGCAGGCTCGACCTGCCACCCTGCTCATCTGGCTTTGAGTGCACGCCCTAGCGGGGCACCGCGGCCGCGAAGTGGTGGGCGATGATGTCGAACCCATTGCGGATGTAGAACCGGTGAGCGGCGGTGTTCGACACCCCCGAGTCGAGTTCCAGCAGCGCGCAGCCGTGCCGCCGGGCCAGCTGCTCCACTTCGGACATGAGCCGCCCGCCGACGCCGGTCGAGCGCGCCTCCTCGGCGGTCACCAGGTCGTCGACGTAGAGGATGCGGCCCCGGCTCGTCACCAGCACGCGGTACCCGGCCGCGGCCAGCGCGGCGCCGTCGGCGTACGCGACGAGGTACCGCAAGCCCTGCTCGTGCCCGGTGGTCGCCAGTTCGCCGAACTGCTCGCGGGTCAGGCGCGGCCGCAGCTGCCGCAGCAGCGGGAACAGCTCGCTCTCCAGCCGCGGGTCCCCCGCTCCCAGCTCCTCGACGGCCACTCCGGTGGCCCGTGCCTCGGTCATGCTTCTCCTTCTCCTCCTCGGAAACCGTCCGGCGGGGAAAGCGCCCCGCCGGACGGACGGGCTCACCCGCGCAGGTGGCCGTTCAGCCAGTCGATCACGTCGTCGGCGGCGCCGCCGTCGCCGCGGGCCGCCAGCACCGAATAGTGGTCCTCGCCCGGGTACAGCCGGAACTCGGCCGGCGAGCCGGCGGCGCGGGCGTTGCGCACCGCCTGCCGCGTCACGGCCTTCTTGATCGACGGGTCCCGGTCGCCCTGCAGCAGCAGCATCGCGCCGGGGGTGCGGCCGCGGGGCACGGTCTGCTCGTCGAGCCAGTCCTGCAGCGTCAGCGCGGCCGCGGGCGTCTGCGGCGTGAACTGGTAGTCCGTGAGCTTCGGGCCGAAGTCCGCCGAGAAGTCGGTCCAGATCTCGGCGGTGCACACCTGCGTGACCTTCGGCAGCAAGGCCAGCGCCTGGCTGCCCAGGTAGTCGCCGAACCGCAGGCCGGGGTGCGCGGTCTTCAGCCCGTGGAGCGCGAGCAGGTAGAACCCGCGATCCACCGGGCCGGGGCTGCCCCAGGCGTAGGCGGCCGCGACGTTGGTGACCGGCGCGAGGCCGACGGTCCCGCGGAAGTCGAGCCCCCGGCCCCAGGTCGGCGCCAGCTCACCGGCGGCGATGGCGGCCTGGCCGCCCTGCGAGTGCCCGACGGCGAAGTACGACGCCGAGACCGCGGGGTCGACCTGGCGGGCGGCGCGCACGGCGTCGATCACCCCGCGGCCCTCGCTGTCGGCGACGATGTAGGGGTGGTCGCCGGCGGTGCCGAGGCCCTCGTAGTCGGTCGCTGCGACGGCGAAGCCCGCGTTGAGCAGGCGGGCGACGAACGCGCTGTAGCCGTACAGATCGACCTGGCCGGCCGCGTTGACGGCCGTCGAGGGCGCGCACCGGTCGGCGATGCCGCTCGACCCGTGCGCCCACGAGACGACGGGCCAGCCGTGCCGCGGCGCTCGGCCCTTCGGGGTGAAGACCGCGCCGCTGACCACGATGTCGCGGCCCGAGAGCGACCGCGAGTGGTAGGTGATCCGGTCGGCGCGCGCGGCGGCGGCGGCCAGCGCGGGGTCGAGGTCGCCGATCGGCTGGTCCGTCACCAGTTTGCCGGCGCCGTCGCGTCCGAGCACTTGCGGTTGCTCCGCCGCCGCGGCGGGTTCCGGTCCACTGTGTACGGGACCGGCCACGGCCGCGGCGGCGACCACTGCCGCGGCGACTGCGGCTGCCCGGCGAATCCCGGTAGTGCGCATGTCGGGTCTCCTGAGTCCTGCCCGGCTCCGGCCGGGGTGCTTGTCCCCCGAAGACGGCGCGGGCCCGGCGCGGCGTGACAGCCCGTCCTGTGAGGACAGCCACACGCGAACGAGCAGGTCAGCGGACCGCGCCGGGTGATCCCCGTTCACCGCGGACGGCCGTGATCGTTAAGATCGTCCGGAACGGCATCGGGGGGAGAGACTTTGTCACTGGCCGACCTGCGTCCGCGCTGGGGTCCGGTCCTGCTGGGGGAAGCGGTCGTCGTCGCGCTGGTGCTGGCGCTGCGGCACTACCCCGGGCTGGACCTGGAGGTCTACCTCGGCGGCGCGAAGACCCTGCTCACCGACCAGCCGCTCTACGGCACGCCGCTGGCGACTTCGCAGCACATCAGCCTCCCGTTCCTGTACCCGCCGTTCGCCGCGGCGCTGTTCCTGCCCGCGACCGTCCTGCCGTTCGCCGTGACGATGAACGTGCTCACCGTAGTTTCGGTGCTCGCCGTCGGCGTGACCGCCTACTTCGTCGTCCGGTCGCTGACCGGCCGGCCCCAGGCGGCGCTGCCGGCCGCGTACGGTGCGCAGCTCGCCGGGATCGTGCTGGACCCCATCTGGCGCACGCTCAGCTTCGGGCAGGTCAACATCCTGCTCATGGCCCTCGTCGTCGTCGACGCGCTCGCGCCGGGGCGCACCCGGACCAGGGGCCTGCTGACCGGGCTGGCCGCGGCGGTCAAGCTGACGCCGCTGCTGTTCGTGCTGTTCTTCGTGCTCACCAAGGACTTCCGCGCCGCGGTGCGCACCGTCGCGGGCTTCGCCGTCGTCAGCGCGCTCACGTGGCTGGTCACCCCGGCGACGTCGGCCTCCTACTGGACCGAGCACGTGTTCAAGATCGACGCTTCGGTCGGCACCGAGTACGTCAGCAACCAGTCGCTGCGCGGCTTCCTGGAACGCCTCGGCGTCGACGGGCAGGCCTGGTGGTTCGCGGGCGTCGTGGTGCTGCTGGCCCTGACGGCGCTCGCGATCCGGCGCGTGCGGCATCCGGCGCTCGCCGTGGTCGTGTGCGCGGTGGGCGGGCTGCTGATGTCCCCGATCTCGTGGACGCACCACTGGACGTGGTGCGTGCCGATCCTGCTCGCGTGCGGGTGCGTCGGCGTACGCGCGTGGAACGCCGATCGCGCGCTCGCGTGGTGGGCCTTCGCGTCGGGCGCGATCGGCGCCGCGCTGTTCACCGTGGCGCCGATGTGGTTCGACCCTTCGCCGGACCACAACGGGTCGGGCGGCTGGTGGCGGTTCGCGACGGAGTCGTTCGAGCTCTACGGGCTGGCGCTGCTGGTGCTCGCGGCGGCCTCGACCCGCGTGGCCCGGCTGTTCGAGGCCGGTTTTCCGTTCCCGGCGCCCGAAAAGCACCCGTTCCCGTCACCGTCCGGTGAACACTTGCCGAACTGATCGACGATCCACCCCGGTCGCCCGCGCGGGCTCAGTAGCTTCATCCGTCCCTGTCCCCGCGTACCGGAGGGCTCGTGTCCGACTTTCCGTGGCAGAGCGTTCTCGCCGTCGTCGGCCTCCTGGTGCCGATCTTCGCGTTCCTGTGGGAGTTCGTGCTCGTCGGCCGCAAACGGCTCGGCTACCGCGTGCAGATGGACACCACCGCGCGGCTCGAAGCCACTTCGCAGCACGCCGGCACGTGGCGGCAGCTCGAGAAGGAGAGCGGGAAACCGCTCGTGGAACCGTCGTTCGTGCTGCTGCGGATCGAGAACACGGGCACCACGAACATCGACCACGACGACTACGTCGCCAACAAGAAGCACGACGCGGGCGTGACGATCCGCTTCCACGGCCGCCGGGTCGCGGGCATGGTCGTGACGGATCTGAGCGACCAGTTCCTGCGCGACAACTTCAGCGACGGCTCGGGTCTGGGCTACGAGAACAAGACCGAGCCGGGTGGCGCCGTCGGCACCATCAAGTTGCCGCGCACGCAGCTGAACCGGGAGCAGCACTTCAAAGTGCTCGTGGTGCTGGAGCGCGCCGGCGGCGACGAAGGGACGAAGTTCAGGGAGCCCGAGGTCGTCGCCGGCATCAAGGGCGTCGTCGGGCGCGGCGGGATCAGCGAGACGAAGAGCCGCACCGGGATCCCGCGCTGGCTCACCGTGCTGATCTACGCGCTCGTGGCCGTCTGCCTCGCCGAGCCCTTCGTGTACTCGCTGGTCCTGCCGAAGCCGGTGCCGCTGGACTGCGCGAGCGGCACCGTGCGCATCACCGGGTCGACGGCGTTCACCCCGGTGCTCGCGGAGGCCACCGCGTCGTACACGCGCACGTGCCCGGGCGCCACGTTCACCCTCGACACCCACGGCAGCGCGCAGGGCCTGGAAGCGCTCAACCAGGCCAAGAACGCCGGCGTGCTGGCCTTCTCCGACGGCGTCAAGGGCACCCGGCAGCCCGAACTGCTGCCGCGCCCGATGGCGTTCCTGCTCTTCACCCTCGTGATCAACCGCGACGCGGGGGTGCAGGACCTCACGCTCGCCCAGGTGAAGGCCGTGTTCTCCGGGCAGGTCACCAACTGGCGGCAGGTCGGGGGCAACGACCGCCCGGTGCGCCTGGTCGACCGCGAATCGGATTCCGGGACGCGCAGGACGTTCGAGCAGCGGGTGCTCGGCACCGTCGAACCGGGTGAGAACTCCAACGACTGCGTCGAACCGAAGACCGCGACCGCCGGCGTGATCCGCTGCCGCCGCAGCGACACCGACGACCTGCTGAACACCGTCGCCACCACGTCCGGCGCCATCGGCTACAGCGAACTCGGCGCGGCGACCGGGCGAGCCGACCTCGTGGCGGTCCGCATCGACGGCCAGGCGGCCACCCTGGAGGCCGCCGACCACGGCGCGTACCCCTTCTGGCAGACCGAATACGCCTACACCTACGGCGACGTCGGCGCCGGCAGCCTGCCGGCGAGCTTCCTGCGCTACCTGACCGACCAGGTGGGGGCCGACATCATCCGGTCACACGGGGATCGGCCGTGTGCCGAGCTGGAGAACCCGGTGCGCTGCTCACCGTCGTGAGTCTGGCGCCAGCCACCGGCCTTGACCAGCAGATTTGCCCACGCTGAGCCAGCGTGGCACCAGTAATGAGCCATCATGGCTTGCACTGGTGCCACCAGTGTGCCATAGTGGTGCCATGGACTTGACGACGTATGTGAACAACCTCGGCCGCGAGTTCGCGACGCTGTCCGAAACCGGCGGTGACGAGGCGCGCGAACTCGTCGAGAAGCTGACCGGCTCGCTCCAGTCGGCGATCCGGATGACGCTGCTCGACGCGCTGTCGGGGGCCGCGGACGAGATCACTCGCGACCTGGCGCCGGGTTCCGTGGAGGTGCGGTTGCGGGGGCGGGATCCCGACTTCGTCGTGACCGCTCCCCCGGCCGAACCGGCTGCGCCCGCCGGGGAGAACGCGGCGGACAGCAGCACCGCGGACGGGGAGCTGCTGATCGCCGAGGACGGACCGTCCGCGCGGATCAACGTGCGGCTGCCCGAGCAGCTCAAGACGGCGGTCGAGGAGGCCGCGGCCAAGGAAGGCCGTTCGGTCAACGCGTGGCTCGTCCGGGCGGCGGCCGCCGCGCTGCAGAAGTCCGAGCGCGAGCAGCGGCCCGACCCGCACGACGGTGGCAAGCGCAGCAAGCAGCGGCTCACCGGCTGGGTTCGTTAACCAGCGCCTTTCTCCACTTCCCGCAACGCCTTTCCCACGCTCCTTCCCACACCGCCCCCGACCTGCGGGGACGGCCCACCCATTCCACTGAGGGGACAACCATGTCGATTTTCGAGACACCCGAACCGATTTCCGTCACCGTCGAACTGGGCGCCGGCGAAGTGCGGATCACCGCGAGCGACCGCGCCGACACCGTCGTCGACGTCCGGCCGGGCGACGACACCGATGAGTCCGACATCAAGGCGGCCAAGCAGGTTCGCGTCGACTACCGCAACGGCGTGCTGCAGGTCGTCGGGCCGAAGATCCGCGGCTTCGACTTCTCCCGCAAGACCCGCTCGGTCGACGTGGCCATCGAGCTGCCCAGCGGCTCCCGCGTGTCCGGCGAGCTGCAGGCCGGCGACTTCCGCGCCGAAGGCCGGCTCGGCGAGAGCCGGTTCAAGACCTCGGCCGGCAACGTCCGGGTCGACCGCACGGGCGCGCTGCGCGTGGACACCTCGGCGGGGCACATCACGGCCGACGCCGTCGCGGGCAACGCCGAGATCTCCACCGGCTCCGGAAAGGTCCGGCTCGGCGAGGTCCAGGGCACCGCGGTGGTGAAGAACTCCAACGGCGACACCACCATCGACGTCGTCACCGGCGACGCGCGGGTGCGCTCGGCCAACGGCGACGTCTCGATCGAGCGGCCCGGCGCCGACGTCGACGCCAAGACGTCCAACGGCAGCATCCGCCTCGCCGAGGTCACCCGCGGTTCGGTCGTGCTCGCGACCGCGATGGGTGATCTGGAGGTCGGCATCGCCGAGGGCACCGCCGCGTGGCTGGAGGTCACCACCGGGTTCGGGCACGTGCGCAACCTGCTCGAGAACACCACCCGGCCCGACGCCGCCGACGAGACCGTCGAGGTGCGCGGCCGCACCTCCTACGGTGACGTGGTCATCCGCCGCGCCTGACCGAGCCCGTACCGGATCTCGGGCCGAACCGGTTCCGCAGCCCGGCATCCCGCGACGACACCGGGCCGCGGCCGCACCTGCTACGGCGACGACACCATCCGCCACGCCCGAGCAAGCCCACACCAGATCTCGGCCCGAACCGGCACCGTCGCCCCGCGCCCCGCGACGAAACCAGGCGGCGCACCTCCTACGGTGACGCGGTCATTCGCCGCGCCTAACTGAGCCCGCACCGGATCTCGGACCCGAACCGGTTCCGTCGCCCAGCATCCCACGACGACACCAGATCGCGGCCGCACCTGCTACGGCGACGACACCATCCACCACGCCCGAGCAAGCCCGCACCGGATCTCGGCCCGAACCGGCACCGTCGCCCCGCGCCCCGCGACGAAACCAGGCGGCGCACCTCTCTACGGCGACGTCACCATTCGCCGCGGCTGACCGAGCCCGCACCCGATCCCTGCCGGACCGGCACCGTTGCCCAGCTCCCCGCGACGACACCATCCGCCGCGCCCGACCGAACCCGCACCGGATCCTTACCCCGAACCGGTGTCGTCACGCGGATTCCCGCGACGGCACCGGCCACCCGGGCGGCCACACCTCCTACGGCGACGTCACCATCCGCCGCGCCTCACCGACCCCGCACCGGATCTTTGCCCGAAACTCCGCCGTCACCCGGCTTCCCGCGACGGCACCGGCCACCCGGGCGCGCCCGCGCCCGTCCACACGGCGACAGCCGTCGCCGACCAGCTCCCTGCCATGAAGAGGGGAAAACCATGTCCACCAACCACTCCCGCTCGGCGATCGCCGTGACGGGGCTGCGCAAGTCGTTCGGCGACCACGTCGTGCTCGACGGTCTCGACCTCGACGTGCGGCGCGGCACCGTGTTCTCGCTGCTCGGCGCGAACGGCGCCGGCAAGACCACCACGGTCAACATCCTGTCCACTTTGCTCAGTGCCGATGCCGGTGCCGTCCGGGTCGCCGGCCACGACCTCGCTCGCGAGCCGGACGCCGTCCGGGCCGCGATCGGCGTCACCGGGCAGTTCTCCGCCGTGGACAACCTCCTCACCGGTGAGGAGAACCTGCTGCTGATGGCGGATCTGCACCACCTCGCCCGCGGTGAACGGCGGCAGCGCGCCGGCCGGCTGCTCGAGCAGTTCGACCTCACCGACGCGGCCAAGAAGCCCGCGTCGACCTACTCCGGCGGTATGCGGCGGCGGCTCGACCTCGCGATGACGCTGGTGGGCAGCCCGCAGGTGATCTTCCTCGACGAGCCCACGACCGGTCTCGACCCGCGCAGCCGCCGGACCATGTGGCAGATCATCCGCGAACTGGTGGCCGGCGGCGTCACGATCTTCCTCACCACGCAGTACCTGGACGAAGCCGACGAGCTCGCCGACCGGATCGCGATCCTCGACCACGGCCGCGTCGTCGCCGAGGGCACCGCCGACGAGCTCAAGCGCCGCATCCCGGGCGGGCACGTCCGCCTGCGCTTCGCCGACCAGGCCGGCCTCGACACCGCCTTGCGCGAATTGGACCAGGCCACCCGCGACACCGACGCGCTCACCCTGCGCGTGCCCGGCGACGGCAGCCTGCGGTCGCTCAAGACCCTGATCGACCAGCTCGACAGCCGTGCCCTCGACGTCGACGAGCTGTCCGTGCACACCCCCGACCTCGACGACGTCTTCCTCGCCCTCACCGGCACCCCGACCCACGAGAAGGTGACCACCCGATGAGCACCGCCGCCCCGCTGCGGTCCCACCCGCTGCGCGACTCGGCGACCATGTTGCGCCGCAACCTCAAGCACCTGCTGCGGTACCCGTCGATGACCGTGATGCTCGTCGGGATGCCCGTCGTCTTCCTGCTGCTGTTCGTCTACGTGTTCGGCGGCGCGCTCGGCGCCGGGCTCGGCGGGCCGGCCGGCGGCCGCCTCGAATACGCGAACTACGTGGCACCGGCGATCATCCTGATGACCATCACGGCCGCCGTCCAGGGAACCGCGATCTCCGTCGCCATGGACCTGACCGAAGGCGTCATCGCGCGCTTCCGCACGATGCACATCGCCCGCGTGTCGGTGCTGACCGGGCACGTGCTGGGCAGCGTCATCCAGACGGTGCTCAGCCTGGCGGTCGTGATCGGCGTCGCGCTGCTCGTCGGCTTCCGGCCCACGGCCGGCGTCGGCGGCTGGCTGGCCACGGCCGGGTTCCTGGTCGCGGTGACGTTCGCGCTGGTCTGGCTGTCGGTCGCGCTCGGCCAGGTGAGCAAGAGCGTCGAGACCGCGAGCAACCTGCCCATGCCGCTGCTGCTCCTGCCGTTCCTCAGCAGCGGTTTCGTGCCCACCGACTCGATGCCCGCCGGGCTGCGGTGGATCGCCGAGTACCAGCCGTTCACGCCGATCATCGAGACGCTGCGCGCGCTGCTGCTGGACAAGCCGCTCGGGAGCCACCTGTGGTTCGCGCTCGGCTGGTGCGCCGTGCTCGCCCTGGGCGGTTACGTCTGGTCGAAGCGGCTGTTCAACCGCGAGCCGGCCCACTGACGGCGGCCGCGTGAGTCCCCGCCGGGCGGCCGGCGGGGACTCAGCTGTGCGGCCCAGCGGACCACAGTGGACTTCGCGGTGGTCGGGCACGACGCACCCGATCACCGCGTAACCTTGCCCCGGGTCCGGACGATGTCCTTCGCGGTGGCCGGGCGGAACCGTTCGCCCCGTCCGGCGTCGAAGCCCGGACGGTCCGCAGAAAGGGGCAGCAGTGCGAAGACGATCCTGGTGGGGCGCGGCGATGGTGGTGCCAGCGCTCGCGGCGGCGGGCTGCACCCAGACGACCACCGGCCGGGCTTCACCCGCCGTCCCCGCCGCCAACGCGGCTCCCGCGCGGCCTTCACCCTCCTTCCCCTCGACGAACGGCGCCACGGCCACCATCGCCACGATGACCCTCACCCTCCCCGCCGGCACCCAGTACGCCGTGGAATCCCGCGACCCCGGCTACGAGGGCTGCCTGCGGTCGGCTTCCTTCGCGTGCGAGGGCAAGATCCTGGACCTGCGCGAAGCCGCCGGCTCGGGCCTGATCAACGTCCCCAGCCCGACCCGCCAATTCGGCTGGTACCCCGGCACCGACGCCCCGACCTGCCTCGGCCCCACCTCCGACCCCGGCACCGCCTCCCAGGCCACTGGCAGCACCGTCCTCGACCACGGCTTCGCGCCGGTAGGTCCGAAGAAGGCCGAGTACGCCCGCTTCACGGAGACCTGCCAGAACTCGGCGCAGAACAACCAGGTCCGCATGTGGTGGCTGCCGCAGAGCAAGATCCTCATCGTCGAACACGCCGCCACCCCAGACCGCGACGCGGCCTTCGACCGGATGCTGACCTCGGCAACGTTCGGCTGACGCCGCTACGCCGCCGCTCGGCTCGCGAGGTAGGCGAGGTGGTGGGAGGTCGCGTAGGCGACCGCCACGCCTCTCGATCCGAGGCCCTCGCCTCGCCCCTCTGCCGCCTCACCGATCGGGCGGTCGCCGCACGAGAAGTCGGCACCGGAAAGGCCCCGGAGCTCACCACGTCCTGGCACACCACCCGGAAGGCCCGAGCGAGTGGCTTCCCGGGTTCCGCACCCCGAGCGCCCTCGTCCTGTGCGGGCACCGGTTCCCTCGCGTACAGCCAATGGCCCGGACAGGTGTACTTCATGGCGGCGTGCTTGCTGAGGAACCCTCGACCGGGTTCGGGGTGCACCACGCCGTAGTCGCCGAACAGCAGCTCCGCGGCACCGGCCCGCACGAGGCGCTCCCACATCTGCTCTTCGATTCGCGGTGACTCCCAGAGCGCGATCTGCGAGAAGAAGCGAGGGATCGAGCCGGCCAGCAGGCTCGTCGATCGGAAGTGCCCGAGTGCCGCCATCGCGCCGAGAAGGGAAGCGACGGCATCGATCAGCTCGGAACTCAGGTTCGCGACGTATCGAAGATCGACGATCACATCGAGGTCGTGGGTGTCGACGCCAAGCACCTCGAGAAGGTGATCAACGGCGCGGGATCCGGGCATCCGCCCGGAGATCCGAAGGGCGCCTCCGGAACCCGGTTCACGACAGAGCGCACCGAGCCTGGCTGTATCGCTGTCGCCGGCGTCACCGCGCACTACGGGATGAAGTCGATCTGCCCTGGCTGTCGAAGAGGTCCGCCGGATAGCCGAGCCGATCGGCCAGTTCCCCGAGCGCCCCGACCGGCCCGCCCCTGAAACCAGCCTCCACCGCGGCGTCGGAGGCGTCGACCATGACCGCGCGGCCGAGTCCGTGGAGTTTTCGCGCGACCGCTTCGACCCGATCGAACTGCTTGGCCGGTGCGGCACCCTCGGGGTCGAACTGCAGCAGGGGTTGTCCTCGCCGGACCTGATCCGCATGGTCGAGGGCATCGAGCGCCATCACTTCACCCATCTTGAGGCGAAGAGCAACGAGGGACGCGAAGTCACCGGGCTGGGCCACAGCCGCTCCCCCTTACCGAGTGTGCAAGGTCGATTACCCCTTCGACGGTAGATCGTCAGCGCCGGCAGACACATCCACCACAAGCTCGAATCGTTCACCGAATCTCAGCGAGCTGCCAGTGTCGTGTCCAGGAACGCCTGCGTCGCGGCCGTGATCGGGCCCGAGCGGTGGACCAGCCATTGCGGCAGGCGTTCGGGTGGGGAGAAGCGGACGACTTCCGCCCCGGCGCGGTGGGCGAGGTCGGCCCAGCCGTCGGGCATGAGGCCGGCGCCGATGCCGCGCAGGACCATCGGGAGGACGACGCTGCGGTCACCCACTTCGGCCGCGATGGTGACGTCCGGGACGGTCGCGGCGATGCGGTCGAACAGCGCGCGCACGGCCGTGGCGGGTTTGGTGACGACGAAGCGCAGACCGCGCAGGTCGGCCCACTCCACGGTGTCCCCCACGCCGGAGCCGGGGGGCGCGACGAGCAGGAACTCTTCGTCGCGCAGGTGGTGCGAAACGAGGCCCGGGCCGGCGGGCCGTTCGGCGCTGCCGCACACGCCGGCCTCGCAGCGGCCCTGCAGCACCATCGCCACCACCTCCGCCGCCGACAGTGCCGACGACGTGCTCACCAGCACGCCTGGATGGCGTTCCCGCAGGTCGGCGATGATGCTGATCACCGGTTCGAGCGCGGAGGACGAGGTGGCCGCCACGTCGACGCGCCCGGCGAGGCCGTCGCCGACCGCGCGGGCGGCCGCGCGCAGGGCGTCGAGGTCGCGCAACACGAGCCGGGCGCGGTCGGCCATGAACTCGCCCGCGCTGGAGAGCACGGCGTTGCGGCCGACGCGGTGGAAGAGCGCCACGCCCAGTTCGTGCTCCAGTTTGGCGATCGCGCGCGACAGCGACGGCTGGGCCACCCGCAGCGCCCGCGCCGCGTGGGTGAAGCCGCCGTGCTCGACGATGGCGACGAAGTACTCGAGCTGACGACGTTCCATAGCTCCACGCTATCGGAATGGTGTCATACATGTCTTTGACGTACGACACGGACCGCGCGACCATGCAGGGATGTTCCAGACGCGTCCCACGCTCCAGGGCACCTTCGGCATGGTGTCGTCCACCCACTGGCTCGCCTCGGCCGCCGCGATGGCCGTCCTCGAAGACGGCGGCAACGCCTACGACGCGGCCGTCGCCGGGGCTTTCGTGCTCCACGTCGTCGAGCCGCACCTCAACGGGCCCGGCGGCGAGGTGCCGATGATCATCGCGCCCGCGGGCGGCACGCCGAAGGTCCTCTGTGGACAAGGGCCCGCGCCGGCCGGCGCCACCATCGAGCACTACACCTCGCTCGGCCTGGACCTCGTGCCCGGCACCGGCCCGCTGGCCGCCGCGGTGCCCGGCGCGGTCGACGCCTGGCTGCTCCTGCTGCACGACCACGGCACGAAGCCGCTGCGGGAAGTCCTCAAGTACGCCATCTCCTACGCCGAAGACGGCCACCCCGCCGTCGACCGCGTCGGCGCCACCGTGGAGACCGTGCGCGAGCTCTTCGAAACGGAGTGGACCAGCTCCGCGGCGCTGTACCTGCGCGACGGCCGCGCGCCGGAGCCCGGCGAGGTCATCAAGAACACCGCGCTCGCGAACACCTGGCGCCGGCTCGTCACCGAGGCCGAAGCCGCCGGCTCCGGCCGCGAGACGCAGATCGAGGCGGCCCGCAAGGCCTGGCGCGAGGGGTTCGTCGCCGAGGCGATCGCCAAGTTCGCCGCGAAGCCCACCATGGACACCTCCGGCGAACGCCACTCCGGCACCTTGACCGGCGCCGACCTCGCCGCCTTCCGCGCGACCTACGAAGACCCGGTCACGTACACGTGGAACGGCTGGACCATCGCGAAAGCCGGGCTGTGGAGCCAGGGCCCGGTGTTCCTGCAGCAGCTCGCGCTCCTGCCCGAGCAGCTGGACTACGCCACGCCGGACTACTACCACACGCTCATCGAGGGCACGAAGCTCGCGATGGCCGACCGCGAAGCGTGGTACGGCGACAGCTCCGACGTCGACGTCCAGGCGCTGCTTTCCCCGGCCTACAACGAATCGCGCCGCAAGCTGATCGGGGAGCGCGCGTCGCACGAACTGCGCCCCGGCAGCCCCGACGGCCGGGAACCCCGGCTGAGCAAGCACGCCCAGTACGTCGCGGGCGGCGGTGCCGTCCAGTCGGCGACCGGCGCCGGTGAGCCGACCGTCGCCAAGGACGGCGCGACGCGCGGCGACACCTGCCACCTCGACGTCGTCGACCGGTGGGGCAACATGGTCGCCGCGACGCCCAGCGGCGGGTGGCTCCAGTCCAATCCGGTCATCCCGGAGCTCGGGTTCCCGCTCGGCACCCGGCTGCAGATGGCGTGGCTCGACCCGGGCCTGCCCAACTCGCTCGCGCCGGGCAAGCGCCCGCGCACCACGCTCACCCCTTCGCTGGCCTCGCGCGACGGCGTGCCGGTGATGGCGTTCGGCACGCCCGGCGGTGACCAGCAGGATCAGTGGAGCGCGCATTTCTTCCTGGCCGTCGCCTTGCGCGAAAAAGTGCGCAGCGGGCTCGACCTGCAGGGCGCGATCGACGCGCCGAACTGGCACAACGACAGTTTCCCCGGCTCGTTCTACCCGCGCGCGATGGTGGCCGGCAGTGTCACCGTGGAATCGCGGATCGGCGAGGACGTCATCGCCGGACTGGAGAACCGGGGTCACGTCGTGACCGTCGGAGAACCCTGGTCCGAAGGGAGGTTGTGCGCTGTCGCCCGTGATCCGGAGACCGGCGTGCTGTCCGCCGCGGCGAACCCCCGGGGAATGCAGGGTTACGCGGCCGGACGATAATAGAGCCATTCCCGCCGAAAAGCGGGCCCGCACGCGGGTCCGCTTTTCGGCATGCCATTTTTCACGCATAACGATTTAACACGGATTAACGATCCGGAAACGGGGTCGGGGAAAAACGGACGTACGTTGTGAGCCATGTCTCCTCGGTCCCTGCTCCCCCTCCTGGCCGGGCTGGCGGTGATGGCTCTCACGGCGTGCGTGCCCGTCCAGCACGCGAGCGCCCACGGCGACCACCGCGACGACTTCGGCACCCCTGTCGGCAGTCAACCCGTCCAGCACGGCGGCGACCTCGTGATGGGCCTGTCCAACGAGCCCGACAAGCTCGACCCCACGACGTCCAGCTCGCTGTACACGCGGTACGTGATGACCACGATCTGCGAGAAGCTCTACGACATCGACGACACCAGCAACGTCGTGCCGCAGCTGGCCACCGCGTTGCCGACGATCTCGCCGGACGGCCTCACCGTCACGATCCCCGTGCGCACCGGGATCGTCTTCGCCGACGGCACCCCGTTCGACGCCCCCGCGGTCGCGACCAGCCTGCGCCGGCACTTCGAGCTCAAGACTTCCCAGCGCAAAAGCGAAATGGGCCCGATCAGCCACATCGACGCGCCCGACGCGGCGCACGTCGTGCTGCACTACAAACGGCCGTTCGCCCCGATCACCGCGGCGCTCGCCGACCGCGCGGGCATGATCATGTCCCCGGCCGCGCTCGCGAAGGAGGGCGACGACTTCGGCGAGCACCCGGTGTGCGTCGGGCCGTTCAAGTTCGTGAAACGCGTGCCACAGACGGAAATCGACGTCCAGCGCGACCCGTTGTACTACGACGCCAAGGACGTGCACCTCGACTCGATCACCTACCGGATCATGACCGACGCCAACATCCGCGCGGCGAACCTGCGCTCGGGCGACATCCAGGTGGCCGACACGATCTCGCCGCAGGACGTGGACGCGCTCGCCCAGGACCCGGACCTCAAGGTGCTGCAGTCCCCTTCGCTCGGCTACCAGAGCGTCACGTTCAACACCGGCAACGTCGACGGTGTCGGCAAACCGACCAAGCACATCGACAAGCCCGTCGCGAACGACCCCCGCATCCGCCTGGCGTTTTCACTCGCGCTGGACCGCCGCACGCTCGTGGACACGGTCTTCAACAACTGGTTCGACCCCGCGTGCTCGCCCATCGCCCCGAAGACGCCGTACTCCTCTCCCGCGAGCGACGCTTGCCCGGCATTCGACCCCGTGAAGTCGCGGCAGCTGCTCCAGCAGGCCGGCGTGCCGATCCCGTTCCCGATCGAACTGCAGGTGACCAACACCCAGGACCAGCTGCGTTACGCCCAGGCCCTGCAGGCGAGCGTGGCCGAGGGCGGGTTCGCCGTGAAGATCGTGCCCGTCGAGTACTCCACCCTGCTGGACGTGGAAAAACGCGGCACGTTCGAAGCGCTGATGCTCGGCTGGTCCGGCCGCATCGACCCGGACGCGAACACCTCCCGCTTCCTCTCGACGGGTTCGGGCGGCAATTACGGCGGCTACAACTCGTCCGCATTGGACAAGCTGCTGGCCGACGCGTCGCGCAGCATCGACACGAAGCAGCGTGCCGCGCTCTACGGGCAGGCCGTGCAGCTGATGCAGCAGCAGAACCCGATCGTCTACACCTACCGGGTCCGCAACCTCACCGTGCACTCCACGCGCGTCACCGGCATCCAGGTGTACGCCGACGGCGTGGTGCGGCTCGGCAAGGCCGCGTTCCTCGCGAACCAGGAGGGCTGAGCCGTGGTGCGCTACCTGTTCCACCGCCTCTGGCAGTCGGTCGTGACGCTCGTGCTCGCGTCGATCGTCGTGTTCATCGGCGTGCGCGCGCTGCCCGGTGACCCGGCCATCGCGATGGCGGGTGAGGAAGCCGACCCCGCGGCCGTCGCCGCCGTCCGCGCGCAGCTCGGCCTGGACCAGCCGCTGCCCGTGCAGTACTTCAAGTTCGTCGGCCACGCGCTCACCGGCGACTTCGGCAAGTCCGTGCGGACCGGCACGCCGGTGAGCGAGATGATCGGCGCGACGCTGCCGGTGACCGTGCAGCTCGCCGTGTTCGCGATGCTCGTCGCGGTGCTGGTGGGCATGCTCGCCGGCGTCGTCGCGGCGGTGTTCCGCGGCCGCTGGCCGGAGTGGGGCGCGAACGGTTTCTCGCTGTTCGCGCTGTCGGTGCCGACGTTCTGGCTCGGCATCCTCGCCGTGCTCTACCTTTCGGTGCAGCTGCGGTGGTTCCCGGCGTCGGGCTACGTGTCGCCGTTCGACCAGCCGCTGCGCGGGATCTACTACCTCGCGCTGCCGGCGATCATCCTCGGGCTCACGCACGCCGCGGTGGTGCAGCGCCAGACCCGCTCGTCGATGGTCGAGACCCTCACCGCCGACTTCGTACGCACCGCACGGGCGAAGGGGCTCGGGCGCGGCGCGGTGATCTTCCGCTACGGCCTGCGCAACAGCCTGATCGTGGTCACCACGATCGTCGGCCTGCAACTGGGCGGGCTCATCGCGGGCGCCGTGGTCACCGAGCGGATCTTCAGCCTGCCCGGCATCGGCAAGCTGACGCTCGACTCGGTGTTCACCCGCGACTACCCGGTGATCCAGGCCGTGGTGCTGGTGATCACCACGGCCTACATCGTGATCAACCTGCTCGTCGACTTCCTCTACACGGTCATCGATCCACGCATGCGAGTCTCCGGGAGGACCCGATGACGATCGCCGCCGAAACCCCCGCGCCGCTCGCCCGCGTCCGCGGCCGGGTCGGGCGCCGGCTCCTGCACAACCCGATGGGCGTGATCGGCGGTGTGCTGCTGCTGATCGTGGTCGTCGCCGGGGTGTTCGCGCCGCTGCTCGCCCCCTACGCGCCGACGGAGGTGCACTTCGAGACCCCGTTCCAGCAGCCGGGCACGGTCGGGTTCGCGCTGGGCACCGACGACCTGGGCCGCGACATCCTGTCCCGCGTGCTCTACGGGACGCGCGCGTCACTGGAGGTCGGGGCGCTGTCGGTGCTGTTCGCCGTGGTCGTCGGTGTGCCGCTCGGCCTGCTGTCCGGGTACTGGCGCCGGCTCGATTCCCTGATCTCGCGGCTGGCCGACCTGATGCTGGCGTTCCCGTTCCTCATCCTGGCCGTCGGGCTGGCGGCCATCAACGGCGGCGGGCTGACCAACGCGGCGATCGCGCTCGGCATCGCGCAGATCCCGACCATGACCCGGGTCGTGCGCGCGGACACGTTGCGGCTCAAGGAAACCGACTTCGTGCTGGCCGCCCACACGATGCACGCCGGGCCGTGGCGGATCCTCGGTCAGCACGTGCTGCCCAACGCGCTGTCGGCGATCATCGTGCAGGCCACGGTGATCATGCCCGTGGCGGTGATCGGCGAGGCGGTGCTGTCGTTCCTGGGGCTCGGCATCCAGCCGCCCGCGCCGAGCCTCGGGATCATGCTGTCGGACGCGCAGCAGTACCTGTTCCGCACGCCCTGGCCGGGCATCTTCCCCGGCGTCGCGCTGGCGCTGATCTGCCTGGGCTTCAACCTGTTCGGCGACGCCCTGCGCGACGCACTGGACCCGAAGAGCACCCGGTGAAGGGGACGAGCATGACCGAACCGCTGCTGGCCGTGAGCGACCTCGACGTCTCCTTCGGCGCCACGGCCGCCGTCCGTGGCGCGAACCTGACGCTGAACCCCGGCGAACGCGTCGCCGTCGTCGGCCAGTCCGGCTCCGGCAAGTCCACCACCGCGCACGCCATCATCGGCCTGCTGCCCGGGTCGGGGCGCGTCACCGGCGGCACGATCCGGTGGCGCGGCGAGAACCTCACGCACGCCGGGGAGAAGCGGCTGCGCCGGCTGCGCGGGCGCGAGATCGGACTCGTGCCGCAGGACCCGATGTCGAACCTCAACCCGGTCGCCCGGGTGGGCCGGCAGGTCGCGGAAACCCTGGTGGCGCACCGGATGTGCTCGCGCCGCGAAGCCTGGGCGCAGGCGGTGGAACTGCTCGGGCAGGCCGGGATCCCTGAGCCGGCGCGGCGCGCGCGGCAATACCCGCACGAGTTCTCCGGCGGCATGCGCCAGCGTGTGCTCATCGCGATCGGCCTCGCCTGCCGGCCCGACCTGCTCATCGCCGACGAGCCGACCTCCGCCCTCGACGTGACCGTGCAGCGCCAGATCCTCGACCACCTCGAGAAGCTGACGCAGGACCTGGGCACGGCACTGCTGTTCGTCACCCACGACCTCGGGCTGGCCGCGGACCGGGCCGACCGGGTCGTGGTGATGTCCGACGGCGAAGTCGTGGAGACGGGTCCCGCGCGGGCCGTGCTGAACGACCCGCAGGAGCCCTACACGCAGCGGCTGGTGGCCGCCGCGCCGTCGCTCACCGGCCCGATGCACGAGGCCGCCGCCGAGTCGGACGTGGTGCTCGAGGTGTCGCACGTGTCGAAGGAGTACCGCGTTCGCGGCCGTGGCGGCACGCTGCGCGCGGTCGAGGACGTGTCGTTCACCGTCGGCCGCGGCCGCACGACCGCGATCGTCGGCGAATCGGGTTCGGGCAAGACGACCACCGCGCACATGGTCCTCGGCCTGGTGCCGGCGACGTCGGGCACGATCCGCCTCGACGGCTCCGAGATCGTCGGTCTGCGCGGCGCCCGCCTGCGTGCGGCCCGGCGCGCGATGCAGCCGGTGTTCCAGGACCCGTACGCGTCACTGGATCCCATGTGGACGGTGGAGCGGATCGTCACGGAACCCCTGCGCACGTTCGGGGTCGGCGACCGGGACTCGCGGCGCCGGCAGGTGGCCGAACTGCTCGACCAGGTGGCGTTGCCGGCTTCGCTCGCGCAGCGCTACCCCAACGAGCTGTCCGGCGGTCAGCGCCAGCGCGTCGCGATCGCACGAGCCCTGGCGCTGCGGCCGCGGCTGGTCGTGTGCGACGAACCGGTGTCGGCGCTGGATGTGCTGGTGCAGGACCAGATCCTCGGGTTGCTGTCGTCACTGCAGGAGGAGCTGGGCCTGAGCTACCTGTTCATCTCCCACGACCTCGCCGTGGTGCGCTCGCTGGCCCACGACGTGCTGGTGATGCAGGCGGGCCGGGTGGTGGAGCACGGCCCGGTGGACCAGGTGCTGTCCGCGCCTTCGGACGACTACACGCGCCAGCTGCTCGACGCGGTGCCGGGAGCGGCCACGTTCGCGCCGTGAGCGCCGATCACCGGGCGAGGGCGAGGATCTCCTTGACGTGGTGCGGACCGTCGATGGGCCGCGGGTTGCGCGGCACCCACGGCGTGCCCATCGCGCGTTCGGCCACCTCGTCCTCGTTCGCCGGGCCGACGCCGACGGCGCCGAGGGTCGCGGGGAGGTCCAGGTCGCGGACGAGGTTCCGGACGACGTCGGCGGCCTGCTCCCCGCCGATCCCCGACTGGGCGAGCAGCTCGCGCTGCCGCGCGCCGTTGACCTCGGCGTTCCAGGCCAGCACGGCGGGCAGCAGCACGCACGACGTGTGCCCGTGCGGCACGTCGAACGCGGCGCCCAGGACGTACCCGATGCCGTGGCTCGCGCCCATCGGCACGCCGGACGCCAGCGGCGCCATGGCCAGCCACGCGCCCAGCCGGCAGTCGAGGCGCGCGCCGAGGTCGGCCGGATCCCGCGCGACGGCCCGCAGCCCCCGGGTGAGCAGCGCGAAGCCGCGCGCGCGGCCTGGGTGTCGGTGTAGACGTTGGCGCCCGTCGCGCAGAAACCCTCGACGGCGTGGTCGACCGCGCGCAACCCCGTGGAGGTGAACAGCCACCGCGGCGTCGGCACGGTGAGCGCGGGATCGAGGACGACCGCGTCGGGCACGAGTTCGGGCCCGCGCCACAGCACCTTCGTGTGGGTGGCCTCGTCGGTCACGCCCGCGATCCCGGTGAACTCGGCGGCGGACAGCGTGGTCGGCACGGCCAGCTGTTTGACCGCCGGTGGCTCGGGATGCTCGCCACCCGGCTGCGCCAGGCCGCCGAGCTGTTCGACCCCGTTGGCCAGGCACATCCGGACCGCCTTGGCCGCGTCGATCAGCGTTCCGCCGCCGACGGTGACGATCGCGTCAACGCGCTGCTCACGGGCTCGCCTGGTCAGGTCGGCCACGGCCCCGCTCGGCGTGTGCGCCGGCACTCCGTCGGCCACCCCGGCGCAGCGCTCCCCCAGGGCCCGTGCGATGTCCTCGACGCAGCTCGTGGTCCGGTTCAGCGTGCGGCTCGCCAGCACGAGCACCCGGCGCGCCCGCCACGACGCCACCTGAGCGGCCACGGCGTCCGCCGCGGGCTCGCCGAAGGTGACGCTCTCCATGCGGCTCAGCACCACGCGCCCCGCCATCGCTGCTCCTTCCGCCCGGGAGGTGACGGGACCAGGGAACCACAGCCGGTCGCGGAATCCCAGACCGGTCGGTCCAGAAAACTCGGAGTTCCACAGTGGACGGTAGCACCCGGCCGCCGTCCGCGTGATCAAGCCCGGGTGAGCCGGTCCTCGTACTGGTCGTGGAACCGTTGCCACTCGGCCATCGGCAGGTCGGCCAAGTCCGCCGGAGAACCGGCCAGCGCCGAAGCCAGGAAGTTCAGGTGCAGGTGCCAGCCGGCGAGCACGAGGGGCAAGACGTCGTCCGGGAATCCCACCGTGCTGCTGAACCGCAGCACGGTCGCGCTCCCGTCTTCGGCGAGCTCGAAGCGGAGCACCCCGTGCACGTCGGTGTCGAACTCGAGCACGTGCGGGGGCTCGTACGCGGTGACGGTGCCGTGCAGCACGACGTGGTTGCCTTCGTGGTCTTCGTTGAGCCAGCGCAGCACGATCCGGCCGCCTTCGGCGAGCTCCAGCACGTCGGCCGAGCCCCACCACCCGAGCAGCTCCTCCGGGCTGGTCAGAGCCGCCCAGACGCGGGCGATCGGGTGGCGCAGGCGGCGTTCGAACCGCAGCACGCGCTTACCGTCGTCGCGGACGTCGACCACACCGTCCGCGGAATCCACAGTGGACATGAGCTACTCCTCCGGGTCGCCGGGGTTTTCGGTCGGGTTTTCGACTGGGTTTTCATCCAAGTGCCGCTCGAGGGCGTCGAGGCGGCCGGCCCACAGCGCACGGTACGGCCGCAGCCACGCGTCGATCTCGCGCAGCGGCTCGTCGTCCAGCTCGTACCAGCGCAGCTGCGCCTCGCGGCGCACCCGGACCAGCCCGGCCTCGCGCAGCACGCGCAGGTGTTTCGAAGCACCCGGCTGCGTCAGGCCGAGCCGCGCGGCGAGCTCTCCCACCGGAGACGGTCCCTCGCGCAGCAGATCCAGGATGCGGCGCCGGGTCGGCTCCGCCAGCACCTCGAACGTCGTGGGCACCCCTCTAATATGCCTCACCGCGTATATACCCGTCAAGGCATAAAGCTAGACCGAGCGGAACAGCAGCACCCCGTTGACGCTGAGCGTGCACTCGTTCGACGCGCGGCCCGTCGGCAGCGAGTACCTGAGCGGCAGTTCCGTGCGGCCGGCTTCGAGCGTGCCGCCGGAGGGCGGGAACCAGCGCACCGGTTGCGGCAGGCCCGGCGCGTCCGGTTCGAACAGGGCGCAGTGCAGCGGCACGGACAACGCCGATTCGAGCCGCACCGTGACCGCGACGTCGAGCGTGCCCGCCGGGACCGGCGCGCCCGTCTGCGCGGCCACCGTGAACTCCATCGCGCTCCGCGGCGCCCCGGGCCGGAACCGCACCGAATCCCACGTGACCGACAGCGGCCCGAACCGCAGCGGCCCGGGCCCCGCCGGCTTGAGCACCACCTGCGCGGCCCGGGTCAGGCGCTCGTCGTCCTCGTACTCCTGGGGCAGCACCACGTCCCAGTCCGGTTCGGCATCGGCCCGGCCCAGGCCTTCCGCGAGCGTGCGCGCTTCGTCGAACAGGCTCAGCCCGAGGTCCATCACCTCCGCCGCCGCGTCGACGAGGTCGCTGCCGAGTTCCTCGATCCGCTGCTCGCGCCGCGACCGGAAGCCGGAGCCGCCGAGCTGCTCCCGCGCGCGTTCGTACGCTTGTGGTCCCACCAGTGGCATCGCGCCGATCAGTGCTTCCAGGGCCGCTTTGTCGAGCAGGGTCAGCGCGGTGCGCGCCGCGTCGACGCGGCCGAGCGCCAGCGCGCACAGCGCCAGGTACCGCTCGCCCACGGCGACCTGCAGCGGCGACCGGGCCGAGGCGACGGCGTCGCGGAACAGGTCCCGCGCCCGGTTCAGCTCCGCGGTGCGCACCCCCGGGTCGCGGGTCGTGCTCGCGTCGAGCAGCGTGCGCAGGCCGGCGCCGACCGCGGTGGTGTACCGCTGTTCCAGGACTTCGTCGAGCTGCCGCTCGATGCCGGACAGCTGCTCCCCCAGCCGGTCCTCGCTCTCCACGAGCGCCCCGACGATCTCGGCGGCCACGCCCCCGAGCTCTTCTTTCCCCGTGAGTGCCCCGATCACGGCGGACACCCCGTACTTCGTCGCGATCACGGCGATCGCCGTCAGCGGCTCCACGGCGGACAGCCTAGTTGTACGGCGCGTGTACGACTCCCGGCGATCCTGGGCGCACTTCGCAGTACCCCGAGAGAGAGCGGGACCATGAAGTTCAGACGTTTCGCGACCGGCCTGCCGGCCGCGTTCGCCGCCGCGGCCGGGCTCGCCGCGCTGCCCGCCGCGCCGGCTTCGGCCGACGTCGCCTCCACCGTCGTCTTCCAGGCGAACACCGGAGGCTACGACTGTTTCCGCATCCCCGCGGTGGTGACGGCGCACAACGGGGATCTGCTCGCGTTCGCCGAGGGTCGCAGAACCGGGCCCGACTGCCTCGACGCCGGCGACGTGGACGTCGTCCTCAAGCGCTCCCAGGACGGCGGCACAACGTGGAGCGCGCCGATCATCGCCGTGCACGGCTACGGCGACACGAAGGACTTCCCAATGGGGATTGTCAAGTCACGCTGCTGCTGGGATCGGGGGTGAGGCGTGGTAGTTGGCGTTGTCGCGGAGCATGGCCCACAGGA
>NZ_JBITBT010000019.1:72948-168181 GCF_044452505.1 Amycolatopsis sp. NPDC051903 | reverse complement strand
ACGATCTCTTCAGTCGTCGCGTTCGTGCCGGGAGGGGGTGGCGGCGCGGTGGGTGTAGTAGGCGGCTCGGGAGACCTTGAGCAGTTCGCAGGCGCATTTGACGTTCCCGCTGCCGGCGTTCTCCGCCTCGATGAACGGGTACACGTTCACCGGGTCTCCATACGGCGACCGACGATGCCACGCGGGCTGATGATCACCAGCCTTTCCTTCGACCGGATCCACCACCCCTACGACGGAGGCGCCGACGTCCTGCTGCCCACAATTGTCGACCGCGACGTGGTGAAACACCGGCACACCGACTGGCTCTCCAGTCATCCCTCCGGCCTGTGAGCGCCTGGGAGCACGCGCACCGCACGGGTCACGATGTGTAAACAAAAGACAATCCACCTCGGCTAACACGGCGCGGTTGTGTCGCTGCCGCGCGGTGAACGCGGCGGAATCAGGCGTCCGGACAGCAGCACCGGCTCGAGCTCGAGCGGGGTGTCGCCGACCCGGAAGGCGAAACTCGGGTATAGGTCCGCCTGCTCAGCCAGGACCGCGAGATCGCTCTACGGGCGAGTCGGGGCCAAAGCGTCACGTCAACGAGCGTGGCGTCGAATCGTCACGCCGCCGCCAATCGCACCTATGCCGTCGCGAAAGTGACCGGCCGGACGGCGATCTGAACGCACGAGATGACAGGCGGCAAGCCCTGCACCGTCAACTACCACAGACAACCCCAGCCGGCTGCGAGGCCGGCATAAACCCCTGGGCGACGGCTGGACAGTCAGGGACGCACTGTCCTCGCCCCCGACACCCGGCGCAGCTTTTCGTCCCTGAAGGCAGCGGGTCAGCGGATCGAAGGGTTGACCGGGTCCGAGCACGGATGATTGCGTACTTCGTCGGCAACAACCCGCCGGAGTACGGCACGCCCGTTAATTTCTCTCGGCCGTCTTCGTGAGCGAATGTGACCGATGATCAGCACCCCGTCGGCGCCCGAGCTCGACGCCGGCCGCCTCACTGATCAAAGCAGGGAGCCGACCGGCGGCGTCAGGTAGTGGACGAGGATGCAATCGGCCTGGCCGTACCGTACGAATGCGGGCTCCTGTGCATGACGGGCAAGGTCACGCTCGGCGCAGGAGTGCAGGGTCAGCAGGTCGTCGAGTCTTGGCATCAGTAGTTCCTCCACCAGGTTAGGCCGCGACGACCGGCAGCGAGCTGAACCCGCGCAGCGTCGTCGTGGCCGGGCCATTCCGGCTCACCGCCGAGCCGGCTGGGTGTGTTCACTAGAGACAACGCAACCAAACGACGTGTCTTCCGCCGAAGGCGTCGTCACCGGGTTCCACGGTCACAACACCCAGCTTCACGTGGACCTTCGCCGTCGTGTCCCTGCCTATGCAGGTGGGGAGATCGGCACCTAGGTGCCATGCGTTGTCACGGCCGGCCCAAGCGGCACCGGCGACGATGTACCCCTCGCCTGGTCGCGCAGAACCGTCGGTGAACCCGATGGCGGTTCCGGCGGCATTGGGACTTGCCCACCCCTCGAAAATCTCCGGGCTCGCCGTGTGCCGCTTGGCGATCGACCATGCCCCGAAAGCACCCGCCGCGACAACGGCCACCGCGACCGGCGCGATCAGTCTTTTGACGTCCACGGACCACTTCATAACACTTCGCGGCAGGGCTCGTGGTCGATTCGTCGCACCGATCGCTGAGATGGTCATCCAGTCGCCGCGGTGGGTGCCACAGCGAGCCGAAGACCGGACCGACACTCGCCGAATGGGGCGAGTGCCGAGGACCGGCGTACGACGGCTACAGGCTCACGTATTCGCGGATCTTGCCGCGGACGTGGGGGCGGTGGTCGCCGAGCGCGATGCCCAGTGTCGGGCGTTGCTTGGCGATCTGCAGCTCGGTCAGCGGCTTGGTGACCGGGGCGTCGGCGTAGCCGCGGTCGTCGGTGTCCCACTTCGCCAGGTCCGCCTCGACGCCGCGGATGCGGGCGACGATGCCGTCGACGACGTAGACGATCGCCTTCAGCCGCGGCCGGCGGGCCGGGGCGATCGGGAACCACTTGCGGTCGGCCTCCAGCTGCACCTTCTCGCCGGCGCCGGTCTCGCGGTAGCGGCGGCTGGTGTCGGCGTCGATCCTGCGGGTGCGGGTGTTGCGGTAGACGACCAGCGCGCAGTCGCCGCCGTCGGTGCAGGCGTGCAGCTGCCGGTAGAGGGATGGTGCGCCCGACGCGGAAGGTCTCGGCGATCTCCTCGACGGTGTGCTCCCCCGCGTCATACATGCGTTGCGCCTGGTCCAGCTGCCGCTGGGTCAGCGCGGGGGGCCGGCCACCGACGCGGCCGCGAGCCCGGGCGGCAGCCAAACCGTCCATCGTGCGCTCGACGATCATCTCCCGGTCGTACTCGGCGAGTGCGGCGAGGAAATGGAACACCAGCCACCCGCCCGGGGTCGAGGTGTCGATGCCCTGCTCCAGCACGATGAAGTCGACCTCGTGCTCACCGAACCAGCGAACCAGCTCGAGCAGATGCTGCTAGCACCGGCCGATGCGCTTGAGCCGGGTCACCACGACCTTCGTCACCGGCGCGGAGCTTGCCCAGCATCAGGTCCCGCTTCGGGCGCGAGGACAGCTACCCGGAGACCTTCTCGATGAACATGTACTCCTCGGCCGCGGCGAGCGCGTCGATCTGGCGATCGGTGCTCTGGTCGCGGGTGGACACCCGGGCCTACCCGAACCGCATGCGATGAGTCTCCAAACTCCCCGACGACCCTTAGGAGAACGTTGATTTCAATACACGAAATTGGGACCCATGCGACCTGGCGGCCCCCGCGCCGTGCACATGGGTTTCGAAAACGATCGTTTGAGAGAACCATGCAAGGCGGTCGGACACCACGCCGTCCTGCAGGCGTCGCAGGAAACAGCTGTCTCACCCGATCTCTATCGGCAGAAGGGATCGCCCGAAGGAGCGGTGAGGCGGCATGCGTACGAGGGAATGGTCGTACTGATCACCGCCTGACCGGCAGGAGAAGCCTCAACCCCCTCCGCGGCGGTCGGGCCTTCTCCAGTACGTTTGGCCAAGGGGTCACGACATGTCCAACCGTTTCTTTCTGACCGCCGCCACGGCGGTTGCTGCGTTCGGCCTGACCGCATGCGGCACCCACGCGTCGCCTGCCGCCTCGGGCCACGTGCACACCGAGATCGTGCCCATCACACCGCCGGAGGCCGCACCGGCGCCTGGGGCGGCGGCCACCTACCTGGCGAAGAAGATCGGGGAACGAGCCGGAATCAGCAACAGGGACGGCAGCAAAGCGGTCGACTTCTGGATCACGAAGATCAGCGTCGACCCGAAGTGTGACCCCAACAGCCGGCGCGCGGCGGGCGGCAGGCACACGGTCGTCCTGGACGTCACCGTGAAGACCTACATCGACAAGGTTGCGGGGCGGGGCTTGAGCCCGTTCAGGGTCCTGCCCGGCACGATCAATCCGTTCTCGTTATCGACCACCGGCACTGCCGGGACGAGACTGATCGAGACGGACAGGTGCGTGACGACGCTGAAAAAGCTGCCGTCGACGTACGTGCCTGGCCACGCCTACACGGGGCAGATCGCGTTCGCCACGCCGTACAAGAGCGGCAAGGTCCAGGTGACCCAGAGCTCCGGTTACTTCCAGAACGGCACCCTCGGGTGGGAGTGGTCGTACTGATCACCCGCCTGGCCGGCAGGGACGGGCGGGGGCGGAGTGCAACATCGAGCCGTCCGCTGGCGATGTTGATCGATGCCACCCAAGACCAGCATCGGGTGGCGTGGTGACTCACCCACCACCACCCATCACGACGGAGTTGATCAGGATTTTGAGCCACGTCAGGCCCGTGTTCCTCGTGCTCGGCGCCATGGCGCTGCTCGCGCTCACCGCATGCACCTCAGGTACCAGCGGCACCATCGCCGTCCCCAAGCCGTCCCCGGTGATCCTGTCCACCACGGCCGCGCCACCCCAGCAGGCCGCGACGGTGCCCGGTGCGTTCGTGCTCACCGACACCGGCACCGGCATCGGTGGTGCTCAAGCCAGCACCATCGATTGGGGCACCGTAGAGAGTCAGCACACCGCCGACGTCGCGCTCCCCTGGACTGTCACCGTCAACCCCGAACACGGCAGCCACCCCAGCCCAGCCCTCCAAGCCAGCCTCGTTATCGGTGCCGTCGGCACGATCCGCTGCACCGTCACCCGCGACGGCCAAGTACTGGTCACCGACACCGGCACGATCAGCGTGCTGTGCGCGCCGCAGACCCTCGCCGGCCAGTGACGGGCGAGGATCTGGTTGAAGCCCCCGCATTTCCTCGCCGCGTCTCGGGGGCCGTCACGAGACACGAGACCTACGGCTTCTACGTTGACTTCGGTGACGAACAGGAAGGCCTGGTGGTCATCACCATGGTCGTCGACAACGCGCAGACCCCGAATCCTCCCTTCCCCCCAGCCGGGTCCGCCGTCGACGCCGTGCTTCTCGGCTACACCGACATCGACCACCAGCCACGGTTGAGTACGCGGCCACTCGACTTGGAGTCTCACTAACGATCGTTCACGTGACACCCGCCCGTCCCACCGTCTACCGGGCACCTGGGTGAGGCCCTCGACGCCGCACCGGCGACGGTTGCGACGGTCTGCTCGGCGCCACTCGACGCCAGTAGGTCGGAGGAGGCTAGGAGAGAGGAACATCCCTGAGCGACGAAAAGAATCGAAGAACCAGGCCTGATCTTGTATTACCCACAGTCCAAACGCTCATCGCGTTCGTGCTGTGGATCTTGTTCATCGTCAGCCCGAACTGGCGCAACGCAGCCCAGTATCTTGCCGTCTTCGTCACCGTAGGCGCGATCTTGGCTTGGATACGCTACGTGATCGCACGACGGAACCAACCACCTTGATCGGATGATCCAGCCAGCTTTTGCGTGCTCGACACCCGCACGACCTTGACTGCGCTGGCGCTGCCGGCTGCAGCACAACCTAAAGGCCCTGCGTCGTCCGTTTGCCAGGCCGAACCGCCCGAGGCGAGCCGAGCGCGGGTCACGCTCGCCGCGGAGCTGGCCGACCTCGCCGGCCTCGTCGCCCGCGCCCGGCGCCTGCTCGAGCAGGCCGTTGTGACCGCCCGGCTCGGTGGCGCCACCTGGGCTGAGGTCGGCCAGGCCCTCGAGGTGACCCCGCAGACCGAGCAGGAAGGCTTCGGCGACGACGCCACCCGCTTCCACGACGAACTGCTCTCCCCCCGAAAACCCCAACTGCACGGGGGAAATCGGCGAAGTCCGGTACCGCCTGGACCGCGCCGCGCTCGACCCCACAACGGCCGCGGGCGAGCTCGACGACTGGGTCCGCCGCCAGCAGGCTGCCAGCGGCAACATGCCCGAACCGGCGCCGGTGTCGGGCGGGCTGGCCCGCATGGAGCCGCAGGCCGAGCTGCGCTGGATCAGCGACCGCTTCGCCCGCCTGTGGGCCCAGGCCGAAGTCTCCGGCCCCCGCGTGCCGGCGCTGGCCGACTGTCTCGCCCTTGCCGAGCGGAGCGTGGCCTGCTGGGAACAGATCGCCGCCGGTCAGCAGCGCATCAGCCGACCCGTCCGCGACGGCCTTATCATCGCCCGCCGCAACCCCGCCGAACTGCGGGAACAGGCTGCCGGCGCGGCCACCGCGAACTCGGTCGCGACGCGGTGAGCGCCCGCACCCGGCAGGCCCATCAGCTGGGCTGGGCCCTGAAGAACGACCTCGCATTGCTGAACTGTGAGCTGCAATGGTCCGGGCAGCCGCGACGCGGCGCGTTCGGCGGCTGGCGGTTGGAATGGGCCGATGGCCCGAACCCCGACTAGATTCGCGCCGAAGTTGGGCGTCGGGCCGGGCGGTTCCCCGCGGTACCGGTCGCCGGGCTCGGCTACGACCGCAGCCTGTCCGCAATCGCGGCGAGCAGACCCCACAGGGCGGTCAGGGCCGCGACGCTGGCTTGCCGGCCATCGACCAGGCGGACAAGACCCGGGCGACCGAGTCGTCGGGGGCTTGGCTGATCTGGTAGGTGGCCGGCAACGGGTTGAGCACGCCGCAGCAGATGATCAGCCCGAACTCCACAGCTATGACGAGCAGCAGGCCCGCGGCGCCGGGGCGGATGAAGCACAACCCGAGCGACCAGCACGCGCGCGGTGCACCTGCGGTGAGCATCACGTTGTGTTGACCGAATCGCGTACCGGCTACGGCGTGGGGGTCGCACCCACACCGCGCAGCAGCAGAGGAGTGGCCAGCATGGCGACCCCGGCGACCGCCAGCGCGGTGCGCACGCCGGTCGCGGAGGCGAGCAGACCGAACAGCATCGTCAGGGCGGCGATGGACACGTTGCTGGTCACCGACCAGGACGACAGGGTGCGTGCCGCGAGTGCTTTGGGGGTCTGTTCGAGGCGATAGGCGGCGAAGATCGGATTGAAGACACCGCAGCTGGTGACCAGTCCGAACTGCACGGCGATGACGAGCGCGAGACCGAGCACGCCGTGGGGGACGAAGGCGAGGCCGACTATCCAGAACGCGCGCAGCATGCCGGAGGCGATCATGACCCTGTGCCGCCCGAACCTCTCCGCGAGCGGAGCCGCGCTGCGGGCGCCGATCAGTCCGCCGACGCACGGTGCGGCGAAGGCCAAGCTGTACTGCCACGGCGCGAAGCCGAGCTGGCGCAGCATGAGCACGGCTATCAGCGGCTCACCCGCCATGATGAGCCCGTTGCACAGATTCGTGTTGAACAACAACGGTCGCAGCGACGGATGAGACAGGATGTGCCGCCAGCCGTCGAGCAGATCATCCACGCGTATCCCCGGCGTGGCCGGATGGCCGGGGTGCGGTTCACCTCTGCCGATCGCGGAGATGCCCAGCGCGGAGAGCAGATAACTGATCGCGTCGACCGCCGTGGTGACGACCGGGCCGAAGATCCCGATGGCCGCGCCGCCGAGCGGCGGACCGATGATCACCGAGGTCCAGGTGGTTGCCTCGAACCGCCCGGTGGCGACGATCAGATTCTGGTTGGGCACAAGCGTTTTCAGATAGGCGCCGCTGGCCGCGTTGAAAGCGATCTTGGCGGTCGCCACCAGTACCACCACGAGCAACACCTGGGTGTAGGTCAGGACGCCCAGGAGGTAGGCGGCCGGGATGCTCAGCATCGCGACGAAGCGGCCCACGTCCATCGCGATCATCACCGGCCGCTTGCGACGAGCCTCCACCCACGGCGCCAGCGGCACCGCCAGCACCGCCCCTACGGCCAGCCCCGCCGCCGAAAGGCCCGACACCGCTGCTGGTCCCGCGTGCAGCGCGAGTACGGCGACGATCGAAAATGCTCCCAGCCCGAACCCGGACCCGTAGGCGCTGGCCGCATACGCGGCCCACAGCCACCGGAACTCCCGGCCCAGCGCTGGTCCCCGCACGGCCGCCCGCAGCGCACTCGTTCCCCATGCCATGGGAGGTGATCAAAGCGGATGCCGGCCCCGTCGGGCAAACAACCAGCCGACTCGGCTTCACAACCAATCGTTGTCTTGCAAGACCGAAGCGCGAGACAGTGTGGCCGGAGCGAGCGGAGTATCCGGGCATGTCACGGTCTCGTCCGAATACCTCTGAACACTCAAGGTTTTTGGTGGAACATCTGGCCCGCGACCTTTCGATGCGCAGGTGCCGATCCCGCGCCGAAGCTTTGGGGGCCGCACCTTCCACAACCAACCGCTGTGCGCCTGTACCCTGTTCGAGGGAGGTGGAGTGACAGACCTGGATCTGGCGGCCGTACGGGCCTTCGTGACGGCGGTCGACGAAGGGCAGTTCGGATACGCGGCGGCGGTGCTGGGGCTCACGCAGCAGGCCGTGTCCAAGCGCATCGCGAAGCTCGAGGGCCAACTGGGGGTGAGCCTGTTCGACCGGTCATCCTCCGGCAGCGTGGTCAGCACCGCAGGGAAGCGAGTGCTGCCGCATGCGCGGTCGCTGCTGGAGATCACGGCCGATACGGTCGCCGCCGCGCAGCCGGCGGCCCGTCCGCTGCGGATCGCTGTGCAGATCGAGCGAGAGGCGGCGGCGGATTCGGTCCGGTACTACCAGGATCGACACCCGGAAGTGGACATCGAGCTCGTGATCGGCACCGCCTTCCGATCCGGCCGCGACGCCCTGCTGAACGGCCGCGTGGATGCGACATTCGCCCGCCCGCACGGCGGTCCGCGCCGGCTGCCGTCGAGGATCGGCATCGTCCCGGCCCTCTTGGACCCGTGGCACCTCCTGGTCGGTAAGAAGCATCCACTCGCCGGGCGCCGCGCGGTCATCCCCGCCGACATCGTGCCCTACCCGAGTTGGGCGCCCGGCGCGTCAGTGCCCTCGGAATGGTCGGACTACTACCGGGATTGGGCAGAATTCAGCGGAATCACGATACTCACCGGCCGCGAACCGGGCGGCGAGCCCGAACGGGAGGACGACCTGACTCGCGGGTCGTTGCGCAGGTTGGGTGTGCTGGACCGCATCGCCGCCTCGGATTCGCTGTCGATGTTCGCCGCCGCAGGTCTGCATCTGCCGTGGCATCCGCACATCCGCCGCCTGCCGGTCGTGGATCCGACCCCCGCCTATCCGTACGCTCTGCTCTGGTCGACCGCCGATCCCCACCCCGCGCTGGCGGACCTCATCGATCACGTCAGGGAGAACTACAGCGCGGACACCCTGGCGGACTGCTGGATTCCGGAGTCGGATCGCCCGATCTTCCAGCCGTGAGGCACGAGGTCCCCTCGACAGAGCCGTCGAGCTGTCAGTCAGTGGTGTCGCGGCACCCTTTGGGGCAACCCGTTCACCGTCGCTGCGGCGCTGGCCGCCCGGCGAGGCCACCAGCGAAGGCGAGGCGCGGGCGTTGTGCCGGTGGTGGACCACCAAGGCAGTTCCCGACCGGCCAGACGTGCTGGGATCCGGCCGCCGCACCTTCGATCGGCGGCGGGTTCGCGCGCACTTCGCGAACTACAGGGCCGTGTCCTGTGCTGCCCGTGCCCGGCAGGGTCGCCGTGCCATGCCGACGTACTCGGCGAGCTTGCTGAGTTGTGAGCGTAACGCGCGGGCACTACCTGATCGACGTTCCTCCTGCCACCACTCAGCCGCGCTCGAGCCCCAGGCACCGAACGGTGGAGAGGATTTCAATCCATCGGTCACCTTGGGCACCGAGAATTGCTCAGTGTTCGGCCGGCGGGAGAGATGCGATGGTCACCGACGCCGGTGGTATGCCAGGGAGCCCACCCGGTAGGTGACGGGCGGTCGAGCGGGTTGATCCCGGCTTCGATTCTGTCGTTCGCCCGCTGAGTATGAGCAGCGCGACGACAGCCACCGCGAGGGTGGCCATCACGACCACGCCTGTCAGTGCAGTTCGCTTGCGCACAGCCATTGTTCTCGGTGATTGTTGGCGTCAGGGAAGCCGGCTATCCGGAACCGGGGAGCGCTGCCAAGAGCCGCCGGCACGCCTCCTCACACCGCCGGCACGCCTCCGCGCAGATGCGGCAATGTTCGTGGTGCGCAGCGTGCAGCTCGCACTCCTCGGCGCAGGCAATGCAAGCGGCAAGGCAGGCCTCGACGGTCGCACGGGTGACGGTCAGGTCAACAGCTGTGCGACGCGACAGGACGGTTGCGGTGGCGGCACACACGTCAGAACAATCGAGATCGGTGCGCATGCATTTGATCATGGAGACGATGTCAGGTTCCGCCATGCAAGCATCGGCACACGCAGCGCAAGCTTGGAAGCAGGCGAGGCATTCTTCGACGCACTCGATCAGCGCGTCGTGGTAGACCGGTCGGGAACTCGGGTGGGCATCGGCCATCCGTTTGACAACCAGGGGCATGATGCGATCCGTCCGTCGTCTTGAGCTGGGTTCGGTATGTAGCAGCGAAACTAACTCGCAGGAACACTGCGGCGCCAGAGCCTGCCGGTCTTACCGATCAAGCCTAACGAGGCACTTCAAGCCTAACGAGGCACTGTGACTGAGCGCCTCAGGCAGCTCGGCACGCCGTTCGGTGGTGAGCGCGCGACGCACGAAGCCCGCGATCGTGGCGACGAAGAACGACGCGTCCTCGCCGGTGACCATGTACCTGGCCCCCGTCGTGAAGTCGCCGCTGCATTCGGCCGCGATCCCTCGCGCGGGCATCTCCGATGAACGCGGGCTGCCTGCTCACGCAGCAGTACAACGCCGGCATCGGCTGTGGGAAGGTAGGCCGCGCCGCCGGGCGCGGTTGCTCCACTCGGACGTCGACGACCGTGGCCGGGGAGAGCGCGGTCGGCGGTACGAAACTGTCGTACCCGCGTGTGATCGTTGGGTGGCACCCGCTTTGCTGTGGAGGACACCCGACGATGCCCACCGCTCGACCGACTCCGGAGCAGGATGCCGCGGTGGCGGCGTTCCGCCGCGGCGATCACCTGCCCCTGCAGGCCGGCGCCGGCCCGGAAGACGACCACGCTGACCATGCTCGGCGACGCCACCCGCCGCCAGGGCCGGTACCTGGCGTTCAACAAGGCGATCGCGCAGGAGGCTGGCCGCAAGTTCGGCCGCAACGTGCAGTGCTCCACCGCGCACGCCCTGGCCTACCGCGCGGGCGGGCACGTCTTCGCCGAGCGAATGGACCAGCCACGGGCGGCCATCGCGAGACTCGCGAAGCTGACGGGCATCACGATGGACGTGACGATCGGCGAGCGGGAGCTGAAGTCCTCCACGCTGTGCTACCTGCGTAAGGAAACGGTGCTGCGCGACTGTTACTCCGCCGACGAGGGCATCACCCGCGAGCACGTGCCCTGGCCCCGCGGCATCGCCGACGAGCACCAGCACGATCAGCTCGCCGAGCCACTAGTTGTATTGGGCCATTAGGTTGGTGGCAGTCGGCTGGTGGGTGGGTGGCCTCCGAGTGCGCTGTGGCGGCGTTGAGTGTTGTAGTGCTCGAGCCAGGGGTCAAGGGCTGCTGTGCGTTCGGTGTTGCTGGTGAAGACCTGCCGGTAGGCCCATTCGGTGTGCAGGGTGCGGTTGAGGCGCTCGACTTTCCCGTTTTGCCAGGGGCAGTGGGGTTTGATGAACTTCTGCCGGATGCCGTGCTCGGCGCAGACCTGGCGCAACGACCAGCGGTAGGCCCAGGCGTTGTCGGTCATCAGTCGTTCGATCCGGGTGATGCCGTGGCCGGCGAAATAGGCGATTGCCCGGGTGAGGAACGCGGCGCAGGTCGGGCCTTTCTCGTCGGGGAGGATCTCGGAGTAGGCCAGCCGGGAGTGGTCATCGACCAGGGAGTGGACGTAGTCGAACCCGACCTTGACGCTGCGGTCACGGGTGGCTTCCTGCTGGGCCCGGCCGTTGGCTCGCCAGCCTCCGCCGTCGGGGGATGCGGCCGATCTTCTTGACGTCCATGTGAACCAGCTCGCCTGGCTGCTCCCGCTCATAGCGCACGGCGGTGGTGTTGCTGGCCCGGATCACCAGTCCGGTGATCGGGTCCGGCGCGGCCAGCCGCGGGATCCGGTGGCGGGCCCGCACCCGTGAGACGGTCCGTGTCGGGTCACCGAGTTCGTGGCCCAGCCAGGCCGGGCCGCGGCGTTCACGCTGCCGCAAGGCGATGATCCGCTGTTCAAGCTCGCGGGTGGTGTGCCGCGGTGAGGTGTGCGGCCGTGAGGACCGGTCCCTCAGCCCGGGTTCACCCTCGGTGGCGTAGCGCTCCAGCCAGGTCTTCACGCATTTACGAGAGATGCCCATCGCGGCGGCGATGTGGGCCAGCGGCCATCCCGCCCGGTGACGTTCAACGATCAGCAACCTGCCCAGGAACGTGGTCCGGGCATTACGGTGAGACACGAGAGCCTCCAGGTTCGAGGTGGGTCCTAGACAAGCCGCACCTCAACCCGGAGGCTCTCCCCACGTCAACCCGTACTTCCCGCTACCAATGTCCTGGCCAAATACACCTAGAGCGTGTCCTGTAAGTGGTTGAACCGGGTGTCTGGTAGTTGTGCCGGGTGGTTGGTCGCGGTGAGCTGACGGACAGGGCGTGGTCGGTGATCGACCCGTCGCTGCCGCCGCAGCAGGGCGATGGCCGGCGGCGGCGTGATCACCACCAGGTCATCGACGCGATCTTGTGGAAGCTGCGCACCAGCGCTCCCAGGCGTGACCTGCCCGACCGCTACGGCCCCTGGAAAATCGCGCATGAACGGTTGCGGGTGTGGACCGGCCGTCGAAGTCGATTCCGCCGGGAAGGTACGTGTCACCCTCGCCGAGGACGATGTCCTTCAGCAGCTTTCCCTGGCGGTCGATCACGAACAGGTGGCCGATCCCCCTGCCGGGCGTGCGGTCGTAGCCGTCCTGCGGCGTCGGGTACATCTTCGTGGGCTCGATGATCTGCGTGGACGACAGGAACATCCGGTCGCCGACCACGGCCAGCCCTTCGGGGTGGTAGGTCGGGAACTTGAGGTCCGGGGTGTTCGTCAGGTTCCACGCGCTGGTGCGATCGACCGCGGTGAAATCGTTCGCCAGCACCCCACTGCGCGTCGCGGCCCGAGCACCGGATCCGTTCGCGGCGCCGCTCTCTGGCGCCGGCCGTGTGGGCCGTCACCAGAGAGCCGGACGGTCTCTGCGGGGAGCCGGTCTTCCCGGCCGGCAACGACACCCACAGCGCGACGCCGGCGAACACCAAAGCGACGCCGAAGGGCAGATCCGGCACCGCGGCGGCGTGCGCAGCCAGCCCGCCCAGCGCGGTGAGCACGATGACCACCAGCGACGTCACGACCGCCTCAGGCGCGGTCAGCCCGAGCAGCATGGTCAGCGCCGGAACGATGACGAACCCGCCGCCACCCCGAACAGTCCGGTCAGCACGCCCACCAGAGCCCCGACGGCAAGCGCCCTGGGCACGCAACTGCGCCAGTACACCCGCCCGCACTCGTCCGGCAGGCCCCGTCCCGCTCGGGGGCGGCAGTCAGCATTCGGACGGCGATCACCGCCATCAAGGCGGCGAAGGCGAGCAGCAGCCACCGGTCCGGCAGCAGCTTCCCCAGCGCGGTGCCGCCGAACGCGGCCGGGACGCTCGCCGCCGCGAACACCAGGGCCACGGGCCAGCGGATCACCTTCGACCGCCACCGCGCGACCAGCCCCCCGGCCGCGGACACGGCGACGACCAGCAACGACGTCGGGATCGCCGCGTCGAGCGGCAGTCCGACGCCGTACACCAGCGCGGGAATGGCGAGGATCGATCCCCGGCACCCAGCAGTCCCAGCGCCGCACCGATGACCAGGCCGAAGGCCACGGTCAGCAGGAACATCACGGCCCGCTCGAGACCAGGGGCAGGCCGGCTCGCGCGACCCGGTCGAACTCGTCGTCGACCGCGACGATCTTGCGCCCGGCCGCGGCGAGGACCGAGGCCGCGATCGAGGCGCGGTAGCCGGCCTGGCAGTGCACCCAGATTTCGCCGGACGGCACCTCGCCGAGCCGATCCAGGAGCTCGTGGAGCGGGATGTGGACGGCGCCGTCGATGTGGTTCTGCGCCCATTCCTGGTTGCGGCGGACGTCGAGGACGGTGACCGGCCGGTGGTGGCGGACCATCGCCAGCTCGCCGAAGTCCGCTCGCGGGAACGATCCGAGCGGCTTGTCGCCCGTCCACGCGTCGGGAGTGCCGGTGGCCGCGGACTCGACGCGGTCGATGCCGATGCGGACCAGTTCGCGCTGGGCCTCGGCGATCTGTTCGCGCGTGTCGCCGAGCAGCGACAGGGGCGTGCCCCACGGAATGAGCCAGCCCAGGTAAGTGGCAAAGCTGCCTTCGGCCTCGAAGTTCAGCGTGCCCGCCACGTGGCCCGCTGCGAACGCGATCCGCGAACGCAGGTCCACGACCCATTCGCCCTTCTCGATGCGCCTGCGCAGTTCGGCCGGTTCGGCCGCCTCCGGTGGGGTCAGATCGGGAGCGTCCGGTCCGGCGGTGTTGGCCGGCCCCATGTGCGCGTAGTAGGCCGGGTAGGCGTCCAACCCGGCGAGCAACTCGTCGACGTAGGCTCGCTCGTCGCGGGTCAACACCGGGTTGAGCTGCTTTTCACGGCCGATGGTCGACCGCTCGGCATCGGACTGGGTGGCCGAGCAGAAGCTGCCGAAGCCGTGGGTCGGGTAGATCTCGGCGTCGTCGGGCAGTACCTCGGCCAGCCGGTGGGCGGATGCGTACTGCCGCTTGACCAGTTCACCGGTGTGTGCCGGACCGAGCAGGTCGGGCCGGCCGGTCGAGCCGTAGAGCAGCGACCCGCCGGTGAACACCGCCGGAACCCGTCCCGGCGCCTCCAGTACGTAGGACAGGTGGGTGAACGTGTGGCCGGGAGTGGCCAGCGCCCGCACTCGCATCGACGTGCCCACTTCGACCACGTCACCGTCGTCGATCGGGGTGCGTTCGAACAACAGCGGGTCGGCAGCGTTGACGTGGTAGTCCGCGCCGGTTGCCCGGGCGAGGGCGAGGCCGCCGGTCACGTAGTCGTTGTGGATGTGGGTCTCGAACACGTCGGTGATCCGCCATCCCCGCTCCCGCGCCAGGTCCAGGACACGGTCGATGTCGCGTTGCGGGTCCATGACGAAGGCCGTCGCGCCCTCACCGACGAGGTAGGTGCGATCACCCAAGGTCGGGGTGTCGATCGCGATGATCTCGATCATGATTCCTCTCCCATACCCTAGGGGGTATATGAGTGCAGCGTAGCGCGTCCTCGCACTTCGCGCCGGGTACCCCGGGGGGCATACCGCAACCACTCGCCGAACCGTTGCCACGACCAGCATTGCAGCGGTGCGGCGGGCGCGGCAGAGGATTTGGCCCTCGCCGGTAGTCCTTGCTAGCCGTACCCCTGGGGGTATATTTCCCAGCAGGAGCGCGGACCTATGCCATGGAGGAAAAGCCGATGTGCCAACGGATCACCTGCTCGAAGTGCGGAAAGCCGGCCTACCGGGGCTGCGGCAACCACGTCGAGCAGGTCCTCGGTGACGTGCCGGTCGCCCAGCGCTGCTCCTGCGCCGCCGAGCAGCCCGAGCGCATGTCCTGGCGGCCGTTCCGCCGATGACCACCAGGTGCTGACCTGCCCCGGCGACCCACACCGCTCCCCCGCGGAGAACGGCCGCCGACCGCAGCCCCGCACCCAGACGAAGACTCGTTCGGCCTCGGTGCTGTCCGGAACCGATTCGTCCGCGGTGGCACGGAGATCTCGGCGTTGCACTTCACCCACGGTGAAGCGTCGACGCTGCACCGCACGCTAGGCGAACTGGCCGACGCGCGCCGCCGAGCTGGCCGCGGCGAACGGCGTACTCGGCATCTCCGCCACCGAGCTGGTGGCCAGTCCGGACGACGCCTGCCTCGCCGCAAGCGCCGGTGACCGAACGCCGGCCAGCACCGAGAACGCGATGCAGGTGCATCCAACGCAGCTGATCAGCTCCGACCCCGGAGGCGTGACCGGACAACCGGACCACATCCGCGCGACCGAGGCTCTCGGCGCTGCCGCAGCGCTCGACCTGCCGGTTCTCGGCCGGGCGGAGGCGAGCGCACTGAACGACGAGTTCGGTACCACGTTCGCCGGTCGCTGTGCTGACGACGTCGACTGGACGCTGCGCGTCCACCGCGAGCCAGTCCACCGGCAACCTCGGCCGGCACGGGCGGCAGCACCTGCGCGGCGATGTCGAACACCTGAGGCAGCTGACCGGAACCGCCGGAAACGCCGGCCGTGGTCCTGAGGACCAAGCCCGGCTGGGCGAGGCTGAACTTCACCTGCTTCAGTGGCCGGCTACCTCGTGGATGCGGTGGTCCTGCTCGCTGAGCATGGTCATCGGCTGCTGCCCGGCTCCACTCCGACCCGCACCCGGTCGCTGGGGGGGACCCCGCGCGGACGAGTTCCCTGCCGGGACACCGGATCTGCGACTCTTCACCGGCGGGACGCCGGCCCCGGCCCGGCGAGGACGTCCTCGCCGAGCACCTGCAGCGGGCCGGCACATCCTCCGCGCAAAACCGCACATCGTCCTCGGCGGCGCCAGCGGCCGCCCGAAAACTTCGAGGCGCTGCGCCGGTTCCCGCTGCCCCCGGAATGCCTCGCTAAGCCAGCGTCAGGAACAGCTTCTCCAGCTGCTCACGGTTGGCCGCGCCTTCCTCGGAGTCGTCGGACACGCACTGCTCCAACCCGCTGGCGATCAACCGGAAACCGGCCCGGTCCAGGGCACGGGACACCGCGGCGAGCTGGGTGATGACGTCTCGGCAGTCCCGACCGTCGTCGATCATCTGGATCACGCCGCCAACCTGGCCCTGCGCCCGCCGCAGCCGCTTGCGCACCTCCGCGAGCACGTCTTCGTTCAGCTCCACGCCACCCTCCTCTGGTACCCCCCAGGGTACCTGCTCACGACCGCACCGGACCTCGGCGCGCGCCCCGGGTCATGTCGGGTTCCTGCCCCTTGGTGATCAACTCCTCGAGCGCGGCGCTGTGCTCGGCCATCGTCCGCAACGACATCAGCGGGCGGGGCCTGCTGCCGATCCGGCCGGCCGGGCGGCGCGCCCGACCTGAGTGGACCGGCGATCGGCAACGGGAGGCTCCAGCGGGTTTGCGGCGGGCACGGCGAAGGTTCCGGGAAAACCCCGGCGGCGCTCGCCACCGCTCCGGGCCGGCCACCTCGAAGACCACGCACTGCCAACGAGAGTCCCTGATCACCGCTGGTCAGGCGTATCCGCCTGCTAGCCCACGACGCTGGCAGTGGCCATCATGCCGGCGTCTTCGTGGTCGAGAACGTGGCAGTGGTAGACGCTGCGACCGGGGTAATCGGTGAACGCGACGCGCAATCGCACCCAGCCCTCGGCGGGAACCAGAACAACATCCTGTTGAACGGCGAGCGGTGGTGTACCAGTGCTGTCGGCCACGACGTGCACGGGCCAGACGTGCAAGTGGAACGGGTGCACCATCGGGCTGGTGTTCACCACCGTCCACTCTTCGGTGGCGCCCAGAGGGATGGTTTGGTCGTCGCGGCCGGCGTCGAAAGCACGCCCGTCGATGGTGAAGTTCGTCATCCCGCCGGTGCCCACACCGCCCATGCCCATGCCCATGGCGAACGTCAGCCGGCGCGTCCGTGAGATCGGGTCCGCTGGTGCGGCCGGCGCCGGAAGACTGCGCGGAAGCGGAGCTGGTGTTGTTGCGGGCCCCGTGGCGTTCAGAGTCGCGAGGACCGTCCGGCTGCTGGTCACCGGGCCGCGGTCCACCATGGCGCCGGCCATCATGCTGCCCCGTGAAAAGGCTTCGCTGATCAAGGCATACGTGCCGGTCGCGGTGGGCTGGATGAGCAGATCGGCGCGATTGCCCGGTGCCAGGACCACCGATTCCCGCGGCGTGGGGGCGGGCAGGAAGCGGCCGTCAAGCGCCACCTGCGTCAGCCGGTGCCCTTCCAGCCGCAGGGCGAGGACGCGCGAGGTGCAGCCGTTGATGACACGCCACCGTTCCGTCGTGCCCGGGGCTGCCGGGATGACGGGCTGGTACTGGCCGTTGACCAGGACCAGCTCACCTTCGCGGCCCAACACCCGGGTCATCGCGTCCACGGGGACCACGTGGCCGTCGCGGTCCAGCGTGGTGTCCGTGACCAGTAAAACCCTCTCGCGGTGAGCGAGTGCGGGACCGCCCTCGATCAGCAACGCCCCGGCGAGACCGGCGAAAATCTGGTCGGCGACGGTGCCGTGGTGATGCGGGTGGTACCAGAACGTGCCCGTGGGGTGATCGGGCGGAACCCGGATCTCGTAGTCGAAACTCGTACCGGGTTCGATGTGCAGAAACGGGTTGTCGCCATTGTCGCGCGGTGAAACGTGCAAGCCGTGGGTGTGCAGGTTGGTCGGCTGACCCAACTCGTTGACCAGCCGGATCCGCAGCAGCTCCCCCGGACGAACGCGCAGAGTCGGCCCCGGGGATGTGCCGTTGAAGCCCCACCCCAACGTGTCGCGGCCCGCGAGCGGGACTCCCGGCGCGGCGGTCAGCTGTACCGGCAGGACGCCGGCCCGGCTGGTCAGTTCCTCCGGCTCAGTCAGAGGCTGCCCCCGCACCTCAAGCGACGACCCACCGGTGACCTCCTTGCCGCCCAATCCGGTCACCCAGCCGGTGGCCCCGGCAGCGACGCTCGCCGCGCCCAGCCCCAGCAACCCGAGCGCACGACGCCGGCTGATCGACTCCCGGCTCATCGCAGCCCAGCTCTCCGGCGCCGGTACTCCTCCTCGCTGATCTCCCCGCGGGCGAAGCGCCCGTCGAGGATCTTCCGCGCCGCAGCGTCGCCCCCACCATCGGACCGTCCCCGACCAGGGGTACCGATCCTGCCCTGCGCCAGCAACACCCCGAGATACCCGAGGATCACCAGACCGATCGCGATCAGCACAGGCCAGATCCACATCCAGCCCGTCATTCCGGCGAAGCCACCCATCGCCGACACTCCCTCCGTCGATCAGGACGCGGACACGACGCATGCTCGCTGCGGCTCCTGACGCCTGCTCTCACCATCCATAGTGCTCGCGGTCTTGGGATGCTGGTGAAGCTCGCACTCACGGTCGTCGCCACGATCCTGCTGCTGGCGAACACTCCCGTCGTCGACCACGTCGCCGAGACGGGCCGCCGCGCGAGCAGTTTCGGGGTGCCCACCACCATCCAGCGCCCTGCCCAGTGCCGCGGACTTCCACCCAGCACATCGGCACCGGTGCCCGGCCAGCTCTGCGCGCGACGCCTCGACCACGACACCGCCGCACTCACCACGAGCGAGCGGCTCACAGCGCCGTTCGACATCCAGCCCCGGGGTGCTGCAGCAGCTGCGGCTCGTCCCCACGGACGCCACACCTGACCCCGAGAACTCCAGCTGGTTCTTCGGTGACCTGCACCTGCCCGCCCGGCTGATCACATTCCCGGTCTCGCCCTCGGCCACGACGCGCCCGCGCTGCCGAGAATGACCTCGTTCGAGCTGACCTCGGCAGACCTGTGAGCCACCGGCATCACCGCCGACCACCACCCCATCGAATTCCTGCGCGCCCACCTCGACAAACTCGCCATCCCCACGGGCCAACCGCTGGACGTCCCGACGGGCCCCGGGTCAAGGTCAGCAGCGCCGTCACCCACAAACAACGCCCGGCACCGCCAGCGGCGTCACGTTCCTCAACCGCGAAGACGAGACCGGCATGGCCGACGTGACTGTCGCCGTCGTGGAAGCTGCGGTGGCGTCGCACCCCGGTGCGGAGATCCACGTGCAGGAGGACGCGGGGCACGCCTTCCACAACCGGGTAGCGCCGATGTTCTACCGACCGGAAGCGGCCGCCCGAACATGGGCCCTGACGGTGGACTTTCCTGCAGCAGACGCTGCCGACCTCGTAACAGGCAACTCCAAACCACAACAACCGGAGAGTGCGGCGACAACCCGGCCCGAGCCGGGCTCCGGCCGGCACCACCCACTCACAGCCAGCCGCGCCGTTCAGCCAAGCAGCCGGCCTGGAATCGGGTCGACGCGCCGAGTTCGGTCATCACGCGCTGGAGCCGGCGGTAGGTGGTCCGGGTGCTCCAGCCGTTCACCCGCGCGATGGCCGTGTCGGTCAGTCCCGCCATCATCATCGTGAGCAGTGCCCGGGTTTCCTCGTCCGGTCGCGGGTTGCCGCCCACCGCGCTCGGCGTGGCCGCGGACGCGTCGAGCGGGGCGGCTTGCGACCATTCGCCCTCGAACAGGGCTTCGAGGGCGGTGAGCAGCGGCGAGCGCCGGACGAGGTAGGCGACCTGCAGGCCGCTGCGGCTGAGGTCGAACGGGATGAGGGCGTCCTGGTCGTCGCGGATGATCAGCTTGATGGGCAGGGTCCGGCGCGTCCGGGCTTCTTCGCCGCCGCGCACGGCGGGGAGGATGTCGCTTTCCAGTTTCTGGGGCCAGGTCAGCGCGTCCAGGCTGTAGATCACGCGGTGCGCCACGCCGTCGTTCTGGTGGCGCGCGATCTGCGCCTGGGTGTTCCTCGCGGCGCCTTCGCCCCCGGGTGGCTCGTAGTAGGGCGGCGTGTCGAACACCCGAACCTGGTGGTGCGCCTCGGATTCCATGAGGGCGACGGCCGCGGCGATCGTTTCGCGGTCGGTCAGCTGCTCGATCACGAGTTCGGGGCTCGTCCGGTGCGCGCTGCGGTGGGTTTCCGACAGCGAGTGCACTTTCGCGCGCGCCGCGCTCAGTTCGCGCTCCCGCAGCTGCACGAGCTGGTTGATCGCGATGTCCGGCGGCGCCGCCAGGTACCGCGCGGGGCTGCCGCTGCGCGTCACCAGGTGCTTCGCGGTGAGGGCGGCGAGGGTCCGCTGCACCGGGCCCGCCGGGCTCGGCAAGTGGTCGGCGAGCGCGGCGACCGTCGCCCCGGGAAGGGCGACCAGCGCTTCGTAGACCCGCTCCTCGTCGGCGGACAACCCCAGGACCGCGAGCTCCATGGCGAAGTCCTACCCGAGTTGTCGAAATTGTGCCAGCTGGCAGTGAGCAGCCACGCGGAGATCTTGTGGCGGGTGGGGGCGGCTGGCACTGTTCGGCCGTTCCGGTGTGGCAGTAGCGCCCACCGGTCTGCCCCTGCGCAGAAAGGAATCCCGTCGTTGAGAACTTCACGCAAGCGTCGGGCCGTCGCGGCGGCCGCGTGCCTCGCGTCGTCGCTCAGCTCGATCGTGGTCGCCGGTTCGGCGTCGGCCGCTCCCGGCGGATCAGCGGGGCACCCGGCCCCGCAGGCCCACACCGTCACCTTGATCACCGGCGATGTCGTCACGGTGAACGCGACCGGCGACCCCGCTGACAGCGGCGGGACGATCTCGGTCAAGGGACCGGACGGCGGACCCGCCAACGCGCGGATCCTGGAGTCGGCGGGAGACGTGTACGTCTTCCCGTACTCGGCGGTGTCCTACCTCGCCGGGGGAGTGCTCGACCGGCGGCTCTTCGACGTCACCGACCTGATCGCCGACGGCTACGACGACGCCCACCGCGGCGACCTGCCGCTGATCGTTTCCTACGCCGGCCAAGGCTTCCGCGCGAACACCGCGCCGCGGGGATCGGCGCTGGTCCGGCCGCTCCCGAGTGTCGACGGCGCCGCCGTCACCCAGAACCACGCGCAGGCGCGGGATTTCTGGGCCGCGGTGACGGCGGGGACGTCGTCGTCCTTCGCGCCGGGTGGAGCGGCACCGGCGTTCGCGAACGGCATCAACCACATCTGGCTCGACGGCAAGGTCTACGCGGACCTGGCCGAATCGGTCGCGCAGATCGGCGCGCCCGACGTCTGGACCGGCGGCGACACCGGGCAGGGCGTCGACGTCGCGGTCCTCGACACGGGCGTGGACGAAGGCCACCCCGATCTGGCGGGACGCATCGCCGGCACCCGCAGCTTCATCCCGGGCGAGGACGTCAAGGACCTCCACGGCCACGGCACCCACGTCGCCTCCACCATCGCCGGCACGGGCGCCGCGTCCGGCGGCACCGAAAAGGGGGTTGCCCCGGGCGCTCGCCTGCACATCGGCAAGGTGCTGGCGAACTCCGGCTCCGGCAGCGACTCCGAGATCCTCGCCGGCATGGAGTGGGCGGCGGTCGACGAGCACGCCAAGATCATCAACATGAGCCTGGGCACGCAAGAGCCCTCCGACGGTACGGATCCCATGTCGCAGGCGGTGAACCGGCTCAGCGCGCAGACCGGTGCGCTGTTCGTGATCGCGGCCGGCAACACCTCCGGCCCCGGCACCGTCAGCTCGCCCGGTGCTGCCGACGCGGCCCTCACCGTGGGCGCGGTGGACAGCGGTGACCACCTCGCCGAGTTCTCGAGCCAAGGTCCCCGGGTCGGCGACGGCGCGCTCAAGCCGGAGATCACCGCGCCCGGCGTCGACATCCTGGCCGCGCGGTCGCAGTACGCCTCCGAAGGCGAAGGTTTCTACCAGACGCTGAGCGGCACGTCGATGTCCACGCCGCACGTGGTCGGCGCCGCGGCGCTGCTCGCCGCGAAGCACCCCGAACTCACCGGCGCCCAGCTGAAGGACCTGCTCACCAGCACCGCCAAGCAGACTCCCGACTACACCGCGTTCCAGGCCGGCAGCGGCCGCGTGGACGTGGCAGCCGTCGCCCGCGCCGGGGTCTTCGCGTCGGCCACCGCGTACGCCGGGCAGGACGCTTCCGGCCCGGTCCAGCGCCCGGTGACCTACACCAACCTCGGTGCCACGCCGGTGAACCTCGCACTGTCGATCGCGGCGCCTGGCGCGCCCAGCGGGATGTTCGGGCTCTCGGACGACCGCGTTACCGTGCCCGCGCACGCCACCGCCACGGTCACCGTGACCCTCGATCCGCACGCCGCGCCCAGCGGGTCCACCGGCTTCAGCGCCCAGATCCTGGCCACCGGAGCGGACGGCGCCCTCGCCGCGCACACCGCGGTCTCACTCGGCGCGCCGGCGCACCTGCTGACCATCAACGTGAAGGACGCCGCGGGCAAGCCCGCGTCCGCCTTCGTCATGGTGCTGCGGGCGGGCGATCCGAACCCCATCCCGGTCCCGGTCGACGGCACGGTGAGCTTTTACACGCCGGACGACCAGTACTCGGCGCTCGGGTACCTGACCGTGCCCGGCGTCCACGGCCCGCGGTCGCAGGGGGTGGCGCTGCTCGGCGATCCCGATTTCACGTTCGACGGCGACCGCACGATCACGCTGGACGCCGGCCACGTCCGGCTGGTCGACGAGACCACTCCGCAGCCCGGCGTCCCCAGTTACCTGCGGCTCGAGTACTCGCGGATGCTCAACGAGAACGGCCGCTGGCACGACTTCGATCTCACCGACGCGGGTTTCGACAGCCTGTGGATCCAGCCGCAGGGCAAGGTGACGCACGGCGACTTCATCGTCGGGGCCCGGTGGCGCAAGGAACAGCCGGCGCTGACGGTGTCCGTCCGGGGGACCGGCTACACCGATGTCCTGCGGCAGGCGGGCGGCACCCCGTTGCCCGACGGAACCCGGACCCTGCCGCTCGTCTACGCGGGTGCCGGGGCGCCGTCGGACTACGCCGGTCTCGGCGCGCGCGGCAAGGCAGTGGTCATCCGGCGCACCGCGTCGGCGACCCCGGCCGCGCTGGCCGAGGCGGCGGCTGACGCGGGCGCCAAGCTGCTGCTGGTGGCCAACGACCGGCCCGGGAGACAGAGCCTGTTCTTCGGCACGGACTCACTGCACCCGAGCCCCGTCGACGTCGGGCTCCTGAGCCCCGACGAGGGCGACGAGCTGATCGCCCAGGCCCGGCAGCGCAACGCGGCGCTGCGCACGGAGTCGCACCCCGCGCCGGCCTACGTCTACGACCTCATGCACACGTGGGACAACGAGGTGCCCCAGGACATGATCGTCCACGCGTCGGGCAAGAACCTCGCGCGCGTCGACGAGACGTTCGCCGGCTCCGTCCCGAACGGCGGCGGTCAGGAATGGCGGTACGACTTCCCGTCGTATTCGGAGTGGGGCATCGGGAACTACGTCGCCATGGCCGCCGGCGCCCGCCGCACGGACTGGGTCACCACCGACGGCGCGAACCGGTGGGGCCACGAAGTCAACGACGGCCGGTTGGGCGAGTGGGGCGCCGCCCGGACGTACCAACCAGGCACCGTGTCGAGCGACGAATGGTTCACGCCCATCCAGCGGCCCTACCTCAACAACAACTACCTCGGGCCGACTCGCACGGGCGACCAGCTGCGGATCGACGTGCCGGGGTACGGCAACGCCGACCACGTCGGCGCGATCTCGGACTCGCAGCACGCCAGCCAGACCGTGACCCTCTACCAGGGCGACACCCAGCTGGGCAGGTCCGACAACGGACTCATCATGTACCCCACGGCCCCCAGCGCCGCGCCGCGGCAGTACCGCCTGGTCGTCGCGAACCAGCGCGACGCGTCCCTCAGTCCCTATTCGTCCTCCACCACGACAGCGTGGGCGTTCACCTCGGCCGCCCCGAAGGTCCCCGGCGAACAGGACCTGCTCCCGCTCCTGCAGATCCGCTACGCCGTTGACCCGGACGTGTCCGGATCCGTGCCACGTGACTCGAAGTTCGGTGTCACCGTCGAACAACGCGCCCCCGTTTCAGTGGGCCTGACCCCGGTGTCGGTCGCCGGCGGCGGCACCCCTCGCTCCCCCCGCGTCGAGGTCTCCTACGACGACGGGACCACCTGGACCCGCCTCACCGACGACCGTCGAGGTACCTACCACCTGGACGCACCGAGAAAGGCGCGCTTCGCTTCCCTCCGCGTGAGCGCCACCGACTCCGCCGGCAACTCCGTCACCCAAACGATCGTCCGCGCCCTCGGCCTCCGCTGACCCCTCACCTCTTGCGGCCCGCCCCACCACGGGGCGGGCCGCAAGGGCATACGCTGAGGTCGACCCTGGGTGGACGAGACCTGAGGACACCGACCGGACGTGCACACGGAGGAATTGACCATGCCCCACGCCGTGGACTTCGACACCGTATCGACGGCCGGTCTGGAATCGTCGCCGGTGGCGGCCGCGTTGGCCGGCCTGCGGGCGAACGAGGCCCGGTACTTCAAGAACAAGTACAGCCACGTCTTCACGGTCGAGCCGGCCGGCGAGTCCGCGTCGATCATCGACTGGGTGCACCGGATCCTCGAGGAAGAACGCGGCATCGTCATCTCCGCTCGCCCGCTCGAGGCGACCGAGTTCCAAGTCGAGAACATCCGAATGGCGTACGTCTTCTACGAAAACGGCCTGTCGATCAACGTGATGTACACCCTCGACGACTCCGGGAAGCGAGCGGTCGGGTTCAAGCTCTCCGACGGGATGGAAATCCCCGAGGAACTCGCGTCGTTCAAATTTGCCCGACAGAAGTCGAAGCTGGCCGGAACCATTCGCGGCTCCTACTTCGTCATCAAGAACGAGTACTGACACCGGATCCACGTGCTGCGGCCGCGGGTTGACCACGGCCGGTCCGCCCCGCGGCCGCCTGGACCCGCGGTCAAAAAGATCAAGCCGAAGCCGTCGCTATTTAGCTCGACGAAATATTCTGTTCAACTCGTGTTTGCCTGACAGTCGCAGTGTTTTCGCATGACCACGATCGTGTTGATCGTCATCATCACCGCATTGCTGTTCGACTTCACGAACGGTTTCCACGACACGGCCAACGCGATGGCCACTTCGATCGCGACCGGGGCACTGGCGCCCCGGGTCGCGGTGGCGGTGTCGGCGGCGCTGAACCTGCTGGGGGCGTTCCTGTCGGTCGAAGTGGCGAAGACGATCTCCGGTGGCCTGGTCAACGAAGCGGCCATCACGCCGACCGTGATCTTCGCCGGGCTGGTCGGGGCGATCCTGTGGAACCTGCTCACCTGGCTGCTGTCCCTGCCCTCCAGCTCCTCGCACGCGCTGTTCGGCGGGCTGATCGGCGCGACCTGGGTGGCCGCCGGCTCGAGCGCGGTGAACTTCTCCACCGTGGTCGGCAAGGTGCTGATCCCCGCGTTCCTGGCGCCGCTCATCGCCGGCGTGGTCGCGATGACCGGTACGTACCTCGCCTACCTGCTCAGCAAGCGCCGCAACAGCGAGACGGTCGGCCGCGGGTTCAAGATCGGCCAGATCGCCTCCGCGTCCCTGGTCTCCTTGGCGCACGGCACCAACGACGCGCAGAAGACCATGGGCGTCATCACCCTGACCCTGATCACCGCCGGCACCCTGCCGCAGGACGCGGGACCACCGACGTGGGTCATCCTCGCGGCCGGGCTCGCGATCTCGCTCGGCACGTACTTCGGCGGCTGGCGGATCATCCGGACGCTGGGCAAACGGATCACCCACATCGAGACGCCCCAGGGCTTCGCCGCCGAAACCACCAGCGCCGCCGTGATCCTCGTGTCGTCCAAGCTCGGCATTCCCCTGTCGACAACGCAAGTGTGCTCCGGCGCGATCTTCGGTGCGGGGGTCGGCAAGCGGCTGGCCACGGTGCGCTGGGGCCTGGCCGGCCAGATGGCGCTCGCCTGGCTGTTCACCATGCCCGCCGCTGCTCTCATGGGTGCGATCGCGGGCTGGATCGCCTCCACCGGGACGCTCGGCACCGTCCTCGTGGCCGTGGGTGGCGCGGCCGTCGCCGCGGGCATCTACGCGCTGTCCCGGATCCGGCCGGTCAGCGCCGCCACCGTCAACGACCCCGTCGTGCAGCCCCGGCCGGCCACGACCAAACCCTGACGGGAGCGACTCGTGCACCTCCAGTGGAACCTGCTGGGACTCGTGTTCCTGCTCTCCTTCGGCGCCGCGGTCGCCGTCATCGTCCTGGTGACCCTCGGGATCGCGGCACTGGCCCCCACCCGCGCCGACACCGAGGTCCCGGCCGGCGTCCGCTACGCCGCCGCCGGGCTCTGCTTCGCCGCCAGCGCACTGATCATCGGCTACGGCATCTACGCGATCGTCGCCGAGTAGCCGCCGGGCGCCACGCGCGGTTCGGCCCGACGTCGGTCATTCGGCGCGGGCGGTCAGGTACAGCACCGCGTAACAGGCCAGCCAGTGCTCGACCATGTAGTCGCCGCCGCTGACGTGGGCCAGTTCGGGTTCCGCGTGGCGCCGCGCGGCGGACCGCATCACCTCGGCGCGCGGGTCGCCGGCGGGGAGGTGGCCGGCCAGCTGCAGCCAGCAGTACGCGCGGCTGAGGTTCAGGCCGCGCAGGTGGGCGATCTGGCCGTCGCTGTCGTCGGAGACGGTGGCGGGGGTGAAGAGAGCGGCGGGGTGCGCGTCGGCGATGGCGGGCAGGAACCGGGTGAACCAGGTGTCGAAGGCCGGTGGCGACAGCAAACTCGCCTGCAGCAGGGCCTCGGTGAGTGCGGGAGACAGGAAGTCGGCGCCCGAGGGTTCCCAGCTGCCCGGGTAGTCGGCGTCGGCGCTGTACCAGCGGGTGGCGGCTTCGCGAATCGCCGTGAGCAAGGCGTCGTCGCGGGCCTGCGCGTACGGCAGGGCCCGGGACAGGCCGAACGCGCTGTTGTTGTGCAGACCGCCACGCACCGGGTAGGTCTGCTTCGGCAGCCACTGCAGGAACGCCTCCGCGACCGCCGCCGACAGCGGGGCGAGGTTCGCCGACCAGCGTTCGGCGTCCGGGTCGGCCCAGGTCGCGATCTCGTGGTGCAGCGCGAGCGCCCAGCCCCAGCCGTACGGACGTGCCCGCCCCGGCGCGGCCCGGAACGTCTCCGCCTCGACCGCGAGCGCCGGCGCGGTCAAGTGCTCGTCGAGCACGGTGCGGATGGCGCCGGTGGGCACCGCGTCCGGGACGGTGCGCAACAGCCGCACGAGCACCCAGTGCATTTCGACGCAGGAGTGCCAGTCGAGGCAGCCGTAGAAGGCCGGGTGCACCTCGCGGGGCCGGTGCGGGAAGTCCCCCGGGTGCCGCATCGTGCGGCGGATGTCGTTGGGGAACTCCTGCTGAACGGCGCGCAGGGTCACTTCGCTGAACTCGCCGGCCCGGGACAGCAGCTGGGCTCGCCTGGGGTCCATGCGGGGGTGCCTTTCGTCGCTCCGAGATCACGACGTTACGCGAAAGCAGGGCCGGCAGCCGTCGACTTCGGCCGCGGCCGGACTGAGCAGAATCGGAGAAGCACTGGTCAGGTGTGCGCGCTTACCGTCCCTGACATGACCTCCATCGACACCATCACCCTCGAAGTAGCCGACCCCGCGGCGGCCGAACGCTTCTACACCGACGCCTTCGGGCGGCAGGACCGCTTGCGGTTCCGCGCCGCGCAGGAGCCCACGAGCGGGTTCCGCGGCTACACGCTCTCCCTCACCGTCGCGCAGCCCGCGGACGTCGACGCGCTGATCGACTCCGCCACCCACGCCGGCGCCACGACTCTGAAGCCCGCGGCCAAGTCCATGTGGGGCTACGGCGGCGTCGTCCAGGCCCCGGACGGCGCGATCTGGAAGGTCGCGACGTCGGCCAAGAAGAACACCGGCCCGGCGACGCGCACCTTCGACCGCCTCGTGCTCCTGCTCGGCGTCGGCGACGTCGCGGCCAGCAAGCGCTTCTACGTCGAGCACGGCCTCGACATCGGCAAGAGCTTCGGACGCGTGTACGTCGAATTCGACACCGGCGAAAGTCCCGTCCGGCTGGGCCTCTACCGGCGCCGCGCGCTCGCCAAGGACGCCGGCGTCGCGCCCGAAGGCAGCGGTTCCCACCGCCTCACCGTGGGCGGCACCGCGTCCTTCACCGACCCGGACGGCTTCGCCTGGGAGACAACGGTTTCGGCGAACTGACCACCCAGCGGGCGAGCACCGGGCCGGGAAAACCAGGCGGAGAAACCGCACCCGGTCCGCGAACCTGGTGCGGTGACCGAAGATCCCGCTGCCCGCTGCGGATGCTGATCGGCCGCGAGATCAGCTCGCCGTGCTTCGCCCGCGACCACGTCGAACTGAACTTCGACGGAGCGGTCCGGCGTGCCTTCGCCAACCCGTGGGGCCGGCACGGCTGCGTCAACTGGCGCTTCCCGCACGGCACTTCGCCGACCGTCATGCGCTACTTCGTCGGTATGACCATCGACGAGTGCGAACTCATCCCGGGCCGCTTCCTCGCCGTCGATTCCGGCGAACACCGCTTCGCCGTTCCGCTCGACGCCGAGTCACGCCCAGGGCCGGAAGCCGCTCACCTGCGCACCGAGACCGGGCAGGTCTGGATCTGGTGAGCCCGCCCGGCCCGGAGCACCCCACCCTCCGGGCCGGACCACGGCTCAGTTCGCCACGTACTCCGCGAACATCCCCGGCTCGTACGCCCCACCCTCCTGGCGCACGATCACGTTCATGCGGTTGGCCGCGTTGATCATCGCGACCAGGCACACGAGGGCGGCGAGCTCGTCGTCGCCGAAGTGCTTGCGGGCGGCGGCCCACGTGTCCTCCGAGATGCCGGCGGTGTCGGCGAGGCGGGTGGCCTCCTCGGTGAGCGCGAGGGCCGCGCGTTCGGCCTCGGTGAACACCGTGGTCTCGCGCCAGGCGGCGACGAGCGCGAGCCGCAGCGGCGTTTCGCCGGCGGCGGTGGCGTCCTTGGTGTGCATGTCGAGGCAGAAGCCGCAGCCGTTGATCTGGCTGGCGCGGATCTTGACGAGCTCTTGCGTCGCCGGTGCGAGCGCCGAGCCGTCCAGCAGCAGGCTCGCGCCGGCGAAGCGCTTGGCGAACTTGGCGGCGAGCGCGTTCTCCATCAGGTTCATGCGGGTCATCGGTCGTCCTCTCGTGGTTTTCCCCGACGGTCGACCACCAGATGCCGCGGCGCCCACCGTTGTGACATGTCACGAACCGGCGGCCGCCGGCATCTCGTGGGGGACACTGTCCGGATCGAAGGGGGACCAGCGCATGGCCGACCGCAGCACCGACGTCTTCGTCACCCACCGCAACCTGCTGTTCACCATCGCCTACGAGATGCTCGGCTCGGCCGCCGACGCCGAGGACGTGCTGCAGGAGACGTGGCTGCGCTGGGTCGACGTCGACCTCGACGACGTGCAGAACCACCGCGCGTACCTCGTGCGCATCACGACGCGCCAGGCCCTCGGCCGGCTGCGGACGCTCGGGCGCCGCAAGGAGTCCTACGTCGGGTCGTGGCTGCCGGAGCCGCTGCTGACCGCGCCGGACGTGGCCGAGGACGTGGAGCTCGCCGACAACGTCTCGATGGCCATGCTGCTCGTGCTCGAGACGCTCGCGCCGACGGAACGCGCGGTGTTCGTGCTGCGCGAGGTGTTCGACCTGGCGTACGGCGAGATCGCCGAGGCCGTCGGGAAGAGCCCGGCGGCCGTGCGGCAGATCGCGCACCGCGCGCGGGAGCACGTGGCCGCCCGGCGCCCCCGCGGGCCGGTGTCCCGCACCGAAACGCGCGACGCCGTCGCTGCCTTCCAGCACGCCATCGAAACCGGCGACCTGCAGCGCCTGCTCGACATCCTGTCCCCGGACGTCGTCCTCCTCGGCGACGGCGGCGGCATCAAGCAGGCCGTGCCCAACCCGATCGTCGGCGCGGACCGAGTGGCGCGCGTCCTGGCCGCCGGCCTGCCCAACCTCGCGACGGCCACGCCCGCTCCCGCCCAGGTCAACGGCTACCCCGCCCTCACCGTCCACTTCGACGGCGCTCTGGACACGGTCCTCGCCCTGCGCATCGACGACGGCCTGATCACCGGCATCTACGCGGTGCGGAACCCGGAGAAGCTGTCGCACATGGCGGAGGAGACGTCGCTGCGGAGGTGAGCACTCGACCGGACGGAGGCGGTTTTTGTCGGCCCCCGCGGGTAGGTTCGATGACATGGCAACATTGGTGACGTTCCACGCCCACCCGGACGACGAGTGCATCGTCGCCGGGGGCGTGATGCGCAAGGCCGCCGACGAGGGGCACCGCGTGGTGCTGGTCGTCGCGACGCGGGGGGAGCTGGGTGAGGTGCCCGACGGGTTCCTCGCCGAGGGCGAGCAGCTGTGGGAGCGCCGCGTGCGCGAGACCCACGCGGCGGCCGAGGTGCTGGGGGTCAAGCGCGTCGAGTTCCTGGGGTACCGCGACTCGGGCATGATGGGCGAGGCGACGAACGACGGTCCGGGCACGTTCTGGACGGCCGACGTCGAGGAGGCGGCCGGGCGGCTCGCGGCGATCCTGCGCGAGGAGGACGCCGAGGTCCTCACGATCTACGACGACCACGGCAACTACGGCCACCCCGACCACATCCAGGTCCACCGCGTCGGCGCGCGGGCGGCGGAGCTGGCGGGCACCGAGCGCGTCTACGAGGCCACCGCGAACCGCGACCACATGCGCCGCGGGATGGAGGCGGCCGTCGAGATGGGGGCGATCCCGGCGGACCAGCTGCCGGACTTCGAGGGGCAGCAGCAGTTCGGCACGGCGGAAGCCGACATCACGGCAGCGGTCGACGTCACGCCTTTCCTCGACGCGAAGCGCGCCGCCATGCGGGCGCACGGGAGCCAGATCAGCGACGAGTCGTGGTTCCTCGCCATGCCCGACGAGGGGTTCCGCACCGCCTTCGGCACCGAGTGGTTCATCCGCGCCGGCCAGGGCCCGGGGATCACGGAGACCGACCTGATGGCGGGCCTATGACACGGCGGCGGTGACGTCCAGTTCGACGAGCTGACCGGGGTAGCCGAGGCAGGTCACGCCCAGCAGGGTGCTGGCCGTGCTGAAGGCCGCCCCGATCTTGGACGCGGTGAACCGGTCCCAGACCGCCGAGAGCACGGCGCGGTCGGCCGTCGCCACGTAGATCACGGTGCGCACCACGTCGTCGGGAGTCGCCCCGGCGGCGTCCAGCGCCGTCGCGGTGTTGGCGACGACCTGGTCCACCTGCTCGAGCACACCACCGGCCACGACGGCACCGTCCAGGCCGAGCGGACACTGGCCGGCGAGGTACACGGCGGTGCGGCCGGCCACGGTCGTCACGTGGTGGTAGCCGGGCGTGGCGTGCAGCCCGGGCGGGTTCTGGCGTTCGATGGTCACCGGCTGCATGGTGGTCGACCGACCGGGCTGGTGGCGACCGGTTTTCGGTGCCCGGGCGCGCCGAGGGTCAACGGTCCTCAGCATCCAGCGGCGGTCCGCGTCACTTGCCCACAAGCACGCGACCATCGGTTTCGGCGGATCGAAGCGGATACCCGCAGGTGCAGTAGTGGGTGCGCGGTGGGCCGGTTGTGCCGTTCAATGGTCCTCGACCGGGTTTCGCGGGAGGGTGTGTGCGCAGGACAGTCGACTGGGCTGACGGGGCCGTCGTGATCATCGATCAGGTGGCGCTGCCCGGGGAGTACCGGACGTGCGCGCTGCGCACCGTCGACGAGCTCGTCGACGCGATCCGGCGGCTGGCCGTGCGGGGTGCGCCCGCGCTCGGGGCGGCGGGGGCGCTCGGCGTCGCGCTGGCGGCGTTCGCCGGGGGTGACGTGCGGGGTGCGGCGGAGAAGATCGCCGCCGCGCGGCCGACGGCCGTGAACCTGCGGTGGGGGGTCACGCGGGCGCTCGGCAGGCTCGACGACGGCCCCGAAGCCGTGCTTGCTCTCGGCCTCGCGATGCTCGACGAGGACGAGCGGCTCAACCGCACCGCGTCGGGTCACGCGGCGGAAGTCGTGTTGCGCGAGTGCGCGCGCCGGCCCCTGCGGTTGCTCACGCACTGCAACACCGGCCACCTCGCGACGGTCGCGTGGGGCACCGCCCTCGGCGTCGTCTGGCACCTGCACGAGCGGGGGCTCGTCGAGTCCGTGCTGGTCGACGAAACGCGCCCGCTGCTGCAGGGCGCCCGGCTCACCGCCTGGGAGCTCGCCCAGGCCGGCGTGCCCCACCGCGTGCAGGCCGACGGCGCCGCGGCCTTCGCGATGGCCCGCGGCCTCGTCGACTGCGTCCTCGTCGGCGCCGACCGCATCGCCGCCAACGGCGACGTCGCGAACAAGATCGGCACCTACGGCCTCGCGATCGCCGCCGCCCACCACGGCGTGCCGTTCGTGGTCGTCGCACCGGAGTCCACTGTGGACACGGCCATCGCCACCGGCGCGGACATCGTGATCGAGGAACGCTCCCCCGCCGAACTCACCGAATTCCACGGCAGCCCCACGGCCCCCGCCGGCACCGACGTCTTCAACCCCGCCTTCGACGTCACCCCGGCCGCCCTCATCACCGCGGTCGTCACCGAAAACGGCGTCCGCACCCCTCAGCCGACACCGTAGACCGCCACGGTCCCCCTACCCGCCACGACGATCCGGCCCGGCGAGAGCTCCCTCAGCGGCGATGCGGGGGCTCGGGCCCGGCTCCCCCAGCGCCACTGCCCGGCTCCCCCAGAGCCATCGCCCGGCTCCCCACCCGCGCGAGCCGCGTGCCCGGCTCCCCACCCGCACCGGGCGAGTTGTGTGGCCGGCTGCCCACCCTCACCCGCGCGAGAGCCGCGTGCCCGACTCACCACTCGCACTCGCACTCGCACTCGCACTCGCACTCGCACGAGAGCCGCGTGCCCGGCTCCACGCCTCGCTCCGGTTCCGCGCCGCGCCCCCGTCCCGCGCCACGGTCTCGCTCTGCTGCTGCACTCTGGTCCTGCTGAGCACCAGCCCGCCCGCGCGACGGAAAAACCTACCCTCCCGGGGGCCGCCCATGATCCATTCTACCGGCGCACACCGACGAAACCCGGTGCTCAGCCTGCTTGTCCACACCCGACCCGAGTTGTGGACAAGTCAAGCCGCCGACTCCGACCCGCAGCGAGACACAAGGGCCACCGACTCCGACCCGTAGCGAGGCCGCCGAGGCCGACCTGCAGCGAGGCACTTGGTCGGATTCGACCATCCGCCGAGACCAGTGCACCCAGAGCCATCGGATTCGACCATCCGCCGAGGCTGGTGCACCTAGAGCCACTCGATCCGTTCACTAAGCGAGCAAAAGCCACACGCGGCCGACGGACCTATCGGATCAGCCCCCGACGCCGAACGGCACGGCAGTTCCGCGCTCCGCCAGCGACCGGTACAACGCCAAGTGCGCCTCAGCAGCGGCCGCCCACGTATGGCGCCGCGCCAGGGCCAGGCCGGCGGCCCGGTCGTCCGGGCCGGCCGACAACGCGTCGGCCAACGCGGCGGCGAACGAGGCCGGCGTGGACGCGAACCGGGCCACGCCGTCGAAGACCTCGCGCAGCACTGGGAGATCCCGGGTCACCAAGGGCACCCCGGCGGCCAGCGCCTCCATCGCCGCCAGGCCGAAGCCCTCCTTGGTGGAGGGAAACGCGAACACCGCGGCCGACCGCATCAGCGACGGCAACGCTTCGTGCGCGACCGGACCCAGCACCACCGGCGACAGACCCAGCTCGGCCGCCCGCGCGTCCCATCGGGCTCGGTAGTCGCGGTAGTCGAAGAGGGTTTCACCGCCCGCGATCACCAGCCGAGGGGCCGGAGCGGGCAGCAATGCCGTGGCCTCCAGCAGATCCAGGGAACCCTTGCGCGGCTCGATCCCACCCACCGCGAGGACGTAAGCGCCGAACCGCGCGCGCCAGTCCCCCGGCGGAGCCGAGGCGAACCGCGCGGCGTCGACGCCGTTCGGGATCACCGTCGAGGAAATGCCCCAGCCCGCGGAGAGTTCCGCCGCCACCGAGGCCGAAACGCAGACGTGCGCGTACGGCCCGACGAGAGCCCGCTCGTGGCACGCCGCCAGCTCGGGCGTCGAGAACGTGTCCAGGTGGTGCACCGTTCGCACGCAGCGGTCCACGGCGTTCGCCGAGATGCAGTCCTGCGCGTGGACGACGTCGAACGCGGCAGGCCGGAAAGCGCCGCGCAGCACCGAAATCGACCGCAGGATCCGCGCTCCCACCGCCTCGCCCGGCACGTCCAGGAACGGCACCACCTCCGTGCGCACCCGCGGGTCCACCGGCCGGAAGAAGCCGCTGTCGCCGCCCCGGCCGAGGGTCCACACCGTGACGTCCTCGCCCAGCGCGGCGAGCGCCTCGGCGAGCGCGAGGGTGTGCACGACGCCGCCGCGGGGTTTGGTCGAGTAGCTCAGCAACGCGATGCGCACGTCAGGCCTCCCGGTACGCGGCGGGTTTGCGTTCCCCCAGGTGGTGCAGCACTCGGCGCGCGCCCACGATTTCGCGCGCCACGTCCACCTCCGCCACCGCCAGCCCCGCCTTCGACCAGGTGCGCGCGAGGATCTCGCCGCCCGGCCCGACGACCTTCGCCTGGCCCAGGAAGCGCATGCCGCCCATCGCGCCGGTCTGGTTGGCCGACGCCAGCACCACCTGGTTCTCCGCCGCGCGGGCCTGGTCGTACAGGTCGAACAGCCGCGACTGCCGGTCCTGCGCCATCCGCGGCGCGCGGTTCGTGATGCTCGTCGGCCACGCCGAGAGGCACGCGACGATCTCGGCACCGGCCACCGCGAGCGAGCGCGCGGATTCGGGGAACGTCTTGTCGTAGTCGATCAGCATGCCCAGCCGGCCGACGGGCGTGTCGAACGCGGCGAAGGACTCACCGGCGTCGTAGGCCGAACGCTCGCCCGGCGGCTGGTGCACCTTGCGGTGGTGGCCCAGCACGCCGTCGCCCGTCACGCACACCGCCGCGTTGTACCGGCGGGCGCCGTCGGCCTCGCAGTAGCCCACGCACACGGTCATCTCGGCCGCGAGGGCCTGGATCGTCTTCAGCTCCGGGCAGCCGGGTTCGAGCGCGGGCGGCAGCGCGTCCGGGTCGGGGTGGCGCAGATCGGCGAGGTAGCCGCCGAGCGCCGCGTCGGGCAGCACCAGCAGGGCCGCGCCGCTCTGGCGGGCGTGGTCGATCAGCGTCGCGATGCGCCGCAGGTCGAAGTCGAGGTCCCGCCCGAAGTGCGCGGCCACCGCGGCGATGCGGACCGGCCCCGTCACGCGTACGCGGCCGGACGGCGGTCGGCCAGGTGCGCCATCGACCGCCGTGCGGTCTCCAGCGCGTGCTCGACGTCGACCGAAGCGATCGCCAGCCCCTCGCCCACACCGGTGTCGGCCAGCACCTCGCCACCGGGGTCCACGATCTTGGCGCTCGCGACGAACCGCAGGTCCCCGAACCCGCCCGATTGGTTCGCCGACAGCCACACCACCTGGTTCTCCAGCGCGCGGGCGCGGTCGAACAGGTCGAAGCGGCGTTTCCAGCGGTCCTCGGCGAGGTCCGCGCTCGGGTTGGTCCGGCTGCCCGGCCAGGCCGACATGCACACGATGATCTGGGCGCCGTCGAGCGCCAGCGTCCGCGCGGACTCCGGGAACGCCTTGTCGTAGCAGATCAGCATGCCGAGCCGGCCCACCGGCGTGTCGAACGCGGTGAACGACTCGCCCGCGCCGTAGCTCGCGTCCTCCGACAGCGGCTGGTGCACCTTGCGGTGGTGGCCCAGCATACCGTCGCCGGTCACGCACACCGCCGAGTTGTACCGCCGGTCGCCGTCGCGTTCGCAGTAGCCCGCGGTCACCACGAGGTCGCCCGCGATCGCGGCGAGCCGCCGGATCTCCGGGCCCGCCGGATCCAGCGCGGGCGGTCCCTCCGCGTCGCCGTCGAGGTTCGCGAGGTACCCGCCGAGCGCCGCCTCCGGCAGCGCGAGCAGGCCGACCCCTTCGGTCCGCGCTTCGGCGACCAGCTTCTCGATCCGCGCGAAGTCACCCTCGACGTCGCGGTCGAACGGCGCCGCCACCGCGGCCATCCGCACCGTGCTCATGTTCTCTCCTCGGCTCTCCCCAGTCCGGTTACCCCACCGGCGACCGCCGGTGTCAGCTCGCCGTCCGGCCACCGCAGCGCGACGCCCGCGCCCGCCACGAGCTCGCCGCACTCCGCCGTGACCGCCGCCCTGGCCGGGGCGGGCGCGCCCGCCGTCAGCACGGCGAAGCCCGGGAAGCACGTGAGCCAGTCGCCCACCGACGTCCCGGCCGGCCGCGGCACCCGGGCGACGTCGAGCACCGCGCCGCAGCCCGACGCCTCGGCGAGCATCCCGAGCGTGCCGGCGAGCCCGGCCATCGACACGTCCTTGGCGGCGGCCGGCCGGGCGCGGCCGACAGCGCCCAGCAGGTCCCGCAGTTCCGGGGTCCGGCGGCCGCTCGTCGAATCCCACTGGCGGCCCGTGTAGCCGGGCCGCCAGCGGCCGCTCAGGTCGGCGGTGAGCCAGACCCGTTGTCCCGCAACACCTCCGCCGCCGGGCACCGGGTGGGCGGCACGGCCGAGCGCGGTGACCGACAGCGAAGCGGCCACGCCGAACTGCGTGTGCCCGCCGAGCACCGGCACGCCATAAGCGGTGCTCGCCCTGCGCAGTCCGGACAGCACCCGGGCCGCGAAGGACGCGTCACGCGCACCCAGCGCGTCCAGCAGCGCCACGGGTTCGGCACCCATCGCGGCCAGGTCGTTGAGGTTCACCAGCACCGAGCACCAGCCGGCCCACTCGGGGTCGCGCTCGACCATCGACGGCACGATCGCGTCGCACGCCGCCACCAGGTCGGAACCCGGCACGGGCACCCCGTCGTCGCCGAGGAACCCCTGCACGCCGGTGATCCCGCGCAGCAGTGTCCCGAGTGGACGCTTCGTCGCCGCGGCCAGTTCGGCGATGCGGCCGATCGGCCAGCGCATCAGCACGTGGTCCACGCCGGCGACCGGCACCCGCCGGACGCTGTGCCAGCCGAGGCGGGTGAACATCTTCTCGTTGCGCACCTGCACCGTCGCATCGAAGCGCAGCGCGCCCTCCAGCTCGGCGCGTGCACACGCGGCGCGCACCAGCGCTCGGCCGACGCCGGGCGGGCTGCCCGGCGCGACGACCAGCCGGCCACCGGTCCACCAGCCGAGGTCCGGGCCGTCGTGCGCGGGCCCGAGGCGGACGCCACCGAGCACCCCGCCGTCGCCGGACCGCGCGATGAGCACCACCGTGCGCGGATCGGTGTCGCGGTCGTCGAGGTCGTGCCGGTCGAACAGGCCTTGGCGCACCACGAACGTGTCGTGCCGCAGGGCGCGGTAGGCCGTCAGTCCACTGTGGCCGGCGGGTTCGATGGAAAACGGCGGAGGCGCCGCGCCACTGCGCCCGTCACCGAGCAGAGCCAGGATGTCGTGGTCCACCTCAGCCTCCCACCGCGCTCAGCACACTGCACGCGCCGCAAGCCGCGCAACCGGCACCCTGGTCGGCGCCGGTCATCCCGGCGGCCCGCAACAGCTCGGCGACCCGGCCCGTCACGTCGCGCACCAGCGCCGCCGGCGGAGCCACGGCGCCGTCGCGGCGGGCCAGCGTGCCGAGCATCGGCCGCATCGGCACGACGAACGGGTACACCCCCCGCTCGATCAACCGGCCCGCGCCCGCCACGAGCGTGTCCGGGTCTTCACCCAGGCCGATCAGCAGGTACGTGGAGACGCGGTTGTGGCCGAACACTCGCACCGCTTCGTCCCACGCCGCCTCGTACTCGACCATCGGCACGCTCGACTTGCCCGGCAGCCAGCGCCGCCGGATCTCGTCGTCGAGCGATTCGACGTGGATGCCGATCGAGGTCGCGCCGGCTTCGTGCAGCTCGGTGAGCACACCCAGGTCGCCGGGCGGCTCGATCTGCACCTGGATCGGCAGACCGGGCACGGCGTCGAGCACCGCGCGCACGCAGCGCACGAGGTGCCGGGCACCGCGGTCCGGGCCCGCCGTCGTGCCGGTGGTGAGCACCAGCTGCCGCACCCCGTCCAGCCGTACCGCCGCTTCCGCGACCTCGGCGAGCTGCGCCGGGGTCTTGGCCGCGATGGTGGAGCCGGCGTGCAGCGACTCTTCGATGGCGCAGAACCGGCACCGCTGGTCTTCGACGTAGCGGATGCAGGTTTGCACGACCGTGCTGGCGAGCACGTCTTTACCGTGCAGCAGCGCGATCTTGCGGTACGGGATCCCGTCCGTTGTGGACAGGTCGTAGAACTTCGGCCGGGCCACGGGTGTCACGGACAGGCCTAGGTCGAGCCGGCCGCGGAAGATCTTCCCGTCCCGCACGGAGTACGGGCTTTCGTCGTTCAGGGGCAGCGTGGCGTTGGCACCGTCGACGACGAGGTGCCCGTCGTCGCTCGGGCCGGCGCCCTTGCTGCGCTGGACGGGTGCGGTCATCCGCACGCCGCGGACGGCGAGGTCCGCGCGGGTGTCCAGACTGTCCTCAGTGGTGCCAACGCGCACGCGAGCCTCCTAGAACATGTACGTGGAGTTGATGATCGCGCCCTTGCGCGCGTAGTGGATCAAGGCGTCCTGCACGTCGAGCGGGTGCGCGGGGATCACGCCCTCGATGAGGTCCTCCTCGCGGGCGCCGTGCAGCGACAGGCCGAAGCGGCAGCAGTAGACCTTGCCGCCCTCGGCGATGAACGTCTTGAGCTGGTCGTTGATGTTCAGCTCACCCGGGAACGCGGCGTTGCCCGTGGTCGGGAACCCGCGCGTGGCCAGGCAGTTGAGCGAGCCGGGGCCGTAGAAGTAGAGCGCGGTCTCGAACCCCTTCCGCAGCGCGCGCGTCGCCTGCAGGATCGCCACGAAGCTCACCGACGACTCGTGCGCGATGCCGTGCACCAGGGTGAAGTACGACTCACCGTGCTCCGCCTGGTAGTCGGGGAAGAGCTTGGTGGAGCCGTAGAGGTTCGAACCCTGCGGCAACGACGGGTGGGGGATCTCGTCGAGGCTGGTCTTCTCGAGTTCGGTCAGCTCGGCCATCGGTCATTTCCCTTTCTTCGGTCCGTACAGCACCTCGAACGTGCTCCGGAAAACGTGGTCGGCCAGCTCGCCGTCGCCGACCGCGGCGGTCAGCTTCGCGAGCTCGCCTTCGTGGTCGCCCCACGGTTCGTCGGAGGCGAAGAGCACGCGGTCGTGCCCGATCCCGCGTCGCGAGATCTCCTCGGCGAGCCAGCGGGGGGTGAAGCCGATCGCCCAGGACAGGTCGGTGTAGACCTGCTTGCCCGCGGCGATCCAGTCGAAGAAGCGGCCGCCGGCGAGCTTGAGGTGCCCGCTCATGCCGCCGCCGAAGTGCACGAGGTGCACCTTCACGTCGTCGGCGTAGGTGTCCACGAGCTTGCCCACTTCGTCCACATCGGACGCGGCGCCGGGCGAGGTGTGCACGTGGACGACGAGGTCGTGCTCCCGCGCCGTGGCGAAGATCCGGTCCAGCTGCGGGGTGCACGCCGGGTCGCTCGCCCGGCCACCCAGGAGGAAGCTGAGCTTGAGCGCCCGCACGCCCGGTTCGCCTGCGAGCTTGAGCGCGGCGTCGGTGCGGGTGGCGTCCTCGGCTCGCGGTGACACCCAGAGCGCGGCCGCGATCCGGTCGTCCTTGCCCGCGGCTTCGACGCAGAGCTCGTTGAAGGAGAACGCGATCGCCGGGTCGGGCACGCCGTAGTTCGGGATCACGAGGGCGCGTTCGGTGCCTTCGCGGTCCAGATCGGACAGCAGCTCGGCGATCGTGGCGCGCGAGCCGATCGCGGGCGCGATGGGCGGGCCGCCGTAGAACGGGTGCGCGGGCAGCACCCCGAGGTGGCGGTGCGCGTCGGTGAGCCCGCGCATCACGCCACCGTCCTCGGGGCGACCCACTCGTCGTCCGGCGCGGTGTTCACGGGCGTGCCGGAGATCCAGCGGACGTCCGCCGCGCGTTCCCCGGCGAGGATGCGCTGCGTCAGGTACTCGGCGTCGGCGCCGACGCCGCAGAACCGGCCGGAACCCCACGTGTGCTGCCAGGGCAGGCCGAGGAAGAACAGCCCGGGGCAGCTCGTGACGCCGCGGCGGTGCGTCGGGTAGCCCTTGCCGTCGAACACCGGGACGTCGATCCAGCGGTGGTCGCGGCCGAAGCCGGTGCTCCAGACGACGGCGGAGATCGCCGCGGGGTCGAGGGTCCCGGGTTCGTCGTCCGGGTGCCACACCGGGACGTAACGGGCTTCCTTCGGCGCCGCGATGCCGCGCGCGGTGATGTGGGCGTCGATCGAGTCCTTGATGCCCTCGGACACAGCGTCGGCGGCGTCGAGGTTGCGGCGCAGGTCGTCGGCGAAGACCAGCTGTCCGTTGTGGACACCGGTGAGCCGGCCGTGGAGCCGCATGCCGTCGCGGGCGAAGGCGCGCAGGTCGATGTCGTGGCCCCCGTCGCGGCCGGTGACGTAGTGGTTGGCGCGGAACCGGACGGCGTCGGCGTCGGCGAACTCGTCGATTCCCCTGGCGTAGTAACCCATATCGTCGAGCCACGCCACAACGTCGCGCCCGCGGTAGCGCCGCGCGACCCGCGGCGCCGACCCGACAGCCAGGTGCACGCGCCGCCCGGCCAGGTGCAAGTCCTCGGCGATCTGGCAGCCGGACTGGCCGGTGCCGACCACGAGTACGTCCCCGTCGGGCAGCTGGTCCGCGTTGCGGTACTCGGAACTGTGCAGCTGCACGACGTGCTCGGGCAGCTTCTCCGCCAGCCGCGGCGTGAGCGGCACCTGGTACGGCCCGGTCGCGACGACCACGTGGTCCGCGGTGAGCTCACCGTGCGTGGTGGTCAACCGGAAGCCGCCGCCGGGCAGCTGCCGCAGCCGCGTGGCCGTGACGCCCTCGACGAGCGGTGCGTCGAAGGAGTTCTTGTACTGCTGCAGGTACTCGACGATCTCGTCGCGCACCATGAAGCCGTCCGGGTCGTCGCCCGGGTAGGGGAAGCCGGGCAGCCGGCATTGCCAATTGGGGGTCACCAGGCAGAAGCTGTCCCAGCGCCGCGCCGACCACTCGTGCCCGGCGCGCTCACGCTCGAGCACCACGTGCCCGACCCCGGCACCCGCCAGGCACCGCGACATCGACAACCCGGCCTGCCCGCCCCCGACCACGATCACCGGCCTGTGCCGGCCGTCGAGCTGGAGATCCATGCCGCACAGTGCACCGGGTTCCCGAGTCCGGACGATGTCGTCCGGAACACCGCCGTGTTACCAGAACTGCGCAGGGTTACGGTTCGCCACGCTCCGCGTTAACACGATCTTCGGCCCTGGCCGGCGGTAACAGCCGTCGCCGGATGATCGATTCCCCGAGCCGGGGCGACCGAGGCGGTCTCCCGAGCACGAGTGCTGAGGTAACGCTGCTGGGTCAACCAGTGGTCAGCAGGTGAGGGGGACGGGTGGGCCGCTAGATCACGAAGAGAGGTGACTCGGAGCAGGCGTGGAGCCGGCTGAAGTTCAGGGAGCTCGAGCGCGACACCGACTGCTTGGCCGCGACCTCGGGCCGGGTTCGCGACTTCCTGGTCAAGACGCACTGCACCTCGCTCGAAGGCATGCTCCTCGCCGTCGGCGACGGTCACGGCAACGCGGCGGTCGTCTCGGTCGTGCGCGTCGGGTTCACGACGAAAGCGCAGGCAGCCGAGTTCCGCAAGGTCGAGACCGTGCAGGGCAGCGGCGACGTCCGGCCGTGGGAGATCGCCGCCATCCTGGGGCTCGCCGGCGTGCGCATGACCGGTCTCAATTACTCCGATCGCGCCGACGGCGCCGGGCTGGTCGTCGCCGAAGCGGACCAGGCGACGGGACACGTGGAGCGGGCGACGCTCGAAGCGCTCGCGGACGTCGCGGCCTATTTGCCGGTCAACTGACCCGACGAAGGACCCCGCTGAAGAGAGCAGGGTCCTTCGTCGGGCGGAGAACTACGGACGCGGTCCCACGATCTCAGCGCCGTCGGTCACCGTGATCGCCATCGCCGGGCAGGAGTCGGCGGCGTCGAGGACGGTTTCGTCGGGTGGGGTGGTTTCGGTGAGGGGGTGGGCGACGGCGCCGTCCAGTTCGAAGAGCTCGGGCATGAGCGAGGCGCACATGCCCGAGCCGATGCAGGTGTGCTCGTCGATCTCCACTTTCCAGGTCATGGTCACCAGCCGATCGGCATCGAGCGCGGTCCGCGGACCAGCATTTGCGTTTTCCACACGATATCGCCCGCCAGGTGCAGGTCCGGAAGTTCCCGCGTGAGCGCGTTGAGCGCCTCCTGCAGCTCCAGCCGGGCCAGGGGCGCGCCGAGGCAGTGGTGCACGCCGTGGCCGAAGCCGAGGTGGTGGGTGTCCTCGCGGTCGAAGGTGAGCGTCTCGGCGTCGCGGAACTGCAGGCGGTCGCGGTTGGCCGCGCCGATCGCGACGAGCACCGGCTCGCCCTCGCGAACGAGCACGTCGCCGACCTGGACGTCTTCGGTGGCGTAGCGCGCGAACCCGGCGCCGGCGCCCAGCGGCACGAAGCGCAGCAGCTCCTCGACCGCGGCCGGGATCAGCGACGGGTCGTCGACGAGCCGCTGCCACTGCCCGGGCTGGTCGAGCAGCGCGTAGACGAAGTTGGGGATCTGGCTGGCCGTGGTCTCGTGCCCGGCGATCAGGATGCCGACGCACAGGTCGACCAGCTCGAGCTCCGTGAGCCGGTCCTTCACGTCGCGGGCCTCGATGAGCGCGGTCATCAGGTCGTCCTGCGGCTGCTCGCGGTGCTGCGCGATCAGCCCGGCCATGTACGCGCGCAGCTCGGCGCGGTTGCGCTCGAACTCCTCGGCCGTGAGCCCGCTGGTGGTCAGTGCCGCGTCGCTCCACACGCGGAACTTCGGGCGGTCCTCGGTCGGCACGCCGAGCAGCTCGCAGATCACCGCGACCGGGATCGGCAGCGCGTACAGGTCGACCAGGTCGGCCGGCTGCCCGGCGGCCTTCATCTCCTCGATCAGGCCGGTGGCGAGCTCCTCGACGCGCGGACGCAGCGTTTCGACGCGCCGCACGGTGAACGCCTTCGCGACCAGCGTGCGCAGCCGCGTGTGGTCGGGCGGGTCCATGGTGAGGATCCCACCCGAACGCCGGTGCGCCGCCATCCGCGGCTCGTCCTTCTGCTCCGACATGGCCCGCGAGAACCGCCGGTCCCCCAGCACGAACCGGGCGTCGGCGAACCGCGTCGCGAGCCACGCCGGCTCGCCGTGCGGCATCTGCACGCGGATCATGCCCGCCGTCTCGCGAGCAGCGGCGTACGCCTCGTTGAGCGCGAGCCCCGCGTCCTCGTTGAACGGGTAGGCGAGGGGCTCGGACTGCGTGGTGGTCATGCGGAGAACTCCCAATCTCGCGGAAAGTCCGGTTTGTAAGCGCCTGCTTACAACTCACGGTATCGGGTTGCTCCCGCTTTGTCAGCCACTCCAGCGCGCTGAGATCAACACTACTTTGCGTAGCGGTATCACGTCACATTGACGACCGTCAGACAGGCGCCATAGCCTTGGCTGGCAGCCAGCCGAAAGGGGCCACACCGTGAGCGACCACGCGCCACCCGGCGTCACCGAGACGACGTTCTCCCGGACGACCGTCGGCGACACCGACTACGTGCTGCTCCAGCTCACGATCGCGCCGGGTGCGAGCACCGGGTGGCACACGCACCCCGGCCCCATCCACTCCGTCGTCCACAGCGGCGCGCTGACCCACGACCTGGCCGACTGCGGGCACACGGAAGTCTTCGGGCCCGGCGAACCCTTCATCGACCACGTCGACGAAGTCCACTTGGGACGCAACCTCGGCACCGAGCCGGCGGTGATCATCGGGCTCGCCGTCCTGCCCCACGGCGCTGCGCTCGGCGCACCCGCCGCCGACCCGGGGTGCGGCTACCGCTGACCCCGCCCCGGCGCCTGCGTGTGGCCGCCGAGGAAATTGCCCGTGCCCGGGTCGAGGTGCCCGCGCAGCACGGTGTCGTGCACGCTCGGCGCGACCGTCTCGGCGGGTTCCGGTTCCGGCGCCCACCCGGCGAGGCTCTCGCCGCTTTCGCGGACCTCGTCGAGGAAGTCCCGCACCGGCAGGTAGGTGGGCGGGAAGAACGCCGGCGTTCCGGCCTTGGGCACCGCGATCACGCTCGGGATGCACATCTTCTCGCGGTCGCCGTGGTCGAGGAAGGCGATGCTGTTGAACGGCACGATCCACGCCAGTTCGTGCTCGCCGACGAGGTCCTCGCGCAGCCGCACCGGCCCGGCCGAGGGGTGCACGAGACCCGGGCCGAGCGAGCCGGCGAGAAGCCGCGTCGCGGCGGCCAGAGCTTCTTGTCGTTCCATGGTTTCCGTCCGTCAGCCGTTGGTGAGGTGCTGGTTCCAGGTGAGCCAGTCCTGGTACTCCTGCGGCACGTCGTCCGCCGCGCCCGCGCCAGCGGGTACCGGTGCGGCCGGCGGTGGCGGCGGCACGGGGTGCGGAGCCGGCGGCAGCGGGTTCACCGGCGCCGGTGCCGGGGGTGCCGGCGCCGCGGGGCCGTTCAGCGAGATGCCCCCGGCTTGCCGGCCCGGCGGGTCGTAGCGGAAGTACTCGAGGTTGCGCGGGTTGTCGTCCAGCTTGCCCAGCTTCCCGGACTGGCCGTCGACGAACGCGACCCCGTCACCGTCTTTGATGACGTTCATGACGTGGCTCGACCCGTCGTCGCGGTGCACGATCACGAACCCCTTGCTGTTCGGGTACGCGTCGGCCCGCTGGATCACGTCGTCCCAGCTGTCGAGCTGGTCCGGCTGCCCGCTACCCGGGTTCTTCTGCCGCAGCGGGTGGTTCCGGTCGGGGTAGGTGCCGATCTCGTCGCCCTTGCGGAGCACTTCCGCCTTGTGGACGTTGCCACCCAGCATGTCGTCGACGGCCGTGATGCACTTCGTGCAGTTCTGGTTGTCGCGGAGCTTGAAGAAGCCCTGCTTGTTGAGGTCGTTGAGCTGCGGGTACTTCTTCGCGGCGAAGTTGTTCGCACCCGGGGTGTCGGCGTTGAGCGAGGGCCGGGTGGTGCCACCGGGACCGGCCTGCGGACGCACTTTGCTCGCCGGGACCGGGTTGAACGCGTCCTTGATCTTCTTGCCGATCGGGGTGTCGGTGAAGCCGTGGACGGACGCGTCCTCGAGGTTGCGCGAGGCCGGGCCGGGCGACTTCGGCGTGCCGCCACCGGCGCTCGACGTGTGCGGGGTGTCGCCACCGCCGGCGCTGGAGGCGTGAGTGGAGTCGTCGCCCTTCGGCGGGGGCGGCGGATCGCTCTTCGGCGGCGGCGGGGGGTCACCCGCGCTGGACGAATGCGTCGAGTCGTCACCACCGGACTTCGCCGGCGGCGGCGCACCATCACCCCCACCCTTCGGCGTGCCACCACCACTGCCCGCGGGCTTGGGCGGACCCTTCGGCATCGGGCCCACGTCGCCACCCTTACCCGCCGTCGAAACCTTGCCACCCTTGATGTTCTTCAACGCCTTCGCAGCGTCCTCGAACAGCGTCCCGGCCTTCTTCAGCAACGGGATCAGCGCCTTGAGCGCCTTCACCAGCTTCGTCACGATCGACGTGATCTGCGACGCCGTCTTCGCCACCGCACTGATCACCTGCGGCACCACCCACGCCAAACCGATACCGAGCGTGAACACCACCTGCAACGCCCAGCTGATCAAATGCCCAACCAGCTCCGAAATGATGTCGCGCACCAGCGTCCGCACCGCCGCGACCACCTCACCCGCGGTCTTCACCCCGGACGACGCGCCCTCGCAGCCCTTCTGCGCCGACTGCAACAACGTCCCCAGATCCTGCGCCCGCTGCCGGTAGGCATCCGACGCATCCCCGGACCAGGACTGCAGATCCGACATCACCGCGCTGTTCAGATCCGAGGCGACGCTGCCCAACTCCTTGGCAACATTCGCCCACGTCTCCGACTGCGCCTTGATCTGATCCGCATTACCGGTCAACCCGTTCAACGCGTCCTTGAGCGGCCCGACATGCTCCATCAACCAGCTGACCCCAGCCGCCAAGATCGCGCCGAACGGATCCATCGCCATCGACAACGCGTCCAACGCGGTACCCACCGCGCCCATCGCCACCGACGCCCAATCACCCGACTCGATCGCCGACGACAGATCGTTCGCGGTTTCCAGCAAGGAGATCCCCGAGTACGCCTTGGTCGAATCGACCGTCGGGGCGATCAACGGATTGCTCATGCGGAGTCCCCTCTTGCCCTGTTCACGATCTCCAGTTGACCACGATCGAACGTCCACCGGTGGTTCAGCTCCGCGCTGTGGCCATGCCCACAAGAGGTGCCGGTTCTTACCCGATCGAGTGCGCGGTCCGACCGTGACCGAACGCGGTAACGCGCTCACAGTGCGCGCTGCGGTTAACCTCGTTCGCCATGACCGCAGAATCGCAGGCCCGCAGGCGGGACGCCGCGGCGACGAAGGCGGCGCTGCTCGACGCGGCCCAGGAGCTCTTCGCCGAGCGCGGGTTCGACCGCACGACCGTGCGGGACATCGCGAGCCGCGCGGGCGCGAACCAGGCGTTGCTGTTCCGGTACTTCGGCAGCAAGGAAGCCCTGTTCGAGGCGGTGATGGCGCGCGGCGGCTTCGCGCAACTGGAGGCGACTCCGCCCGAGCGGCTGTTCGGCGAGACGCTGCGGAGCCTGCTCGAGGACTCCTCCGAGCGCCGTGACCGCTCCCTCGAGACGTACCTGCGCTCCACCGGCAGCGACGGCGCCGGAGCCGCGCTGCGCGAACAGCTCGGCGAGGAGTACGGCCGCGTCCTCGCGTCCCTCACCGACGAGCCCGACGCCGCCCTGCGCGCGGACCTCGCGCTGGCCTGGCTGCTGGGCATCGGCCTCGTCCGCGCCGTGACGCGCAAGGAACCGCTGGCGAGCGCGTCGGCCGAGGACGTCGCACGCCTCACGGAACCGGCGGTGCGGACGTTGCTGGAGCGCAGCGAGTAGCGAGTGCTGAACGTCTGCCCGCCGATCTACGCGGACGAGGCCATGACGGAACGCAGTCCACCACGGCCCTGCCGACCTCGACGCCGCCTTCGCCCGCCGCCGCCTCGCGTACGGCGAAATCCACGCCGGGCCGCGACGCCACCAGCGGTCAGCCACCCCTCACCAGCTGACCGACGTGCCCGCACCTGGTGGGGCACGGGCTAGCGCAGCGCGCGCCGCACCAGTTGGGCCAGGTGTTCGGCGCGGCGGCCGGACTCCTGGGCGATCTGGGTGCGGCAGCTGAAGCCGTCGGAGAGGACCACAGTGGACTCCGGTGTCTCGCGCAGCGCGGGCAGCAGCCGGTCTTCGGCGACGGCCTTGGACACGTCGTAGTGGCCCTTTTCGAAACCGAAGTTGCCGGCGAGGCCGCAGCAGCCGGAGTCGAGCGTGGTGTTGCGGACGCCGGCGGCCCGCAGCGCCGCCTCGTCGGCCGCGAAGCCGAGGACGGCGTGCTGGTGGCAGTGCACCTGCGTGACGGTGTCGACGTCCAGCGCTGCTTCGAGGGGCCGCGGCGCGTCGGCGAGCAGTTCGGCGAACGTGCGAGTGCGCTGCGCCAGCAGCTTCGCCACCGGGTCGCCCGGCAGCAGCGCCGCCAGGTCGCCGCGGAAGAGCGCCGTGCAGCTCGGTTCCAGGCCGGCGATCTCGTAGCCGGCGTCGAGGTACGGACGCAGCACCGACAGCGTCCGCTTCAGCACGCGCTTGGCCACGTCGAGCTGGCCCGTGGACACCCACGTCAGTCCACAGCAGACTCCGCCGTCGGGCAGGACCACGTCGTAGCCCGCCGCCTCCAGCACCTCGGTCGCGGCGTCGAGGACTTCGGGCGTGAGGTAGTTGTTGAACGAATCGGGCCACAGCACGATCCGCCGCTCGCCCGTCGCCCAGCGGCGCAGGTCCTTGCGCGCCCGCGTGAACGGCACGGGCGCCAACTCCGGCAGCTCGCGTTCCGGCGCGATGCCACCGAAGCGTTTCAACGCCGACGCGGCCCACCGGCGCTTGCCGAAGAAGTTCGCGACGCGCGGCGCGAGCGACACCGCGCGCAGCCACATCGGCAGCCAGCCCATGGAGTAGTGCGACGCCGGGCGCCGCCGGCCGCGGTAGTGCTGGTGGAGGAACTCGGCCTTGTACGTGGCCATGTCGACGTCGACCGGGCAGTCGGACAGGCACCCCTTGCACGACAGGCACAAATCGAGCGCGTCGGCCACTTCTTCGGACTGCCAGCCGTCCCGGATGACCTCACCGTTGACCATCTCGGCGAGCAGGTGCGCCCGCCCGCGTGTGGAGTGCTTCTCCTCGCGGGTCGCGCGGTAACTCGGGCACATCACGCCGCCGCCGCTGGTGTTGCGGCACTTCCCGACGCCGACGCAGCGGCGCATCGCCTGGCCGAAGCTGCCGCGGTCCTCGGGGTAGCCGAGCACCGTCACGTCCTCCAGCGCGAGCGGCGCGCGGCGCACGCGCAGGTCGGCGTCCACCGGGCGCGGGTCGACGATGATGCCGGGGTTCATCCGGCCCTCGGGGTCGAAGATGCCCTTGAAGCGCCGGAAGAGCGCCATCATCTCGGGGCTGTACATGCGCCCGAGCAGTTCCGAGCGGGCCTGGCCGTCACCGTGTTCGCCCGACAGCGAGCCGCCGTGCGCCGCGACGAGGTCGGCGGCCTGTTCGAGGAACCGCCGGAACTGCGCCTTGCCCGGGGTGGACAGCAGGTCGAAGTCGAGCCGCAGGTGCAGGCAGCCTTCGCCGTAGTGGCCGTACACGACGCTGCGGCGGCCGTGTTCGCGCATCAGTTCCTTGAAGCCGCGCAGGTACGAGCCGAGCCGCTCGGGCGGCACCGCCGCGTCTTCCCAGCCGGGCCAGGCCTCGGCGCCGTCGGCGAGCCGCGTCGCCAGACCCGCGCCCTCCTCACGGATGCGCCACAGCCGGCGCTGCGCCGCGGGGTCGTCGAGGACGACGGATCCGGTGAGCGCGCCGCCGAGCGAAGCCGCCAGCTCGCGGGCGCGCGCGGCGGCTTCGGCCGGGGAGTCGCCGGCCAGCTCCACGAACAGCCACGCGCCACCGGGCGGAAGTCCTTGCGCCCGGCCGGGTTCGAGCATCGCGACGAGCTCGGCGTCCACGCCCTCGACCGTGTAAGGCGAGTACGGCAGGATCGCCGGCACGGCGTCGGCGGCGTCCACATCGGACGGGAAACCCAGCACGGCGAGCACGCGGTGCTCCGGCAGTTCGGCCAGCGCGACGGTCGCGCCCAGCACCGTCACACACGTGCCTTCGCTGCCGACGAGCGCCTTCGCGACGTCGAAACCGTTCTCGGGCAGCAGGTGTTCGAGCCCGTACCCGGAAACACGGCGGGAAAAGCCGGACAGTTCCGTGCGCAGCAGCGCCAGGTTGTCGCGGACGAGCGAGCGCAGTTCGGTGAAGACGCGGCCTTCGGTGCCGGGCCTGGCGGCGCGCGCGTCCACTTCGGATGGCGTGGCCGGCCCGACCGTGAGGCGCGTGCCGTCGTAGAGGAGCACGTCGAGTTCGCGCACCACGTCGACGGTCCGGCCCCACGCGACGGAGTGCGAACCGCACGCGTTGTTGCCGATCATGCCGCCGAGGGTGCAGCGGTTGTGCGTCGACGGGTCGGGCCCGAACCGCAGCCCGTGCGGCGCGGCGAGCGCCTGCAGGTCGTCGAGCACCGTACCGGGCGCGACCCGCGCGAGCCGCGCTTCGGGATCGAGCCAGTCGACACCCCGCACGTACCGGGAGGTATCGACGACGATCCCCGGCCCGCACGAGTTGCCGGCGACGCTCGTCCCCCCGCCGCGCGCCACGACCGGCGCCCCGCGCTCGCGCGCCGCCGCGACGGCGGCGACCACGTCGTCGACCGTCCGCGGCAGCACCACGCCGAGGGGCACGTGGCGGTAGTTGGACGCGTCGGTGGTGTAGAGCGCGAGCGTGCCGGTGTCGGTCAGGATCTCCACGTCCTCCATTCAAGACACGTGGTCCCGGCGACGGTGCAGGGGGGACCCCGGAAAGTCCCGGCTTCACCCCAGAGAACGGGTGAAATGCGCGACATGCCGGTTGCGGATCCCGAAACTGTCGGTGGTCGGAGTTCTACTGGAGCCAGCGTGGGAAGGAGGCACCGCCATGACCACCGAGCTGAACCACCGTGAGCGGGCCACCCTGAAAGCCGTCGCATCGGGGCGCGCCGAGATCAGCTGCAGCTGCGAACCGGACCTGTTCGTCGACGGTCTCAGCTGCTGCGACCAGGCGACCACGCGCCGCCTCGTGCGCGCCGGCCTCATCGAGCCCGCCACCGGCGGGCCCTGTGGCGGCCGCGTGCTCGCCGTGCTGACGGCGGCCGGGATGGTGGCCCTCAACGAAGCAGCGGCGCCGAACGCCGTGACGGCGGCCTGACGGCCGATCCTGCAGTACTCGCGCGTACTGAAGCGCGCGCTACACGATGCCGCGCGGAATCGGCGCCGCACCAACGCATCCCCGCCCGCTCCGCGGACAAGACCCGGTGGCGAAGACCACGCGGGTGCGTCAGGAACGCACCCACTCCTCCCCCAGCTCGACAGCTTCCGCCGTCCCGCCGGTCAGATCCGCGAGCCAGGCGGCGAAACCGGCCTCCTCACCCGGGGCCAAGCCGACCTCGAAGTGCGCCGCGGCGTCGAAGCTCGTGGCGTGCACCACATACGAAGACGAGCGCAGGTCGTTCTCCAGGCGCCCGGCCCGGGTGTAGTCGACCTCGACGTCGAACAACCGCAACCGCCGGTACTCGGCGACGTCGGCGACGTCCAACGCGGCCGAAACCGCCTGCCCGTATGCGCGGATCAGACCTCCCGCACCCAGCAGCACACCCCCGAAGTGGCGGGAGACCACGGCGACCGTGTCGGTGATCTCACGGCGGCGCAGGACCTCCAGCATGGGCACCCCGGCGGTGCCGGCCGGTTCGCCGTCGTCGCTGGAGCGCTGGGTGCGGCCGTCGGGGCCCAGGACGAAGGCGTGACAGTGGTGGCGGGCCGCGGGTTCGGCCTTGCGGCGGGCCGCGATGGCGGCGCGCGCGTGGGCCTCGGAGGTCACCGGGACGAGGGCGCAGAGGAACCGGGAGCGCTTGATCTCGATCTCGTGCAGTACCGGGCTCGCCACGGAGAGATAACGATCAGCCATCACCGATTCGCCTCATACGTCCAGTCAACCAGCTCACCCAGTGACACAACGCGCGCCCCGCACGGACGTTTCCGCTGGTCAGCGATGTGGCCAACCAGGGGTCGGGAGACGGAGCCCGACATATGGGAGTACCCCCGGGCGCGTCAACGTATGCGTGGCATTTCCCACCCGCGCGCAACGACATATGTCGAACACAGCGAATTCACACTATCGTCATAAGACCCGGAGAACCCGGGGGCAACACCACGCGCCCGGCCGGCCCCCCACCACACAGGCCGATCGGAAGAGCGCGTGCGCAGCAGTACCCACGCAGCTGTACCCACGATCTCGTGCACGGCACCGACAACACCGTGCACCGATACTCGTAGTGGTCGCCCAGAGATGTGCGGCTGAACCAGGAACCGCCCTGCCGTTGTCCGGTCGATGCAGACCGGACCGGTGTCACGGGCGGTTCCCCCTATCTCACCGTTTCTCGACTGAGTTTTCTCGACTGACCATCGCGGTTCCGGACCACTTCGTTAACCGGTTCAGTGTCGAACCACCCGATGGAGTGAGTCCGGTCGCGCCGACGCCTTGGGAGGCGGCCAGCCGTGACCCACCGTTCCACTGCCGGTTCCAGCACATCGGCCACCACAGGTCTGTACGACCCCGCTTACGAGCACGACGCGTGCGGGGTCGCTTTCGTCGCCGATCTCGCCGGGCGCCGAGATCATCAGATCGTGGCGAAAGCCCTGGTCGCGTTGCGGAACCTGGAACACCGCGGGGCACGCGGAGCCGAGCCCGACACCGGCGACGGCGCCGGCCTGCTGATCCAGGTGCCCGACGCGTTCTACCGCGAAGTCGTGGACTTCGAACTGCCCGAAGAGGGCGCCTACGCCGTGGGCACCGCGTTCCTGCCGCGCGACGAGAAGCGCCGCGGCCGCGCCATGACCACCATCGAGCGGATCGCCGCCGAGGAGGACATGCGCGTGGTGGGCTGGCGCGACCTGCCGGTCGACGCCGCGCAGTGCGGGCCGACCGCGGGTGAGACGCGGCCGCACTTCACGCAGCTGTTCCTGGCCGGGCGCCGCCACAACCGCGACGGCCTGGCGCTGGAGCGCTCCGCGTTCTGCGTGCGCAAGCGCGCCGAGCACGAGCTCGCCGAGGACGACGTGTACTTCCCGTCACTGTCCTCGCGCACCATCGTCTACAAAGGAATGCTGACGGAGGACCAGGTCGAGCGCTTTTTCCTGGACCTGCAGGACGAGCGTGTGACGAGCGCCATCGGCCTCGTGCACTCGCGCTTCTCCACCAACACGTTCCCGTCGTGGCCGCTCGCGCACCCGTACCGGTACGTGGCCCACAACGGCGAGATCAACACCCTCAAGGGCAACCGCAACTGGATGGACGCCCGCGAGGCGCTGCTCGAGACGGACCTGATCCCCGGTGACCTGAAGCGGATCTACCCGATCATCACGCGCGGCGCGAGCGACTCGGCCTCGTTCGACGAGGTGCTCGAGCTGCTGCACCTCGGGGGCCGTTCGCTGCCGCACTCGGTGCTGATGATGATCCCGGAGGCCTGGGAGAACCACCAGGAGATGGACCCCGCGCGCCGCGCCTTCTACGAGTTCCACTCCACGCTCATGGAGCCGTGGGACGGCCCGGCGCTCGTCGCGTTCACCGACGGCTCGCAGATCGGCGCCGTGCTCGACCGCAACGGCTTGCGCCCCGGCCGCTACTGGGTCACCGACGACGGGCTCGTCGTGCTGGCCAGTGAGGTGGGCGTGCTCGAGCTGGACCCGGCGACGATCGTGCGCAAGGGCCGGCTCGAGCCGGGCCGCATGTTCCTCGTGGACACCGCCGAAGGCCGGATCATCGAGGACGAGGAGATCAAGGGTCAGCTGGCCACCGCGCAGCCGTACGACGAGTGGGTGGACGGCGGCCTGCTGCGCCTGGAAGAGCTCCCCGAGCGCGACCGCGAGGTACCCCTGCACGCCGCGCTCGTGCGGCGCCAGCAGGCGTTCGGCTACACCGAGGAGGAGCTCGAGGCCATCCTCGAGCCGATGGCCCGCACCGGCGCGGAGCCGATCGGCTCGATGGGCAACGACTCCCCGCTCGCCCCCCTGTCGTCCCGCGCGCGGCCGCTGTTCGACTACTTCATCCAGCTCTTCGCCCAGGTCACGAACCCGCCGCTGGACGCCATCCGCGAGGAGCTCGTGACGGCGCTCGGCACTCAGGTCGGCGCGGAGCCCAACCTGCTGCTCGCCGACGCCGCGTCGTGCCGGCGGATCGTGCTGCCGTTCCCGGTGCTGGACAACGACCAGCTCGCGAAGCTGGTGCACGTCAACGACGACGGCAACCTGCCCGAGTTCCAGGCCGTGACCGTGCTCGGCCGCTACAACGTGCACGGCGGCGGCGAAGCGCTGCTGCAGCGGCTCGACGAGATCCGCAGCGAGGTGTCCGAGGCCATCGAGGACGGCGCCCGGCTCATCGTGCTGTCCGACCGCGGGGTCGACGAGGACCACGCGGCCATCCCGTCGCTGCTGCTGACCGGTGCCGTGCACCACCACCTGGTGCGCGAGAAGACCCGCACGCAGGTCGGCCTCATCGTCGAGGCCGGCGACGCGCGCGAGGTGCACCACATCGCGCTGCTCGTGGGCTACGGCGCCGCCGCGGTGAACCCGTACCTCGCGATGGCGACGGTCGAGGAGATGGCCCACCAGGGCCTGATCCCGGGCGTCAGCGCGAAGCAGGCGACCGCGAACCTCATCAAGGCGCTCGGCAAGGGCGTGCGCAAGACGATGTCCAAGATGGGCGTCTCGACCGTCGCGTCCTACACCGGTGCGCAGATCTTCGAAGCCGTCGGCCTCGGCTCCGAGGTGATCGACACCTGCTTCACCGCGACGACTTCGCGCCTCGGCGGTGTCGGGTTCGACACGATCGCCGACGAGGTCTCGCAGCGCCACAGCCGCGCGTTCCCGTCCGACGGCGTGCGCGCGAGCCACCGCGAGCTCGAGACCGGCGCGGACTACCAGTGGCGGCGCGAAGGCGAGCCGCACCTGTTCAACCCGCAGACGGTGTTCAAGCTGCAGCACTCCACGCGCAGCGGCAAGTACGACGTCTTCAAGGAGTACACCGACGCCGTCAACAGCCAGTCCGAGAAGCTGCAGACGCTGCGCGGGCTGTTCGAGTTCACCTACGGCGAGCGCACGCCGGTGCCGATCGAAGAGGTCGAACCGGTCTCGGAGATCGTGAAGCGGTTCGCCACCGGCGCCATCTCCTACGGCTCCATCTCGAAGGAGATGCACCAGACGCTCGCCATCGCGATGAACCGCCTCGGCGGCAAGTCCAACACCGGCGAGGGCGGCGAGGACGCCGACCGGCTCTACGACCCCGAACGCCGTTCCGCGGTGAAGCAGGTCGCTTCGGGCCGCTTCGGGGTCACGAGCGAGTACCTCGTGAACGCCGACGACATCCAGATCAAGATGGCGCAGGGCGCGAAGCCGGGCGAGGGTGGCCAGCTGCCCGGCGCGAAGGTGTACCCGTGGATCGCGAAAACGCGGTACTCCACGCCGGGCGTGGGGCTCATCTCCCCGCCGCCGCACCACGACATCTACTCGATCGAGGACCTCGCCCAGCTGATCCACGACCTGAAGAACGCCAACCCGGCCGCGCGCATCCACGTGAAACTCGTGTCCGAGGTCGGTGTCGGCACGGTCGCGGCGGGCGTGTCCAAGGCGCACGCCGACGTCGTGCTCATCTCGGGCCACGACGGCGGCACGGGCGCTTCGCCGCTCTCGTCGATCAAGCACGCGGGCGGCCCGTGGGAGCTGGGCCTGGCCGAGACGCAGCAGACGCTGCTGGCCAACCGGCTGCGCGACCGCATCGTGGTGCAGACCGACGGACAGCTCAAAACCGGCCGCGACGTCGTGATCGCCGCGCTGCTCGGCGCCGAGGAGTTCGGTTTCGCGACCGCGCCGCTCGTGGTGTCGGGCTGCATCATGATGCGCGTGTGCCACCTCGACACCTGCCCGGTGGGCGTCGCGACGCAGAACCCCAAGCTGCGCGAGAAGTTCAGCGGCAAGGCCGAGTACGTGGTGAACTTCTTCGAGTTCATCGCCCAGGAGGTGCGCGAGTACCTGGCGGAGCTCGGGTTCCGGTCCATCGCCGAAGCCGTGGGCCACGCCGAGGTGCTCGACAAGCGCAAGGCCGTGGACCACTGGAAGGCCGCCGGGCTGGACCTGTCGCCGATCTTCCACGTGCCGGACCTGCCGCCGCGCGCGGCGCGCCACCAGCTCGTGAAGCAGGACCACGGGCTCGACAAGGCGCTGGACAACACGCTGATCCAGCTCGCCGAAGGCGCGCTGTCGGCCGGGGACAAGGTGCGGCTGGAGCTGCCGGTGCGCAACGTGAACCGCACCGTCGGCACCATGCTGGGGTCGGAGCTCACGAAGAAGTGGGGCGGCGAGGGCCTGCCGGACGACACGATCGACGTGACGTTCACCGGCACCGCGGGCCAGTCGTTCGGCGCGTTCGTGCCGAAGGGCATCACGCTGCGGCTCGTCGGCGACGGCAACGACTACGTCGGCAAGGGCCTCTCGGGCGGCCGGATCATCGTGCGGCCGGACAAGGCGGCGAAGTTCCCGGCCGAGGACCACATCATCGCCGGCAACGTGATCGCCTACGGCGCCACGAGCGGCGAGATCTTCATCCGCGGCAAGGTCGGCGAACGGTTCTGCGTGCGCAATTCGGGCGCGCTGGCCGTCGTCGAAGGCGTGGGTGACCACGGTGGCGAGTACATGACGGGCGGGCGCGTGGTCGTGCTCGGCGGGATCGGGCGCAACTTCGCGGCCGGTATGTCGGGCGGCGTCGCGTACGTGCTCGACCTGCCGGTGCACCGCGTGAACCCGGAGATGGTCGACATCGACCCGCTGGACACCGACGACACCGACTTCCTGCGCGAGACCGTGGAAAAGCACTACAACGAAACGGAGTCCGCCGTGGCGCGCGAGCTGCTCGCCGACTGGGACTCCGCCGTCGACCGGTTCGGCAAGGTCATGCCGAAGGACTACAAGCGCGTGCTCGCCGCCCAGGTACAGGCGGAACGCGACGGGCGCGACGTGAACGAGGCGATCATGGAGGCCGCTCATGGCTGACCCCAAGGGCTTTCTGACCACCACCCGCGAAGAACCGAAGCGCCGTCCGGTCGACTTGCGGCTGATGGACTGGCGCGAGGTGTACGAGGACTTCGCTTCGACGAAGCTGGAGAAGCAGGCCGGGCGCTGCATGGACTGCGGCATCCCGTTCTGCCACCAGGGCTGTCCGCTCGGGAACCTGATCCCCGAGTGGAACACGCTGGTGTGGCGGGAAGACTGGCGTGAGGCGATCGAGCGGCTGCACGCCACGAACAACTTCCCGGAGTTCACCGGCACGCTGTGCCCGGCGCCGTGCGAGACGGCGTGCGTGCTCGGCATCAACGACGACCCGGTGACGATCAAGCGGGTCGAGATCTCCATCGTCGACCGGGCCTTCGAAGAGGGCTGGGTCACGCCGCAGGTGCCGGTGGCGAAGACGGGCAAGAAGGTCGCTGTCGTCGGCTCCGGGCCGTCGGGGCTGGCCGCGGCGCAGCAGCTCACGCGAGCGGGCCACAGCGTGGTGGTCTACGAGCGGGCCGACAAGATCGGCGGACTGCTGCGCTACGGCATCCCCGAGTTCAAGATGGAGAAGTTCCGCCTCGACCGCCGGCTCGACCAGATGCGGGCCGAGGGCACGGAGTTCCGCACGTCCGTGAACGTGGGCGTGGACCTCACCGTCGAGCAGCTGCGGGCCGACCACGACGCCGTGGTGCTGGCCGGCGGTGCGACGGCGTGGCGCGACCTGCCGATCGACGGCCGCGAGCACGACGGCGTCCTCCAGGCCATGGAGTACCTGCCGCCGGCCAACCGCGTCGCCGCGGGTGAACTCGACGCGGTGCCGTACTCCGCCGAGGGCCTCGACGTCGTGGTCATCGGCGGCGGTGACACGGGCGCGGACTGCGTCGGCACGGCGCACCGCCAGGGCGCTCGTTCGGTGACGCAGCTGGAGATCATGCCGCGGCCGCCCCAGGCGCGTTCGGACGCTCACCCGTGGCCGACCTACCCGATGATCTACCGGGTTTCCTCGGCCCACGAGGAGGGCGGCGAGCGCCTGTACTCCGTGAACACGCAGGAGTTCCTGGCCGACGGCGACGGCCGCGTCCGCGCGCTGAAGCTCGTGGAGGTGCGCAACGAGGGCGGCAAGTTCGTCCCCGTCGAGGGCACCGAGAGCGAGCTGCCGGCTCAGCTGGTGTTGCTGGCCATGGGTTTCGTGGGCCCGCAGCGCTCCGGGCTGCTCGAAGACCTGGGCGTCGCCCTCGACCAGCGCGGCAACGTCGTGCGCGACCGCGACTTCAAGACGAGCGTGGACAACGTCTTCGTCGCCGGCGACATGGGCCGCGGCCAGTCGCTCATCGTGTGGGCCATCGCGGAAGGCCGCTCCTGCGCCGCGGGCGTCGACGCTTTCCTCACCGGCCGGGGCGTCCTCCCGGCCCCGATCGCGCCGACGGACCGGCCGATCGCGTGACCCCGGGGCGGGCGCACCAACGACGCTGCGCCCGCCACGCTCCCCCCAGCCAAGGGCGGGCGCACCAGCGTTGCTGCGCCCGCTCTGTCCTCTGTGGACCGTTCGCGGTCCCACCCCCGGTCCCGGGTGGCCACGGCAACGGCGCCGTGTCCGCTCGGCCCGGTTTCGCTTGCGGTGACGTACTTTCCACCGCCGTTCGACCGGAACGACCGGTCAGCCCGAGAAGCGACCGGCCGCGACGAAGGCGGCGAGCAGCAGCAGGACCACGTTGGCGGGCAACGGCCTGCGTTCGTCGCGGACCAGGTGCGCCCGGAGCGCACCGAGCTGCACCACGACCAGGCCGACCGCGGCCATCGGGGTGAGGACCGGGACGATCTCCGTCAGCCACGGCAGGATCACGCCGACGGCGCCGAGGATCTCCACCAGGCCCACTGCCTTCACGCCGGCGTCCGACGAGTCCTTCATCCAGTCGAAGTTGCCCGAAGCGACCAGCTGCTCGCGTGGCCGCACGACCTTGAGCCCGCCCGCGGCGAGGTAGACCAGTGCGAGCACACCCTGGGCGATCCACAGTGCGATGTTCACCGCATTCCCCAATCCTTACCATTTGTGCGTAACCAGATGGTCTGTGCGCACGGGGCGGGCCACAAAAGGCACATCGAGGTATGTGTCCAGGAAAGAGGCTCAGGGTATGGCGAAGGTCACACGCGAGACGGGCGGTCCGCCGAGAATCCGGGAGGGCGGCGCGGTCCGCGAGGTGCTGGACCGGATCGGCGACAAGTGGAGCTTGCTCGTGATCGGCACCCTGCGGGCCGGCCCGCTGCGCTTCGGTGAGCTGCAGCAGGCCGCTGCCGGCATCTCGCAGCGGATGCTGACGGTGACGCTCAAACACCTCGTCGAAGACGGTCTGGTGGTGCGCACCGCCTACGCCGAGGTGCCGCCCCGGGTCGAGTACGAGCTGACCGAGTTGGGCCGGAGTCTGGTGCCGCTGGTGATGGCGCTCGCCGAGTGGGCGATGGCCAACCACGAGCAGATCAACGCCCATCGCCGATCCGCGAGCAGTTCTTGATCCGATCTCGAAGTGGCTTGCGCGATCAACGCTTCGGTACCGGCGATGGTGGCTCCGGACGGGGTGAGCAGCGGCTCGGCGTCCGGCTCACGACTGCGGCGCCTCGGTGGCCGAGCACAGGCGAGCCGGTACCTCGGTGCGCCGCGGACCGGCGTGGGGCCAGACCGACCTGAACCACGGCAGCCAACCCACTCCGCCGGAGGGGAAGACCGCCTTCAAAGTCACCTGCCGTTCAACAAGTCCAGCGCCCGCAACCCCGCGCCGAGCCGATCGGCTTCGTCGCCGAGAGAAGCGACGCGCAGTTCCGGCATTCGTTGGAACGTGTGCGCCGATGTCCGGCTCAGGACTCGTCGCCTCCGTCGCCGCGCAGCGGCGAGCCGGTACCGAGGTGCGCCGCGGACCGGCGTGGGCCGGCCTGTACCAAGCCGGGAGGCCCTCCCCCACGCTGGGGAAGAGCCGCCCCGCGCGGGTTCACTTGCCGCGCAGCAAGTCCAGTGCCAGCAGCCCCGCGCCGAGCCGGCCGGCTTCGTCGCCCAGCGATGCCACGCGCAGTTCCGGCATGCGCTGGAACTTCAGGGCCGAAGTGAGCCAGTCGCGGATCGGGTCGAGGACGTAGTCGGCCGCGGTGAAGAGGCCGCCGCCGAGGATGACGACGTCCGGGGCGAGCAGGGTGAGCAGGGTTTTGAGGCCGTGGCCGAGGCCGTCGAGGGCGTCGGAGACGACGGCGACGGCGGCTTCGTCGCCGTGGCGGGCGGCGTCGACCACGGGTTGGGCGCCGTCGGCGGGGCGGCCGGTGCGTTCGGTGTAGCGGCGCGCGATGGCCGACGCCGACGAGATCGCCTCGAGACAGCCCGTGGCGCCGCAGCCGCAGACGAAGCGGTGGCCCACGTCGATGTGCCCGACCTCCCCCGCCAGGCCGTGGGCCCGGTAGAGCCGGCCGTCGAGCAGCAGGGCGGCCGCGATGCCGGTGCCGACGGCGACGAACGCCGCGTCCGTGCAGCCCTTCCCGGCGCCGACGCGGAACTCGGCCAGACCACCGGCGCTCACGTCGTGCCCGAACGCGACCGGCAGGCCCAGCCGGTTCTCCAGCAGGTCGCCGAACGGGACGTCGCGCCAGTCGAGGTTCGCCGAGAACCGCGCGACGCGGGCCTCTTCGTCGACGATCCCCGGCACGACCACGCCGACGGCCCCCGGCGCGCTCGTCCCGGCCTGCTCGGCGAGCGAGAAGACCACGTCGGCCACCTGCTCGGCCAGCGCGGTGCCGTCGGCGCTCTTCGCCGTGGGCACGCGCTTCGTCGCGAGGGCGTTGAGTTCAGCGTCGAGCAGGGCCGCCTTCACGGTCGTGCCACCGACGTCCAGTGCCGCCACCAATTCAGCCATACGGTGATTGTCACACCGCGCGCCTCACATCCCCGTGACTTCCGCCGGGGACGAAGATCACCAGTCGAGATCGCCGGCCACGTCAGGCCCTCCAATCCGGGTGGCCCGGCATCGCCGGGGTCGTCGTGCCGTAGAGCCAGTCGTGGAAGAAGCCCGAAAGGTCCCGGCCGGACACCTGCTCGGCCACGTCGACGTAGTCCTGCGTCGCGGCGGGCCGGCCCTGGAACCGGTCGAAGAAGGTCCGTTCGATGCGGTCGAAGACCGGCTGCCCGACCAGGTTGCGCAGTGCGTAGAGGGTGAGCTTGCCGCCGAGGTCGGTGCCGAACAGGACACCGGCCGCGTAGGTCTGGCGGGCGACCGGGCCGTTCTGCTTCAGGATCTGGTTGTTCTCGGCGTACCCGGACTTCGCCTTCTCGTCGAACGGCTGCCCGCCGTGCTCGGAGTCGTAGAGGTCCTGGTAGAAGGTGGCGTGGCCTTCGCTCAGCCACATGTCGTCCCAGTGGCGCACCGGCACGGCGTCGCCGAAGTACTCGTGCGTGAGTTCGTGCACCATGGTCGACACCTCCTCCGGGTGCGCGAGCGCCTCGGCGCTGTAGGTCGGGATCGCCGCGGTCTCCAGAGCGACACCACCGCCGTAGACGCGATCGACGCCGAGGGTGCCGGCGCTCGCGTAGGGGTACGGACGGCCGAGGCGCTGCTCCAGCCACGCGATCAGCTCGGGCGTCTGGCGAGTGGTGTCGAGCGCGGACGGCTTCGCCGCCTTCGTCACGTAGCTGCGGATCGGCAACCCGTTCGGGCCGGCCTGGTCGACCTCGGTGAAGTGCCCCGCCGCGACTTGCACGACGTCGGTCGCGGTGGGCCGGCCGACGCGGAACACCGAGGTCACCCGGTCCCCGCTGCGGTGCTTGCCGACGAGCGTGCCGCTGCCGACGCCCTGCACGTCGGCCGGCGTCGTGATCCGCAGGGTGTACGTGGCCGGGTCGCCCGGCACGTCGTCGGACGGGAACACCGCGTGCTCGCGATCGGTCTGGCCCATCACCGCGAAGCCGTCGGGGGTGTTCTGCCAGACGCCGATCACCTCGGCCAGCTCCGGCGGCAGCGGCGTCGAAGCGGGCGACTGCGGACTCTTGGCCCGGTCCGCGACGTAGGTGATCCGCACGGTGAACGCGTGCCCCGCGCGCAGCGGCCGCGCCGGTGTGACGACGAGCTTCTCGCCCTTCACCGTGAACTGCGCGGCCTGCCCGTCCACCTCCACCGAGCGGATCTGCGCGACCGCCGAGTCGAGCCCGAAGGACGACAGCGATTGCGTGGCGACCGCGCGCATCGTCACCGAAGCGTCCATCGTGGTCACGCCGGGGCGGTAGTCGAAGGAGACGTCGTAGTCGCGGGCGTCGTACCCGCCGTTGCCGAGGCCGGGGAAGAGCCGCTCACCGGCGCTGAGCGCGCCGGGGGAAGCCGGGTCCGCCGTGGCGGCGGTCGCGGTACCGGCGGCCAGCACCGCGGCCAGCCCGGCGACCGCCGCGGTCTTCACGATCGTTTTCACCATGCGTCCACCCTGGCGAGCGGGCGTCCGCGCGCACATCAGCCGGGTAGCTCGATCGGCATAACCGGAAAGTCGTACGGTGATCGCCGTGCGACTGTTCCTGCTCGACGCGTGCCTGGCGATCGCGGTCGCGGGCGCGCTCGTGCTCGAAGCCACGAACGCCGTCACGCGACCGCCGCTGTGGCAGCTCACGATCGTGGCCGTGCTGGTGCTGTTGCTGCTGCGCCGCCGGTTCCCGCTGGTCACGATGCTGGCCATGGTGGCGCTGGGCGTGTTCGCGCCCACGGCCTCGATCGCCGCGTTCTTCTCGCTCTACACGGTCGCGGCGCAACGCGGAGCGAAGTGGCCGACGGCGGTCGCCGGGGTCGCGAGCGTGGCGCTGGTCGTCGTGACCTACCGGCCCGGCGACGTCCAGGCGTGGGAGATCATCGGTTTCGTCCTCGCCCTGAGCGTGGTGCTGCCGCTCGTCGCGGGACTGTGGATGAACCAGCGCGCGGTGCTGCTCGCCGCGTTGCGCGACCGCGCCGAGCAGGCCGAACGCGAACGCGACTTGCTGTCCGAGCGTGCCGTCGACGAGGAGCGGCGGCGGATCGCCCGCGAGATGCACGACGTGGTGGCCCACCGCGTCAGCATCGTCGCGCTGCAGGCGGGGGCGCTGTCGGTGCGGGCGCGCGACGAGGAAACCGGCCGGATGGCCGAGGTGATCCGCGAGTCGAGCGCCGCCGCGCTCACCGAGCTGCGGGACATCCTGCGCGTGCTGCGCGACGACCGGACCGAGCCGCGCTCGCTGCCCACCCCGATGCTCGCCGGTGTCGCGCGCTTGGCGGGCGAGCTGACCGACGCCGGCGCGTGCGTCGAGACCGATCTGCCGGACCCGCTGCCCGAGGTACCGGAGCAGGTGGGCCGGGCGGCTTACCGGATCGTGCAGGAGTCGCTGACCAACGCGGCGAAACACGCGCCGGGCGCCGTGATCCGCGTGCGGCTGGCGAGTGACGCCGGGGAGCTCGTGGTCGAAGTGGCCAACGCGCTCGGCGCGTCGGCGGGGCTGCCGGGCGCGGGGTACGGCGTGATCGGTATGCGCGAGCGCGTCACGCTGGCCGGCGGCGCGCTGCGCGCGGGCCCCGACGGCGCGGACTACGTGGTGCGGGCGGCGTTCCCGCTCAACGGATCAGGGTGAGGGCACAGTGGAGGGTGCGACGGTGATCAAGGTGGTGCTCCTCGACGACGAGGTGCTCGTGCGCAGCGGGATCCGCATGATCCTCGAGTCGGACCCGGACATCCGGGTGGTCGCCGAGGCCGGTGACGGCGCGGGCGTGGCCGAGCTCGTCGGCGAGCACCGGCCCGACGTGGTGCTCACCGACATCCAGATGCCCGGCGTCGACGGCCTCGAGGTGACGCGGCTGGTCACGGCTCTGCCGGACGCGCCCGCGGTGGTCGTGCTGACCACGTTCGACCTCGACGAGTACGTGCACACCGCGCTGCGCCGCGGTGCCACGGGGTTCCTGCTGAAGGACACGCCGCCGCGCGAATTGGTCAACGCGGTGCACGTGGTCGGCCGCGGGGAGGCGGTGTTGTCGCCGGCCATCACGCGGCGGCTGCTGACCGAGTTCGCCACGGGCGGGGCGCAGGACAAGGCGCGGGCCCGGCTGGCCCCGCTGACCGCGCGCGAACGGGAGGTCGCGGTGGCCGTCGCGGAGGGTGCGAGCAACGCGGCGATCGCGGCGGAACTCGGGCTCAGCGAGGCGACGGTGAAGGTGCACCTCGGGCGCATCATGTCCAAAGTGGAGGCCGCGAACCGGACGCAGGTCGCGATCCTGGTGCACGACGCCGGACTCGCCTGAATCGTTATCGCGCGTCCCGGATGTCCCCGGATAGGATCTTGGCCGGGTCGGGGGATTCCGCAGAGGGGGACCCGTGTCCGAATCGATCCTGCCGCCCAAGCCGACCGGCCCGAGCTACCAGGACGCACCGCCACCACCACCGCAGCCGAAGACCAACGGCTTCGCGATCGCGTCGCTCATCCTGGCGATTCCGGCGCTGAGTCTCGTGCTGAGCATCGTCTTCGGCTTCGTGGCGCTGGTCGAGACCCGGCGCGACGGCCGGCCCGGAAAGGGCCTGGCGATCGCCGGGCTTTCGGTGAGCGGCGCGTGGCTCGTGGTGATCGCGATCGCCGTCGCGGTCACGCTGTCGGGCAGCGACAGCGTGTTCGCCGTGCACAAGGGCGATTGCTTCACCACCGAGAGCCCCACCACGATCACCAGGGTCGCGTGCGACCAGCCGCACGGGGACGAGGTCTACGCCGTCGTCGCGCTCCCCGGCGGGGACACCTACCCGGGCGAGGAAACGCTGGCCGACTTGAGCCGCGACTACTGCACCGATGAGCAGGACACCTTCTTCGTCAACACGTCGCCGCCGACGAACCTGGTCATGGCTGTGTACTACCCGCACGAAGCGGCGTGGCGCGGCCACGACCACTCGGCCGTGTGCACGCTGGAGTCGGAGTCCGGGGTGCTGCGCAACCCCGTGGTCCACTGACTCATCCGGCTCACGGTGCGCCGGGCGGGACGAACGGCAGCCCGTCCGGCGCACCGGCTTCCAGCAGCCGCAAGAGGTTCGTGGTGTCCAGTTCGGACTCGACGGCGTCAGCGAGGCGCTCCAGCATGGCCTCGCGCAGCTGCGCGAACCCCGGTGCGTCCGCGGCGGGCGCCCAGTCCACGCCCGCCTGTGCGGCGATCTCGGTGAGCCACGCGCGGCGGAAGCCATCGTTCTCGAAGGCGCCGTGCCACGTCGTGCCCCACACCGCGCCGGCGCGGTAACCGTCCAGAAAGGACTCCGCGCCGGCCCCGGAGGCGCTGCCGTGGTGGATTTCGTAGGCGTCGACGCGGTGGCCGCGCCACGAGCCCGTCGGGCGGCCCAGCACCTTGTCCCCCGCGAACGTCACGCGGGTGGGCAGCAGGCCGAGCCCGTCGACGAGACCGGCGCGCGACTCGACGTCGTCGTCGATGGTCTGCGCCAGCATCTGGTACCCGCCGCAGATGCCGAGCACCGGCCGGCCCGCGGCGGCGCGCGCGGTCACGGCGCCGGCGAGGCCGCGGGACCGCAGCCAGCGCAGATCGTCCACAGTGGCCCGGGAGCCGGGCAGCACCACGAGGTCGGCGGCCGCGACCGTGTCCGGGTCGGCGGTGAGGCTCACCGTCACACCGGGTTCGGCGGCGAGCGCGTCCACGTCGGTGGCGTTCGAGGCGCGCGGGAAGCGCACGACGGCCACGCGCAGCCCACCCCCGCGGGGCGCCTCGTGTCGCCAGCCGGCTGCGGCGAGCGCGTCTTCCGAGTCGATCCACACGCGGTCGAGCCAGGGCAGCACCCCCAGCACGGGCCGGCCCGTCACGTCTTCGAGGCTCTTCAGACCTGGCTGCAGCAAGCCGACGTCGCCGCGGAACTTGTTGACCACCCAGCCCGCGACGAGCGCCTGGTCTCCGGGCGAGAGCAGCGCGAGCGTGCCGAACATCGCGGCCAGCACCCCACCGCGGTCGATGTCCCCGACGACGACCACCGGGAGCGAAAACCGCCGCGCCAGGCCGAGGTTCACGTAGTCGCCGCCGCGCAGGTTGATCTCCGCGGGGCTGCCCGCGCCCTCGCACACGACGACGTCGAAGCGCGAACGCAGGTCCTCGAAGGCGCCGAACGCGAGCTCGGCCAAGCCGGCGCGGCCGGTCGCGTACTCGCCGGCTTCGAGCGTGCCGAACGGTTTGCCGAGCGCGATCACGTGGCTGCGCCGGTCGCTGCCGGGTTTGAGCAGCACGGGGTTCATCGCCGCTTCGGGCTCGGCGCGCGCGGCCCGGGCCTGCAACCACTGCGCGCGGCCGATCTCGGCGCCGTCGGCGCACACCATCGAGTTGTTCGACATGTTCTGCGATTTGAACGGCGCCACGCGCACGCCGCGCCGCGCGAGCCACCGGCAGATCCCGGCCGTGACCAGGCTCTTGCCGGCGTCGGACGTGGTGCCCGCGACCAGCAGTCCCCTCATCGCGCCACCGCCCGGGCCACCGCCGCCGCGCTCACGGCCGACGCCGCGCCGACCACGCGCGACAACCGCACCGCGCGTCGCAGGTCGACGGGCTGCGGCGCCCGGCCGTCACCGAGCGTGCCGCGGACCTCGACCTCGCCGCCGTAGCTGTTGGTGCCGCCGAGCCGAACCCCGAGAGCGCCCGCGAACGCGGACTCGACCTGGCCCGCGTTCGGGCTCGGGTGGTGCGAGCCGTACCGCCGCCACGCGCGCAGCGCCGGGCCGACGCGGCCACCGGCCAGCGGCGCGGACAACGCCGTGAGGACGGCGCCGATCCGGGCCGGCCCGAGGTTCACGACGTCGTCGGCGCGGGCCGCGGCCCAGCCGAAGTTGCGGTGACGGGGCGAGCGGTAGCCGACCATCGCGTCGAGCGTGTTCAGCGCGCGGTAGCCGAGCAGCCCGGGGAGGCCGGCGACGGCGCCCCACAGCAGCGGCGCGACGACCGCGTCGGACGTGTTCTCCGCGATCGACTCCGTGGCCGCGCGAGTGAGCTCGGCCGGGTCCAGCTCCGACGCGTCCCGCGCGCACAGGTGCGAAAGGCGGGCGCGCGCGGCGGGTACGTCGCCGGCGTCCAGCAGGCGCGCCATCTCCCGGCCCTCGGCGGCGAGGCCGCGGCCGCCGAGCACGACCCACGTCGCGGCGGCGGTGAGGGCGAAGCGGGCGATGGGGCGTCGGCGGGTGGCCAGCTGCGCGGCCACGCCCAGGCCCGTCACGGTGCCCGCGCAAGCCGCCGCGTACGCCGCTCCGCGCGGCTTGGAGTCCGCCCACCAGCGGCGTTCCAGCGCGCCGGCCGCGCGGCCGAACAGCGCGACCGGGTGCCCTCGGCGGGGGTCGCCGAGCACCGCGTCGGCGACGTATCCCGTGATCAGGCCGGCCGCTGTGACGGCTTGTCGGAGTGGCACGTGGCGAACGGTAGCGCGTGCACGACAATGCCGGGTATGACCAAGCTGACGCACCGGCTCGCCGGGCAGCTCGAAGCCCTGGCGCGGACCCTCCGCCGGTACGGACGCGACGACGGCAAGGTGCTCGTCCTCGGCGGCGTCCGCTCGGGGAAGTCGAGGCACGCGGAGCGGCTCGTCGCGCACCACTCCCACCTCGTGTACCTCGCGCCCGGCCTGCCGCCGGGCGACGACGACCCCGAGTGGGCCGCCCGCGTCGCCGCGCACCAGGCCCGCCGTCCGGCGCACTGGACCACGGTCGAGACGACCGACCTTGCGACGGTGCTGCGGAGCGCGACGAGCCCGTTGCTCATCGACTGCCTCGGCACGTGGCTCTCGCGCGTGCTCGACGAGGTCGGCGCGTGGTCGGGCAAGGCGGGCTGGGAAAGACGGCTCGACGACCGGCTCGAGGATTTCCTCGCCGCGTGGACGCAGGCCCGGGTGCCCGTGGTCGCCGTGAGCAACGAGGTCGGCAGCGGTGTGGTGCCCGCTACGTCGTCCGGACGGCTGTTCCGTGATGTGCTGGGCGCACTCAACAACCGGGTGTCCGCCGAGTCAGACCGAAGCCTGCTGGTCGTCGCGGGGCGGGTGCTCGAACTGCCGTAAGGAGCTCGCCGTGCCCCGATTCGACATCCCCGTGCCCGACGCCGCCGCCCGCGCCGCAGCGCAGGAGCGCCTCGACGGCCTGGTGAAACCGCTCGGCGCGCTGGGCCGGCTCGAGGAGCTGGCGGCGTGGCTGAGCGCCGCCCACGGCGTGGTTCCCCCGCGCCCGCTCGACGACGTGCGCGTGGTCGTCTTCGCCGGTGACCACGGGGTGTCGGCGCAGTCGGCGTACCCGCGCGAGGTCACGGCGGCGATGGTGCGCGTCTTCCTCGCGGGCAAGAGCGGTGTCACGGTGCTGGCCGCGCAGGCCGGGGCCAGTGTGCGCGTCGCCGACATCGCGGTCGACTGGGACGCTTCGGCCGTTCCCGCCGAGGTCACCGCGCACAAGATCCGCCGCGGCTCCGGCGCGATCGACGTCGAAGACGCCCTGGAGCCCGGCGAGGCCCTCGCCGCGTTCGAAGCGGGCCGTGCCATCGCCGCCGAGGAGACCGGGGCCGATCTCCTCGTCCCGGGTGACATGGGCATCGGCAACACCACGATGTGCGCCGCGCTGGTCGCCGCCACGCTCGGCCTGCCTGCGGCCGAGGTCGTCGGCACCGGGACCGGGGTGTCCGGCGCCGCGCTGGACACCAAAACCGCCGTCGTGGCGGCCGCCCTCGCGCGCGCCGGCGACCGCGTCGCGGACCCGTTCGACCGCCTGACCGCACTGGGCAGCGCCTGCGTCGCCGCCACCGCGGGCTTCCTGGTCGAAGCCGCCGTCCGCCGCATCCCGGTGCTGCTCGACGGCATCTTCTCCGGCGCCGCCGCCTTGGTGGCCCGCGACATCGCGCCGGGCGCCGAGCAGTGGTGGCTCGCGGGCCACCGCTCGACGGAACCGTCTCAGTCGTTCGCGCTCAAGGCTTTGGGCCTGACGCCGATCCTCGACCTGGGCCTGCGCCTGGGCGAGGGCAGCGGCGCGATCCAGGCGGTCCCGACGCTGCGCGCGGCGCGGGCGATCATCGCCGAGATGGGCCTGCTGGCGGACCTCGCGTGACGACGGCCGGCGAAGGCGTGGCTGGGGCCCGACCCTGCGGGGCGCCGCACGGCTGGGCCCCGGCCGTTACCGGGTACTGCGGTCTGGCTCGCGCGTGAAACTCGGCGACGCGATCCGGCTGGCGGTCGGCACGCTGACGACCGTGCCCGTCCCCGCGCCGCGCGTGATCGATCGCGGGGTGGCCGGCGCGGCCATGGTGCTGGGGCCGGTGGCGGCGGTGCCGCTGGCGGCCGTGGCGGGCCTGGTCGTGGCGGGCGGCGTCGCGGTCGGGCTGCCCGCGCTGGCCGTCGCCGCCCTGGCGCTCGGCGCGGTGGCGCTGGGCAGCCGCGGGCTGCACCTCGACGGGCTGGCCGACACCGCCGACGGCCTCGGCGCGTCCTACGACCGGGCCAAGGCGCTCGACGTGATGCGCCGCGGCGATTCCGGGCCGACCGGCGTGGCGACGCTCGTGTTCGTGCTGCTCGTGCAGGTCGGCGCGACGGCCGGGGCGGTGGCCGCCGGACACGGGATCGTCGCGGTCGTCGCCGGGGTGCTGGCCGGGCGGTGCACGTTGTCGATGTCGTGCGCGCGCGGCGTGCCGTCCGCGCGGCCGGAGGGGCTGGGCGCGACGGTAGCGGGTTCGGTGCCGCGGCCGGTCGCCGTCGGAGTCGGGGTGGTGGCGGCCGCCGTGGCCGCGCTGGCACCCGGTTTGCCGTGGTGGCAAGGAGTGGCGGCGGTCGGCGCGGCGTACCTCGCTGCCGCGCTGCTGCTCGCGCGGTGCGTGCGCCGCCTCGGCGGCATCACCGGCGACGTGCTGGGTGCGGGCGTCGAGGTCGGCGTGGCGGCGGCGCTGCTCGTGCTCGCCGCCTGAGCGAGCAGGCCGCTTTCGCATTACCGGCCGGCGAGGACAGCGGTGCTAGCCGAACGTGAAGACGTACGCCTCGGCGCCGGGTTCGAGGAACGTGATCTCCAGCGTCCGCGCGCGGACCTCGTCGCGCTGGCGCACGAGCTGGTACAGGCGATCGTCCCAGAGCAAGCCGTTCCCGTCCTCGTCGACGTCCACCCCGTGGGCCGGGCCGGGAGCCTCGCCATCGAGGAGCACGCGGAAGGGAATCGGTTCTCGCGCGTCGCGAGCCAGCACGAGATGCGCGTCCCGCGCGTGGAACCGATAGGTGATGCTCCCGCCGGCCTTGCCGAGCACCACCTTCTCCGGCCCGATCGTCCACAGGCCGGAGAGAGCCCAGGTGCCCAGGCGCACCTGCGGCGGGAGCCCGTACGTGCGTTGTTCGTCGAACCCGACGCGGCCCGGCGACGCGAAGTGCTCGCCGCGCCCGTAGCCGAGGTACGTCTCCGGCGTGCGCAGGTGGGCCCAGTCGGCCTCCGTCTCCACGCCGAGCCCGGTGACGGAAACGAACTCGCGCTCGACGCCGAGCAACTGCTGGATCACGCGTTCCGACTGTTCGTAGCGCCCTTCACCGAAGTGGTGGTCGCGGATGACGCCGTCGGCGTCCACGAAGTAGAGCGCCGGCCAGTAGTGGTTGTGGAACGCACTCCAGATGACGTAGTCGTTGTCGAGCCTGACCGGGTAGTCGACACCCCGCTCGATCGTCGCCTGCCGCACGCGGTGGAGCTCGTGCTCGAACGAGAACTCCGGCGTGTGGACGCCGACGACGATCAACCCGTCGTCTCGGTAGGCCCTCGACCAAGCCCGGACGTAGGGGTCCTGGCGCAGCCAGTTGATGCAGGTCAGCGTCCAGAAGTTGACGACGACGACGTGGCCCGCCAGCTCGGCGTGGCCGAGTGGCCTCGAGTTGAGCCACTCGCCCCCGCCGAGTGCGGGCATGTTCACGCGTGCGGATACCGACATCTAACGCCCCGCAGCGGCGGTCTCGATCGTGATCAGCCGGAACGCTCGGTCGTACGCTGATCCTCCAGTCACGACAGGCATACGTCTCCTCGGTCGGCCTGGTGCCGTGGGCGAGTTCGCGGCTGTTCAGACGCGAAAGCGGAAGTGTGCCACCGGATCACCAGCGGTTCCTCACCCGAAGCGAGTGATACGCAGGACCGGTGCTCGACGGCTAGAGAACGCGGGCGAGCGCCGCCACGAAGCCGTCCGTGACTTCCCGCGACCGCACCGCCAGGCGCAGGTGCCGCGGCCCCAAGCCGGGGAACGTGTCGCCGCGGCGGACCGCGTAGCCGGCGTCGCGCAAGCGTTGGCGCAAGCCGTCGTCGGGGCCCTCGACGAGGACGAAGGGGCCCCGTGGCTCGCCGAGGACCGGGAGGTGCAGGTCGAAAAGGCGGGAAACCAGGTAGTCCCGGTCGGACTCCGCGGTGGCGGCGAGCTTTTCCGCCTCCTCCAGCGCCTGCGGACGGCAGCACGCGACGGTGGCGACACCGGCGAGCGTCGACACGGACCAGGGCGGCTGCACGGCCGCCAGGCGGGCCACGACGTCCGCCGGGCCGAGGACGTAGCCCGCGCGCAGGCCCGCGAGGCCCCACGTCTTGGTGAGACTGCGCAGCACGACCACGCCGTCCAGGGACTCCCCGGCCAGGCTCTCCGCCTCGCCTGGGATGGCGTCGAGGAAGGCCTCGTCGACCACGAGCAGCCGGCCCGGCCGGGCCAGGCGGCGGAGCACGGCCGCGGGGTGCAGCACCGACGTCGGGTTCGTCGGGTTGCCCACGAACACCAGGTCCGCCGATTCGGGGACCACGGCGGGAGCCAGCACGAAACCGTCCGAAGCGGACAGCACCACGCGCGAGACCTCGTGCCCCGCCACCCGAAGCGCGGCTTCGGGTTCGGTGAACTGCGGGTGCACGACCACCGCGTGCCGCGGCCGCAGCGCCGACGCCAGCAGCGTGAACGCTTCCGCGGCCCCGGCCGTCACCAGCACCTCGTCGACCGGCCGGCCGTGCCGCGCGGCGACCGCCGCCCGCGCCGAAGCCGGCGACGGATAGGCCGCCAGACTGTCCACAGCGGACACCAGCTCGCGCCGCAGCCACTCGGGCGGGCGCGGGAGCCGGACGTTCACCGCGAGGTCGACCAGGCCCGGCGCGACCTCGCGGTCACCGTGGTGGTGCAGGTCGTAGTCAGCCACGGGACGCCGCCTCTTCCGGCCGACCCCCGCCGGGGACCCCCGCGAACGACCGCACGTGCGCGGCGAACCGCTCGGCGAGCGCGGGGTGCCCGGCCCAGTGCACGTGCAGGTACGAAGCGTGCAGCGACGGCGACGCGAACCCGTCCACTGTCCGGTCCCAGCCCCACGCCGGCGCCGGCCCCGCCGCGGGCGTGAGCTCCGTGCGGTGGAACTCGTGCCCCGTCACGCGCCGGCCGCCGACGGCGAGCACGTTGTCCGCCAGGGAAACCGCCGTGCGGTAACCGAGTTTGCCACGTTTGGTCATCACCGCCGTCGCGTCGACGACGCCGGCCATCGGCTGCCCGTCCAGCTCGCGGCACAGGTACAGCAGCCCGGCGCACTCCGCGCTCACGGGCATCCCCCGGCCCGCGGCCGCGGCGATCGCCGCGAGCAACTGCTTGTTCGCCGCCAGTTCCGCCGCGTGCACCTCGGGGAACCCGCCGCCGAAATACAGCCCGGCGCAGCCTTCGGGCAGCGCTTCGTCGCGCAGCGGGTCGACGTCCACGACGTCCACGCCGTAGGAAGCCAGCAGCTCCACGTTTTCCGTGTACCGGAACGTGAACGCCGGCCCGGCCGCCGCGGCCACCACCGCCCGCGGCCCGGCCCAGCTCCCGTCCGGTGTCCACCTCGGACCCGGTAACGGCGCCGCGGCCCGCGCGACCCGCACCACCGCTTCCAGATCCACCCCACCGGCGACCCACGACGCCAGCTCCGGCAGCACCCGCCGCGAGTCCGCGGCCCGCTCCGCGGCCGGCACGAGCCCGAGGTGCCGGCTCGGCGCGTGCACGTTCTCGTTGCGCCGCAACGCTCCCAGCAGCGGCACGCCCGTGGCTTCCAGCGCCGTCGTGATCTCGTCCTCGTGCCGCTGCGAGCCCAGCTTGTTGAGGATCACGCCGGCCAGCCGCACGCGCGGGTCGTAGTTGGCGAACCCCAGCACGGTCGCCGCAACGCTGCGCGAGGCGGCCGAGGCGTCCACGACGAGCACCACCGGCGCGCCGAGCACCCGGGCGACGTGCGCGGTCGACGCGTAGCCCTCGGTGCCGAGCGCGCCGTCGAACAGGCCCATCACGCCTTCGATCACGGCGAGGTCCGCGCCCGCGGAACCGTGGCGCAGCAAGGGCACCAGCCGGTCCTCACCCTGCAGGAACGGGTCGAGGTTGCGCGCGGGCCGTCCGGTCGCCAGCGCGTGGTAGGACGGGTCGATGAAGTCGGGCCCGACCTTGTGCCCGGACACGGTGTGCCCGGCCGCGCGCAGCGCCGCCATGAGCCCGGCGGCGATGGTGGTCTTGCCGTGCCCGGAACCGGGCGCGGCGATGACCACGCGCGCTACCACTCGATCCCCCGCTGCCCCTTCTGCCCCGCGTCCATCGGGTGCTTCACCTTCGTCATCTCGGCCACCAGATCGGCGGCCTCGACGAGTTCCGGCGGCGCGTACCGGCCGGTGATCACCACGTGCTGGTGCCCGGGCCGGGAGACCAAAGTGGACACCACGTCCTCGACCTCGAGCCAGCCCCACTTGAGCAGGTAGGAGAATTCGTCGAGCACGTAGAAGTCGTGCGTCTCGGCGGCGAGGCGGCGTTTGATCTCGGCCCAGCCCTCGCGTGCGTTGGCGGCGTGGTCCTCCTCGGTGCCGGACTTGCGCGTCCAGCTCCAGCCCTCGCCCATCTTGTGCCACTCGACGGGCCCGCCCTCGCCCGTCTCGTCGTGCAGCTTGCCCAGCGCGCGGAACGCGGCTTCCTCGCCGACGCGCCACTTCGCCGACTTCACGAACTGGAACACGCCGATCGACCAGCCCTGGTTCCAGGCGCGCAGCGCCATGCCGAACGCGGCGGTCGACTTGCCCTTCATCTCGCCGGTGTGCACGGCGAGCAGCGGGCGGTTGCGCCGCTGGCGCGTGGTGAGCCCGTCCTGCGGGACGACGGCCGGTTTCCCCTGCGGCATCAGGCAGCCCTCCCGGTGGTGCGTTCGCGAACGGCCGACGCGAGCGTCTCGGCCGCGACGTCGGCGAGCGGCACGTGCTCCGCGCCGAGGTGCCCGGCCAGTTCCGCGGCCAGGCCCAGGCGCATCCGGCCGCTCTCGCAGTCCATCACGACGGTGGTCACGCCGGTCAGCAGCGCCGCCGCGGCCTGGGACCGCGCGACGGCGTCGGCTCCGCTCGTGGCGCGCCCGTCCGTGACGAGCACCAGCAGCGGCCGGCGGCGCGGATCGCGGATCGCCTCGACTCGCAGCACGCGCGCGGCTTCCAGCAGCCCTTCCGCGAGCGGCGTGCGGCCGCCGGTGGGCAGGCCCTCCAGCCGCGCGGCGGCGGCTTCGACGCTGATGGTCGGCGGCAGCGCGAGTTCCGCCGAGTCACCGCGGAAAGTCACGAGACCGACCTTGTCGCGCCGTTGGTAGGCGTCCAGCAGGAGCGAGAGCACCGCCGACTTCACCTCGCGCATCCGCGCCCGCGCGCCCATCGAGCCCGACGCGTCGACGCAGAACAGCACGAGGTTGCCTTCGCGGCCTTCGCGCAACGCGAACCGCAGGTCCTGCGACCGCACGAGCAGGCCAGGCCCGCTGCGGCCGCGGGACCGCTGGTGCGGTGCGGCCGCGCGCATGGTCGCGACGAGGTGCGGACGGCCTTCGCGCACGCTCGGCGGCTGCACACCGATCGTGCGGCCGGTGTCGGTGAGGGCCCGCGACCGGCGGCCGCGTTCGCCTTCACCGGTGCCCTTGACGCGGAACACGCGCGCCCGGAACGTGTCCCCGGAGCCGACGGTCTTCTGCTGCCCGGAACCGCTTCCGTCCCCCGGCCGCGGCTGAGGCGCGCCCGGCTGGTCCCCCGCGGGCGGCTGCTCGCCTTCGGCGGCGGGCGGCTGCGAACCCGAGCCGGGACCGTCGTCCTCGGGGCCCGGGTCCTGGGGACCGGGATCGGCGTCCTGCAGCGCCTGTTCCAGCTGGTCCTCGGAAATGCCCGGCGCGTCGAACGGGTTGCGCCGCCGCCGGTGCGGCAACGCGAGCCGCGCGGCCACGCGGACGTCGTCGGTGGTCACCTCGGAGCGCCCGGCCCACGCGGCGTGCGCGACGGCCGTGCGCGCGGTGACGATGTCGGCCCGCATGCCGTCGACCTCGAACGACGCGCACACCTCGGCGATCTGGCGCAACGCGTCGTCGGGCAGCTTCACCGACGGCAGAAGCCGTTGCGCCGCTTCGATGTCCGTGGCCAGCCGGGCGTCTTCGGCGGCGTAGGTCGCGGCGAAGCCGTCGGGGTCCGCCTCGTACGCGAGCCGCCGGCGGACGACTTCGACGCGCTGCTCGGGTTCCCGGCTGGAGGCGACCTCGACGGTCAACCCGAACCGGTCCAGCAGCTGCGGCCGCAGCTCGCCTTCCTCGGGGTTCATGGTGCCGATCAGCACGAACCGCGCGGCGTGCGACACGGACACGCCCTCGCGCTCCACGGTCGCACGGCCCATGGCGGCGGCGTCCAGCAGCGTGTCCACCAGGTGGTCGTGCAGGAGGTTGACCTCGTCGACGTAGAGCAGCCCGCGGTTCGCGGCGGCGAGCAGGCCCGGCTGGTAGTCCGTGACGCCGGCGGCCAGCGCCTTCTCCAGGTTGAGCGATCCGACGACCCGGTCCTCGGCCGCCCCCACGGGCAGCTCCACCAGCCGCGCGGGCCGCCGGTGCGCGGGCGCGCCCGCGGCGTGCGGACCGTCCGGGCACACCGGATCCGGCGCCACGGGATCGCACGAGAAGCGGCAGCCGTCCACCACGTCGAGCTCCGGCAGCAGGCCCGCGAGCGCCCGCACCATCGTCGACTTCGCCGTGCCCTTCTCCCCCCGCACCAGCACGCCGCCGACCGCGGGTGAGATCGAGGAGAGGATCAGCGCCAGGCGCAGGTCCGGCATCCCGACGACGGCGGTGAACGGGTACGGCTTCAAGAGCTCTCCTCGTGGTCGGCGTCCGGCCGATCATCGCACAGGAAACGCGTCGTCTAGCGTGGGCGGACGTGCGCGAAAAATCACCCCCTTCGACGGCGCGGGACGCCTCGCCCGACCCGACCGAGCGCGCGCCCGGCGGGGGTCCCGAGCAGGGCGCGGCACGCCTCTCGGTGGTCGGGATCGGTGCAGACGGCTGGGCCGGCCTGGCCGAGCGGTCCCGTGCCACGGTGCTCAGCGCCGACGTCGTGCTGGGTGCGCCGCGGCAGCTCGCGTCGCTGCCGCAGGGCGTGCGGACCCAAGCGTGGCCGAGCCCGCTGCTGCCCGCGCTCGACGAGGTCCTGGCAGCGCACGCCGGACGGCGGATCTGCGTCCTGGCCAGCGGCGATCCGCTCCTGTCGGGCCTCGCCACGACGCTGCGCGACCGCGGTTACGAACTCGAAGTCCTGCCCGCGTTGTCGTCGGTGACGCTGGCCCGCGCGCGGCTGTGCTGGTCGTTCGAGGAGACCGAGGTGGTGACCGTCGTCGGCCGCGCGATCAGCCGCGTGGCCCGCGTGCTGGCGCCGGGCCGCAAGGTCCTCGTGCTCGGCGCGAACGCCGCCGATCTGCGGGAACTCCTGCAGGCCCGCGGCTACGGCGAGTCGGCACTGACGAGCCTGGAGAACCTCGGCGCCCCCGACGAGCGCGTCGCCGACGGCTGGACGCACGACCCCGGCCCGCTCACCGTGTTCGCCCTGGTCTGCGCCGGTCCCGCGCTACCGCTGACCGGCCTGCCCGACGACGCGTTCGAGCACGACGGCCAGCTCACCAAACGCGACGTCCGCGCCTCGGCGCTCGCCCACCTCACGCCGGTGCCCGGCGAGCTGCTCTGGGACGTCGGCGCCGGTGCGGGCAGCGTCGGCATCGAGTGGTCACGCGCGCACCCGCTCAACCGCGCCGTGGCGATCGAACGCGACCCGGCGCGCGCCGAGCGCATCACGCGCAACGCGGCCACGCTCGGCGTCCCCGAACTGCAGGTGGTCACGGGCCCCGCCCCCGACGTCTTCGGCCGGCTGCCGGAACCGGACGCGATCTTCATCGGCGGCGGCCTCACCGCCCCCGGTCTGCTCGACGCGTGCCTCGCCACCGGCGCGCGCGTGGTCGCCCACGGCGTGACCCTGGAAGCGGAACAGATCCTGGCGAACGCCTACGCGAGCCGAGGTGGTGAGCTGACGAGGATCGCCGTCGACCACGCCCGGCCGCTCGGCGGGTTCACCGGGTGGACCCCGTCGCGCACCGTCACGTCCTGGAGTTCGAGATGACCGTTCACTTCATCGGCGCCGGCCCGGGCGCGGCGGACCTCATCACGGTCCGCGGCCGCGACCTGCTCGCCCGCTGCGCCGTGTGCCTCTACCCCGGCAGCATGACGCCCACGGACCTGCTCGCGCACTGCCCGCCGGACGCGCAGCGCGTCGACACGGCGAACCTCAGCCTCGACGAGATCGTCGAGCGCCTCGTCACCGCCCACCGCGCCGGCCACGAGGTCGCGCGCCTGGTTTCCGGGGATCCCTCGCTCTACAGCGCGGTCGCGGAAACCGTGCGCCGCCTCGACACCGCCGGCGTGCCCTACGACGTCGTGCCCGGCGTGCCCGCGTTCGCCGCCTCCGCCGCGGTCCTCGGCCGTGAGCTGACCGTGCCGGGCATCGGGCAGAGCCTCGTGATCACGCGAGCGCAGGCCCGGTCGACCGCGCTGCCCGAAGGCGAGACGCTCGCGAACTTCGCCCGCAGCGGCACCACTCTCGCGCTGCACCTGGCGATCAACCACATCGAGCGCGTGACCGAAATGCTGATCCCGTTCTACGGCGCCGAATGCCCGGCGGCCGTGGTGGCGCTCGCGAGCCAGCCCGGTGAAACCGTGGTGCGCGGCACGCTCGCCGACATCGCCGCCCAGGCGCGCACCGCGGGGATGAAGCGCGCGGCCACCATCTTCGTCGGCCGCGTGCTGGCGGCCGAAGGCTTTCCCGACAGCTTCCTGTATTCGAGCACCCGAGATCGCGCCAACCAACCGGAGTCACTGTGACGCACCTACGCTGGGGCCTGGTGGCCGCCGGAAGCATCGCCGCGGACTTCGCGGCCGGGGTCGAACGCAGCAAGCACGGCGTGCTGGAGGCCGTCGCCGCGCGCTCGGCCGATCGCGCCCGCGAATTCGCCACGCGCTTCGACATCCCGAAGGCGTACGGCTCCTACGCCGATCTCCTCGCCGACCCGGACGTCGACGCCGTCTACATCGCCACCCCGCACCCGATGCACGCCGAGTGGGCGATCCGCGCCGCGGAAGCCGGGAAGCACGTGCTGTGCGAGAAACCGCTCACGGTCACCGCGCCCGAAGCGGAGAAGGTGATCGACGCGGCGCGCCGGCACGACGTCTTCCTGATGGAGGCGTTCATGTACCGGCTGCACCCGCAGACGCGGCGGCTCGTCGAGCTGATCGAGTGCGGCGCGATCGGGGAGATCCGGGCCGTCGACGTCGCGTTCAGCTACAGCTCCGGCGCCAACGACGCCCCGCGCCTGGCCGACCCGGCGCTCGGCGGCGGCGGGATCCTCGACGTCGGCTGCTACTGCACTTCGCTCGCCCGGCTCGTCGCGCAGGCCGCGACCGGCACCGAGGTCGTGGAGCCGACCACGGTCACGGGCCTGGCGCGCCTGAGCGAGCGCGGCGTCGACGAGTACGCGATGGGCCTGCTGCGGCTGCCCGGCGGCATCATCGCGCAGCTGTCGTGCGGCTTCCGGCTCACGCAGGACGACCACATCCGGATCTACGGCACCACCGGGCAGCTGCACGTGCCGAAACCCGCTTGGCTGCCCAAGATGCGCCAGCCCGCCACGTCGCAGATCGTGCTGACGCCGGAGAGCGGCGAGCCCGAGGTGATCGAGATCGAGGCGACCCAGAGCGTGTTCACGCGCGAAGCCGACCACGTGGCCACGCACCTGGCGCACCGGCAGGCACCGGAGCTGACCTGGGCCGAGACGCTCGCGAACATGCGCACGCTCGACCGCTGGCGCGCGGCCGTGGGTTACGGCGGATGACCGTGCTGGTCCTCGGCGGCACCGCCGAGGCGCGGGCGCTCGCGGCCGAACTGCACGGCCGCGGGGTAACCGTCGTTTCGTCGCTGGCGGGCCGGGTCGCGCGGCCGCGGCTGCCCGTCGGTGAGGTGCGCGTCGGCGGGTTCGGCGGCGTCGAGGGGCTCACCGCGTGGCTGCGCGAGCACGACGTGCGCGCGGTCGTCGACGCGACGCACCCGTTCGCGGAACGCATCGGCGCCAACGCGTTCACCGCCACCGGCACAGCCGGGGTCCCCCTGCTGCGGCTGGCGCGACCGGGCTGGCGGGAGAGCCCTGGCGACCACTGGCACTGGGCCGCCGACCTCCCCGAAGCCGCGCAGCTGCTGCCGCGACTGGGCGAACGCGTCTTCCTCACCAGCGGCCGCCAGGGACTCGCCACCTTCGCGGGGCTGGACGCGTTGTGGTTCCTCATCCGCTGCGTCGACCCGCCCGAGCCGCCGCTGCCCGCGCGCCACGAGGTGCTGCTGGGCCGCGGACCGTACGAAGTGGACGGAGAGCGCGCGCTGCTGGCCGAGCACCGCGTCGACGTGCTCGTCACCAAGGACAGCGGCGGCACGATGACCGCCGCGAAACTCACCGCCGCCCGCGAACTGGGCCTGCCCGTGGTCGTCGTCCGGCGTCCCGAGCGGCCGGTCACCGCGGAGGCGGCCGACGTCGCGGGAGCCGTGGAATGGGTGCTGCACCGATGAACGACGAGTTCTACGAGATCCTGCGCCGCCGCCGCGACGTGCGCGGCGAGTTCACCGGCGAGCCGATCGACGACGCCGTGCTCACGCGCGTGCTCGAGGCCGCGCACGCCGCACCGAGCGTGGGCCTGAGCCAGCCGTGGGACTTCGTGCTGGTGCGTGACCGCGGCACGCGCGAAGCGTTCGCCGGGCACGTTCGCGCCGAGCGGGACGTGTTCGCCGCGACGCTCGCCGGTGAACGCGCCGACACGTTCTCCCGCATCAAGATCGAGGGCATCCGCGAATCGACCCTCGGCGTCGTGGTCACCTACGACGCCGAGCGCGGCGCGCCCGCCGTGCTGGGCCGGCACGCGATCGCCGACGCCGGGTTGTACTCCGTGTGCCTCGCGATCCAGAACCTGTGGCTCGCCGCGACGGCGGAGGGCCTCGGGGTGGGCTGGGTGAGCTTCTACCGCGAACCGTTCCTCGCCGATCTGCTCGGCATTCCCGCCGGCATCCGCCCGGTCGCGTGGCTGTGCGTCGGCCCGGTCACGCAGCTGGCCGAGGTCCCCGATCTCGAACGGCACGGCTGGCGCAGCCGCGCGCCGCTGGCCGCAGCCGTGCACCAGGAACGGTTCACGCGGCGGGCCGGAGGGCCGGCGTAACCGTCCGGCCAACCGGACGCCACCACCTCGGCGCCCGCCAGAACCCTCACCGAAGTTGCGTTGCTACGCTGCGTCTCCTGATGCGTCCGATTGCCGTAGCGCTGGGGTTGCTGTCGGCTCTTTGCGCCCTCGCTTATCCGTTCCTGCCCGTCGTGCAGGACACCGCGGAGGTCGTGTGGCCGACCGGCTCCGACACCCGGTCCGTCAGCGCGCCCTTGACCGGTTACTGGGCGCAGGACCTCGAAGCCGAAGTGCCGTGCGCGGCCATCCGTTCCCTCGACGCGCGCACGAACGGTCCCGCGCTGCTGCTCGGCACCGTGCCGGACGGGCGCACGGGCCCGCGCGCGGGCAACGGCGTCGGGCTGCTGCTGCACGTGGACAACGGGGTGCTGCTCGCGTCGAGCCAGGGCCAGCAGATCGCGCAGCAGCCGCTGCCGCAGGCCGGTTGCGCCGTGACGCTCAAGTCGGACGCGACGCAGATGACCCTCGCGGTCGCGGGCACGCCCGTGTTCCACACGAGCGGTGACGTGCGGCCGCGCGTGGTCGGCATCTACTCGTCGATCAGCTCCGCGAAGGACCCGATCTCCGGGCTGCGGGTGTCCGTCGTCCCGGACACGCGCTACCAAACCTCGCCGACCGCGCTGAAGCTCGGCGTCGGCATCCTGGGCGCGCTGGCGTTCCTCGGCTGCCTGATCGCCGTGTGGCGCATGGACTCCGGCTTCGCGCGCCGCGCGCCGCGCTGGGCACCGGTCGGCTGGTGGCGCCTCACCGGCCGCGACGCGACGGTGATCCTCGCGCTCGGTGCGTGGGTGTTCATCGGACCCGTGACATCGGACGACGGCTACATCCTCACGATGGCCAGAGTCACCGAGTCCACGGGGTTCCTGACCAACTACCACCGGTGGTTCGGCGTCGCCGAGGCGCCGTTCGGCTGGTTCTACCACCTCTACGAGCTGATGACGCACGTCAGCACGGTCCCGCCGTGGATCCGGCTGCCGTCGTACCTGCTGGGCGTGATCAGCTGGCTGCTGATCTCCCGCGAGGTCATGCCGAGGCTGGGCACGCAGGTGCGCGGCAGCCGCGCGGCCGGCTGGGCCGCGGCGGCGGTGTTCCTGGTGTGGTGGATGCCGTACAACAACGGCGTGCGGCCGGAACCCGTGGCCGCGCTGGGTTCCCTGCTCGCGATCTGCGCGGTGGAACGCGCGCTCGTGACACGGCGGTTGCTGCCGCTGTGCCTCGGTCTCACGGCGGCCGCGTTCACGCTCGCGGCGACACCGACGGGATTGATCGCGGTGGCACCGTTCCTGGTGGCCGCGCGGCCGTTGTTCAAGCTCGTGCGCCAGCGCTCGGCCGACGGCTGGTGGCCGATCCTGGCGCCGATCGCGGCTTCCGGGTTCCTGGTGCTGATCGTGGTGTTCGCGGATCAGACGTTCGCGACCGTGCAGGAGGCCACGCGCATCCGGACGCTCGTGGGCCCGAACCTGTCGTGGTTCCAGGAACTCGTGCGCTACCAGCTGCTGTTCGAGAACCTGCCCGACGGTTCGGCGCCGCGGCGGTTCCCGGTGCTGCTCGTGTTGCTGTGCACGGTCACGTGCCTCGTGGTGCTGCTGCGGCGCGGGCGCATCCCGGGCGCCGCGCTCGGGCCGAGCCGACGGCTGATCGGCACCACCGCGTTGTTCTTCCTGCTGCTGGCCCTGACCCCGACCAAGTGGACGCACCACTTCGGCGCGTTCGCCGCCGTCGGCGCGTCGATGGCCGCGCTGACCGCGCTGGCGACGAGTTCAACGGTGCTGAGGTCGAACCGCAACCGCGCCGCGTTCCTGGCCGGGCTGCTCGTGGTCGGCGCGCTCGCCGCGACGGGACCCAACACGTACTGGTTCGTCTCGCGCCTCGGCGTGCCGTGGACCGGGCTGGCGCCGTCGATCGCCGGGATCCCGCTGTCGACGATCCTGCTCGTGGCCGCGGCGATCGCCGGGATCTACGCGTTCGTGGAGAACATCCGCGCGCACCGGCCCGGCGCACCCGTCGCGCCGCAAGAGGGCCGGAGCCGGTCGCTGCGGCTGGGTTCGCTCTCGCTCGTGGTGGTCTGCGGGCTCGCCGCGGCCGGCGAGTTCTACACGATGGCGCTCGCGATCCACAACCAGTCGGGCAGCTACAGCCTGGGCGCGGCTAACTTCGGGCACCTGTTCGGCAAGAGCTGCAACCTGTCCGACCACGTGATGGTGGAAACCGACGCGGTCAAGAGCATGCTGCACCCGCAGTCCGAGCAGCGGACCGTGCCGGTGAAGAAGGAAGAGGAGTCACCGCTGCCCGACGCGGACCAGGGCAACGGTGAGGTCCAGACCGGTTTCCACACCCGGTCCGTCGACGACAACGACCCGCTCGCCGAGCCGCCACACGGGTTCACCCCGGACACCGTGCCGATGTGGAGCAGCTTCTCCGAGCAGAACCGCGCGGGCCGCCTGCGCAGCCAGTGGTACTCGCTGTCGGACCGGCGCGCCGACGGCCAGATCGTCATCTCCACAGCCGGCCAGCCGCGGCGCCCGGCGTCGGTGAGCCTCGACTACGGCGTCACGACGCCGGAGGGCGTGCGCGTGCTGCGCAGCCAGTTCGCCCTCGCGCCCGGCACGGGCACCGGCGGCTGGAACGACACCCGCATCAACCTGCGCGACCTGCCGCCCGAGGCCACGTCGGTGCGCGTGGACATCGTGGACAACGACCTCACCGAAGACGGCTGGATCGCCGCGTCCGCACCGCGGATTCCGACGTTCACGACGCTGACCGACAAGCTCGTCGGCAAGTCCGTCTACATCGACTGGCCCGCGTCGTTCGTCTACCCCTGCGCGAATCCCGTCACTTCCCACGACGGCATCTCGCAGGTCCCGGACTACCGCATCACGGCCGGCGCGCTGGCCGACGAAGCCCAGTGGGCGTCCAGCACCAACGGCGGTCCGATCGGCTGGCTCGAGGAGCTCGCGGACGAACCCGAGGTGCCCAGTTACCTCCTCGGCCAGCCCACCCAGTCGTGGGGTCAGCTGCTGCAGGTCGAGCCCTACACCGACGGCATCGCGCCCACCGTGCGCCACAGCTCGAAGACGGTGTGGGGCTGGTGGTCACCCGGCCCCGGGCCGTCGCAGCCGAACGGCAAGGACCCGACCCGCTGAGCCGAAGCACCTCGTTCAGCCGGTCAGCGTCGCGAGGTGGAGGCGAAGTTGTTCGGCCACTTGGTCGAACGGCTCCATCGAGCGCTCGGCCCGGGCGAAGACCAGCGCGCCTTCACAGGCGGCGATGATCAGTGCGGCGCACCCGGCCGCGTGGCGTTCGTCGAGGCCACCCTCCTGCAGCAGCTGTGCCAGCCGCTCGCGCCAGCGCCGGAACACGACTGCGGCGCGATCGATGATCTGCTCGCTGTCGGCCGTGACCGTCACGGTCAGGATGACGCACCCGCCGCGGAGCCGGAACCCGGGGATGAACGAGCGCCAGAGTTCGACGTAGTGCCGCGCGATCGTCTGGGCATCGCGGCCGGCGTGGGCTTCGATGGGGGCGAACGCCTTTTCCGCGAGCAGGTCCAGGGCTTCCTCGACGAGTTCGGTCTTGCCGCAGGGGAAGTGGTGGTAGATCGAGCCGCGCGAGGTGCCGGTGGCCTCGATGACCTCCCCGAAGGACGTGGCTTGCAGGCCTCGTTCGGCGAGGAGGTCCGCCGCGGCTTCCACCATGCGCTACCGGGCCGAGCCGCTCACCGCCGCCCGCCGGACTCGCGGGTGCCCAGCCCGCGGACCACACCGTTGAGGCCGAGGCCGCCCTTCATCGCCTGGGTGACGTAGATCCGGGTCCGTTCGGCCTGCGACGGGTCCCCGGTCGCGGACGCGACGGCCGCGGTGGCTTCGGCGATGAACGCTTCGGCCCCGGCCCGGTCGAACCCTCCCTCGGCCGCCGTCACCTGCAAGCGAACGACTCGCGCGCGCTCGGTGTTGCCGGTGTCCACGGCCGACGGCGGCAACCGGTGGAAGAACACGCCGACGACGTCGCGAATGGCGTCGGGAACCGGCGGTGGGAACCCGTCGGCCTTCAGCGCTGCGTCCATGAGCTCGACCGCCAGTTCACGTTCGCGGGCGGCGGGGACCAGATCTTCAGGCGCGTAGACGTCGATGACGGGCACGGGCGCTCCTCGACTATGCAGGTTGACCCGCATGCTCTATGCAGGTCGACCTGCATAGTTCGAGCACGGGCTCCCGCCGACTAGATTCGACGGCATGCCTGAGACCCCACGCCTGCCCGGGTTGACGCTGGCCGATGCGGACCAGCTGGTGAGCACGGCCCTGGCCGTCGGCCGCGAGCGGGGCTTCCCGCCGCTCGCGGTGGCGGTCGTCGACGTCACCGGCGAGGTGATCGTCCTGCGCCGCGCCGACGGCGGCATGCCCGCGACCAGCCGGATCGCCGTCGCCAAGGCCCGCACGGCGCTGCGCATGCTCCAGCCGTCGGGTGAAATCGCGCTGCCCGGCGAGATCGTCGACACCATCCAGCACCTCTACGGCGGCGACTTCGTACCGCGCGCCGGCGGTGTGCTCGTCACGGACGGGGGCGTGATCGTCGGCGCCGCCGGCGCGTCCGGTGCGCACGGGTCCGAAGACGAGGAAGCCGTGCGCACCGCCGTCGAGCGCTGGCAGGCTCAGTCGTAGCTGCGCGGGGTCCAGACGACTGACGCGCCGTCCGGCCCCTGCTGCACCACCGTTTTCGACGAACCCACGATGAGCAGGCACCGCATATCCACAGTGGACGGATCCAGCTCGCCCAGCGTGGTCACCGTGATGCGCTCCTCCGGGCCGCCGACGTCACGCGCCACCACGACGGGCGTGGCCGGTGCGCGGTGACGCAACAGGACTTCGCGCGCGGTGGCGAGCTGGGTCGTCCGGGTGCGCGACGCGGGGTTGTACAGAGCCAGCACGAGGTCGGCCGCACCGGCGGCATCGAGGCGGCGCTCGATGATGTCCCACGGCTTCAGGCGATCCGACAGCGACAGCACCGCGTAGTCGTGCCCGAGCGGTGCGCCGACGCGGGACGCGGCAGCCTGCGCGGCCGTCACCCCGGGCACGATCCGCACGCGAACCCCGGCCCCGCGCCCGGCGGCGACCTGCTCCAGCACCGCCGACGCCATCGCGAACACGCCGGGATCACCCGAGGACACCACCGCGACGCGGCCACCGGCCGCCGCCAGTTCGAGTGCCTCCGCGGCGCGGTCGGCTTCGACGCGGTTGCCCGACGCGTGCCGCTGCTGGCCGGCGCGTTGCGGCACCCGCGCGACGTACGGGCCGTAGCCCACCACGTGTTCGGCCGCCGCGAGTTCGGCCGACGCTTCGGACGTCAGCCAGTCCGGGCCGGCCGGACCGAGGCCCACGACCACGACCTCGCCGCCCTCGGCGGGAGCCGGCGCGGCGGGCTGCACGACCGCGGGCTCACCGTCCACTCGGGATGCATACGCCGGGCTCGGCAGCAGCGCCAGCGAAAAGTACGGCACCGACGACGGGTCCACGTCGGCCAGTGGCTCGATGCGCTGCTCACCCCAGGTGGCGCGCTCGACGAACCACGCGTCGTCCAGCTTGCCCGCCTCCGCGAGGGCTTCGCGGACGGAACCGAACGTGCGGCCCAGCTTCAGCACGGCCGCCGCCTGCGTGTCGGCCAGCCGCCGAGCCAGCTCCGGCGCGGGCAGCGTGCCCGGCAGCACCGTGAGCACCTCGTCGCGCTGCACCAGCGGCCGCCCGAGCACGGACGACGCCGCGCTCACCGACGTCACGCCCGGCACCACCTCGGCTTCGAACCGGCCGGCGAGCCGCTCGTGCATGTACATGTAGGAGCCGTAGAAGAACGGGTCGCCTTCGCACAGCACGACCACGCTGCGGCCTGCGTCGAGGTGCTCGGCGAGCTTCTTGGCGCTCAACTCGTAGAAGTCGGCGATCGCACCCTCGTAACCACCGGGGTGGTCGGTGGTCTCCGTGGTGACGGGGTAGACCAGCGGTTCCTCCTGCTGGCCTTCACGCAGGTACGGTGCCGCCACCGAGCGCGCGATGCTGCGGCCGTGGCGCGCGCTGTGGTAGGCGATCACGTCGGCCTCGCCGATCAGCCGCGCGGCCTTCACCGTCATCAGTTCCGGGTCGCCGGGACCGAGCCCGACGCCGTACAGCTTGCCGGCGCTCATTCGGCCGCGCTCGCGATCGCGTTGACCGCCGCCACGGCCATCGCACTGCCACCCCGCCGGCCCTGCACCACCAAGTACGGCGCGGGCGCGCGTTTCACGAGCTCCACTTTGGACTCGGCCGCCCCGACGAACCCGACGGGCACGCCGATGATCGCCGCCGGCGCCCCGACCCCCTCTTCGAGCAGCTCCAGCAGGCGGAACAACGCGGTCGGCGCGTTGCCGATCGCCACCACCGAACCCGGCAGCCGGTCCCGCCACAGCTCCAGCGCCGCGGCCGACCGCGTGGTGCCCCTCCGCTCGGCGAGCCCCGGCACGCTCGGGTCGTCGAGGGTGCAGACGACGTCGTTGGCCGCGGGCAGCCGCTTGCGCGTGATGCCGCTGGCGATCATCTTCGCGTCGCACAGCACCGGCGCGCCCGCTTCGAGCGCCGCCCGGCCCGCCTCGACGACGTCGAGCGAGTACCGCAGGTCCTCGACCAGGTCGACCATGCCGCAGGAGTGGATCATCCGCACCGCGACGCCGGCGACGTCGTCCGGCAGGATCGCCAGATCCGCTTCCTCGCGGATCGTGGCGAACGAGTGCCGGTAGATCTCGGCGCCGTCGGCCAAGTACTCGATCACGGGTTTTCCTTCCTCACCAAGGACTCCGCCAAGCGGGACGCCGGAACGAGACGTCCGCCGACACGGTAGCCGCCGTCTTCGGCGACGACGTCGAGGTGGTCGCCCGCCGGCCGGCCGCACCGCCGGGCGCACCCGGCGACGTGCGCGCGGACCCCGCCCGGCGCCACCGCGGCGGCGTCGGCGCGTACGTCGGCGAGCGACTTCGCGCAGCCGGGCCGGCCGATGCACGCCGTGATCTCCAGGGCGGCGGGATCCGTGCTCAGGCCCGCGTCGTGCAGCCGCGGCACAGCATCCGGGCCGGCATCGGGCACCACGATCGATCGCCACGGCGTAACCACCGCGTAGGACGCGAGGTCCGCGAGAACGCGCAGCTGCACGGCCGAGAGCTGCCCGAACCGCGGTGCGACCCCCACGCCGCGCTCACCCAGCCGACCGACCGTCGGGTCCACGCGCACCGGCCGCCGCACCGGCGTGGTCCGCAGCGCGACGGGCAGCAACGCGAGCGGGTCGGACAGCTCCGCGATCCGCCACGCCGAGCCCCGCTGCCGGCCGAACGCAGCGGCGACGTCGAGCAACGCTGCCACCGCGGCGTCGCGCGACACCGACCAGCCGGTGTCGGCGCCGGCGAGCAGCACCGTGCCGAGCGACGGCGTCACCGCGCGCCAGCACACGTCCGCGCCTTCACCCGCGACGTCTCCCCGGCCGTCGTCGAACGCGAACAGGAACCGGCCGGGCAGGTCCGCCAGCGCCGGCTCCGCGCACAGCGCCGGATCCAGCTCCCCCGCCAGGCCGCGGACGTCCGCGATCCCGCCCCGGACCCCGCTCAGCGGCGAGGCGAGGACGTTGCGCACGCGTTCGTGCGTCGGCGACGGCAGCAGCCCGGCCTCGGTCAGCCGCGCCGCCAGGCCGGGCCGGGTGACACCGCGCAGCTGGACGTTGCCGCGCGAGGTGAGGTGCACGTCGCCGTCGCCGAGGTCCTCGGCGCAGGAAGCCAGCACTCGCAGGCGATCGGCCGGGACGACCCCGCCGGGCAGCCGGACGCGCGCGAGCGGTCCGTCCACCGCGTCGTGCGTTGCGAACACCCCGGGACAGGCATCGGCGCGCACACGGGCAGGGCTGGGCATGCCGCTCACTGTAGCTGGCGCCGGATTCAGCAGACTTGCGATCAAATGTAGTAGGTGTGCTACATTTCATCGCACATCGACGATGGGGGTGGGTCCGTTGAGAAATCCGGACGAAGTCGTGTTGCGGGTCGAGGGCCTGCGCATGCGCTACGGCACCAACGACGTGCTGCACGACGTCGGCTTCACCGCTTACCGCGGCGAAGTGCTCTGCCTGCTCGGCCCGAACGGCGCGGGCAAGACGACCACGATCGAGATCCTCGAAGGCTTCCGGATGCGGTCGGCCGGCGACGTGGCGGTGCTCGGCACCGACCCGGCGCGCGGTGGTGAGGACTGGCGGGCACGGCTGGGGGTCGTGCTCCAGTCCTGGCGCGACCACGGGAAGTGGCGCGTGCGAGAGCTGCTCGCGCACCTCGGCACGTACTACGCGCCCTTCTCGACGGATCGCGTCCGGCGGCCGTGGGACCCGGACGAGCTCGTCGACGTCGTCGGCCTGACCCCGCACGCGGACCAGAAGCTCAAGCACCTCTCCGGCGGCCAGCGCCGTCGTCTCGACGTGGCGATCGGCATCGTCGGGCGGCCTGAGCTGCTGTTCCTCGACGAGCCGACCGCGGGCTTCGACCCCGAAGCGCGGCGCGAGTTCCACGATCTCGTCCACCGCCTGTCCGACGACCAGGACACCACGATCCTGCTCACCACCCACGACCTCGACGAGGCCGAGAAGCTGGCCGACCGGATCCTGATCCTGAACGGCGGGCGGATCGTGGCCGACGGTACGGCCGACGAGCTCAGCCGCCGGATCTCCGGCGAGGCCGAGGTGCGCTGGAGCGTCGACGGGCAGCGGTTCGTGCACTCCACGACCGAAGCCACGAAGTACGTGTTCGAGCTGTTCAAGCAGTACGGCGAGGCCGTCGCCGACCTCGAGGTGCGGCGGGCTTCGCTCGAGGAGACCTACCTGACGCTGGTGCACCGGGCCGAGACCGGGCTCGGGGAAGGCGGTGCGCGATGACGACCGTGACAGCGACCGGAGCAGCCGTGCGGACCGGGCTGCGGCGCGGCCTGATCGAGTTCCGCCAGCAGTGGACCAACCGCGACGACGTGCTGGGCCAGCTGATCTGGCTGCTTCTCATCATGATCACCCTGTTCTTCCTGCGGGGCGCGCACCTGCCGGGCACGTCGTTCTCCCTCGGCGCGGCGACCGTGCCGAGCGTGCTCGGCGCCGGGATCGTGTTCAACGGCATCTCCGGCGCGGCCGGCAACCTGGTCATCGACCGCGAGGACGGCACGCTGCTGCGGGCCAAGGCCACACCCAACGGCATGCTCGGCTACCTCATCGGCAAGATCGTGTCGCTCTCGCTCATGCAGGTTTCGGCGCTGCTGGTGACGCTGGTGCCGTCGCTGATCCTGTTCCCCGGGCTGGCCACCGGCGACGTGCTGTCGTGGCTGGGCCTGCTCTGGGTACTGGCGATCGGGCTCGTGGCGACCCTGCCGCTGGGCGCCGCGATCGGCTCGCTGATCCGCGAACCGCGCTCGATGGGCCTGGTCATGCTGCCGGTCACGGGCCTCGTGGCCATCTCCGGCATCTTCTACCCGGTCACGGCGCTGCCGGTGTGGGTGCAGGACATCGCCCAGGTGTTCCCGATGTACTGGCTCGGGCTCGGCATGCGCTCGGCTCTGCTGCCGGACTCCGCCGTGGTGGTGGAGATCGGCCAGTCGTGGCGGCCGTGGTGGACCCTCGGCGTGCTGGTCGCGTGGGCCGTGATCGGATTGGTGCTGGCCCCGGTCCTGCTGCGGCGCATGGCGCGCAAGGAATCCGGGTCGTCGGTGGCGGCACGACGGGAAAGGGCACTGCAGCGTGTGTGATCCGCGGTGAGCGAGAACGTCTACAACCGCATCGCGGTGCTGCGCGCCGAGCGCGGGATCTCGCGCCGTCAGCTGGCCGACGCGCTCGGCGTGCACTACCAGACGATCGGTTACCTCGAACGCGGCGAGTACAGCCCCAGCTTGCACCTCGCGTTGCGAATCGCGCGGTTCTTCGAGGTGTCGGTGGAGGTGCTGTTCTCCACCGAGCCGTTCCCCCGCATCGGCGACCGCTCGGCGTAGAGCGGGTATCAAGGACAGGTGACCGCCCACTTGCGCGCCGCCGAAGAGCTCATCGACCACGTGCGGCCGGAGGACAACCGGTACAAGGCCGCCGGCGAGCCCGACGTCATCGGCTGGAAGCGGCCGTGGCGCAACCACACGCAGTGCGCGTCGTTCCAGACCCAGCTGCTCAAGCACGTCTACGACTGGGCCGACGACGAGTTCTTCACCACGCACTTCCGCTCGGTGAGCCCGCCCTCGCGCACGTACCGGTGGGTCTTCGAACGCCGCCGTGTGCCGCACTTCGCGCCCGTCGACGCCGTCGCCGACCTGCGGCCGGGTGACCTCGTGGTCATCGACTACGGCCACCGGCGCCCGACCAACACCGGCCACCTCGCGCTGGTCCGCGGCGCGCCGGTGCTCGCGGGACCGGCGAACGGGGACAAACCGTACGTCGTGCCCGTCGCCGATTGCACCGCCGACCCGCACGGCACCTCGGCCGAGTACCCGGACAGCCGCTTCCCCGCAGGTCAGGGCGCCGGCTACGGGCACATGGTGTTCCACGCTGCGCCGGAGACGGGCCGCTTCGCCGGCTACGCCTGGAGCGTCACCGCCCAGCGGGTGCACCCCGTGGGCGAGCGGCCGATCGTCGCCGTGCGGGTGGTCTGAAGCGTCACCTTGACGCGGGCCCGCGCGCAGTTGAGAGTGAGAGCGAACCACGCGTCGGCAAGCGGAGGAACCCGGTGAGAGTCCGGGACGGTCCCGCCACTGTGACCCGGGCTGATCCGGGGAGCCAGGAACTCCCGCCGCCGCGACCGACGACCCGGGGCGCGGACACCCCGAGTGAGGAACGCCGTGATCCTGCTGCTGTCCACTTCGGACACCGATCTGCTCAGCGCCCGGGCGAGCGACGCCGAGTACCGGCTCGCGAACCCCGCCCGGCTCGACCTCGCGGACCTGCCGTCGCTGCTGGCGGACGCGCCGATCGTCGTGGTCCGCATCCTGGGCACGCCGCGCACGTGGCAGGAGGGGCTGGACACGCTGCGCGCGTCGGGCTCGCACGTGGTGGTGCTGGGCGGTGAGCAGACGCCGGACGCGGAGCTGATGAAGCTCTCGACCGTGCCGGCCGGCATCGCGGCGCAGGCCCACGCGTACCTCGCGCAGGGCGGGCCCGAGAACCTCACGCAGCTGCACCGGTTCCTGTCCGACACGCTGCTGCTGACCGGCGACGGCTTCGAGCCGCCGGCGCAGCTGCCTTCGTGGGGTGTGCTGGAGCGGCCCGTTGCCGCCGGCTCGAACGGCCCGGTCGTCGGGATCCTCTACTACCGCGCGCACCACCTGTCCGGGAACACCGGCTTCGTCCACGCGCTGGCCGACGCGATCGAGGCCGCGGGCGGACGCGCGCTGCCGATCCACTGCGCGTCGCTGCGCAACCGCGAGCCGGACATGATGGCGGAGCTCGGCAAGGCCGACGCGCTGCTGGTCACCGTGCTCGCGGCGGGCGGCACCCGGCCGTCGGAGGTCGGCGCGGGCGGTGACGACGAGGCGTGGGACGTCGCCGAGATGGCGGCGCTGGACATCCCGATCCTGCAGGCGCTGTGCCTCACCAGCGACCGCGCGACGTGGTCCGAAAGCGACGACGGCCTGTCGCCGCTCGACGCGGGCAACCAGATGGCCGTGCCGGAGTTCGACGGGCGCATCATCACGGTTCCGTTCTCCTTCAAGGAGTTCGACGACGACGGCCTGCCGCGGTACGTGCCGGACGCCGAGCGGGCGGCGCGGGTCGCCGGGATCGCGCTCGCCCACGCGCGGCTGCGCCACACCCCGCCCGCCCAGCGTCGGATCGCGCTGATGCTCTCGGCCTACCCGACTAAGCACTCGCGCGTCAGCAACGCCGTGGGCCTGGACACGCCGGCGTCGGCGATCAAGCTGCTGCGGCTCATGCGCGAGGAGGGCTACGACCTGGGGCCGAACGCGTTCCCCGGCGTCGACCCGACCGGCACCGACCAGCCCGACGGCGACGCGCTGATCCACGCGCTGATCGCGGCCGGCGGGCAGGATCCGGAGTGGCTCACGCAGGAACAGCTCGCGGGCAACCCGATCCGGGTGCCCGCCGCGCGGTACTCCTCGTGGTTCGCGGCGTTGCCCGAGGACCTGCGGTCGGCGGTGGAACAGCAGTGGGGGCCCGCGCCGGGCTCGCTGTATGTCGACACATCGGCAAATCCCGAGGGCGACATCGTGCTGGCGTCGCTGCAGGCGGGCAACGTCGTGCTGATGATCCAGCCGCCCCGCGGGTTCGGCGAGAACCCGGTGGCGATCTACCACAACCCGGACCTGCCGCCGAGCCACCACTACCTCGCCGCGTACCGGTGGCTGGAGGAGGAGTTCGGCGCCCACGCCGTGGTGCACCTGGGCAAACACGGCTCGCTGGAGTGGCTGCCGGGCAAGACGGCGGGCCTGTCGGCGTCGTGTGCGCCCGACGCGGTGCTGGGCAACCTGCCGCTCGTGTACCCGTTCCTGATCAACGACCCGGGCGAGGGCGCGCAGGCGAAACGGCGGGCGCACGCGACGATCGTCGACCACCTGATCCCGCCGATGGCGCGCGCCGAGTCCTACGGCGACCTCGCGCGGCTCGAGCAGCTGATGGACGAGCACGCGAACATCGCGGCGATGGACCCGGCGAAGCTGCCGGCCATCCGCGCGCAGATCTGGACCTTGATCCAGGCGGCGAAGCTCGACCACGACCTGGGCGTCGCCGAACGCCCCCACGACGCCGAGTTCGACGACTTCCTGCTGCACATCGACGGCTGGCTGTGCGAGGTCAAGGACGCGCAGATCCGCGACGGCCTGCACATCCTGGGTGAGGCGCCCGTCGGCGAGGCGCGCGTGAACCTCGTGCTGGCCATGCTGCGCGCGCAGCAGATGTGGGGCGGCAAGCAGGGCGCGGTGCCGGGTCTGCGCTCGGCGCTGGGGCTGAAGGAGAACTCGGACACGCCGTTGTCCGAAGTGGACGCGATCGAAACCACGGCGCGAACGCTCGTGGAGGCGATGGAAGCCCGGTCGTGGTCACCGGCGGCGGTGTCGCCGGTGGTGCTGGAGGCGCTGGGCGCCCCCGATGCCGAGGTTGCGCGAGTGCTGACGTTCGCGGCGACGGAGATCGTGCCGCGCCTGGCCGGGACGTCCTCCGAAGTTTCGGCCGTGCTGCACGCGCTCGACGGCGGGTACATCCCGGCCGGGCCGAGCGGTTCGCCGTTGCGCGGCCTGGTGAACGTGCTGCCGACGGGCCGGAACTTCTACACCGTCGACCCGAAGGCCATCCCGAGCCGCCTGGCGTGGGAGACGGGCCAGTCGCTCGCCGATTCGCTGCTGCGCCGCTACCGCGAGGACACCGGCTCGTGGCCGACGTCGGTGGGACTTTCGGTGTGGGGCACGTCGGCGATGCGCACGTCCGGCGACGACGCGGCCGAAGTGCTGGCGCTGCTGGGCGTGCAGCCCGTGTGGGACGAGGCGTCGCGGCGCGTGACGGGGGTGGAGGCCATCCCGCTGGCCGAACTGGGCCGGCCGCGCATCGACGTGACCGTCCGCATCAGCGGCTTCTTCCGCGACGCGTTCCCCCACGTCATCACCCTGCTGGACGACGCCGTGCGCTTGGTGGCTTCGCTGGACGAGCCGCCTTCGGAGAACTTCGTCCGCGCCCACGTCTCCGCGGACCTGGCCTCGCACGGCGATTCCCGCCGGGCCACCACGCGCATCTTCGGCTCGAAGCCCGGCGCGTACGGCGCCGGCCTGCTGCCGCTGATGGACTCCGGCAACTGGCGCGACGACAAGGACCTCGCCGAGGTCTACGCCGTCTGGGGCGGCTTCGCCTACGGCCGCGACCTCGACGGCCGCCCGGCCCGCGAGGACATGGAGAACTCCTACCGGCGCATCGTGGTGGCCGCCAAGAACACCGACACGCGCGAACACGACATCGCCGACTCCGACGACTACTTCCAGTACCACGGTGGCATGATCGCCACCGTTCGCGCCCTCACCGGCTCCGCGCCCGCGTCCTACGTCGGCGACAGCACCACCCCGGACGCCGTCCGCACGCGCACCCTGGGCGAGGAGACCGCGCGCGTCTTCCGCGCCCGCGTCGTCAACCCGCGCTGGCTGTCCGCCATGCGCCGCCACGGCTACAAGGGCGCCTTCGAACTCGCCGCGACCGTCGACTACCTCTTCGGCTTCGACGCCACCGCCGGCGTCGTGGGCGACTGGATGTACGAAAAGCTCTCCGAGTCCTACGTCCTCGACGCCGAAAACCAGGAATTCCTCCGCCAGGCCAACCCCTGGGCCCTCCGGGGCATCATCGAGCGCCTCACCGAAGCCGCCGACCGCGGCCTGTGGGAATCCCCGGACCCCGACCTGATGGCCCAACTGCGCGACGTCTACCTGACGCTGGAAGGCGATCTGGAAAGCGAGTAGTCGCGGGGCCGCGCTGCCACTCCCGGGACCGGCAGCTCTCCGCCACCACGGGCACCGCCCGGCTCGACACCGTCGAGGGGACGGCCGCATAGCTCGCGACAGCGCTCCGCGACGCATACATCGCCGGCGCGAATCGACCGCGGGCAGCCGCGTAAGTCCCGGTAGCACTCGCGACACCAAGCACGACCTGGGCGGCTACTCAATCGGCGCCCGTGTCGTCGTTCGCGCCCTCGCGCGGGGCGCCCGCCCGGCGCGGGCGAGGCGCACCGCTGTGTTCTCACCGCGCTCGTCCGCGGCGAAGAGCTCAACGCCGCCGAGGCCGAAACCGCCCACTGGATCACCGCGCTCGACAATGATCCCCAGGCTTTGCTGCACGTCCACCACTCCCACGTGCCCACCCCGGAAACCACCCTCGCCACCATCCCGACGCCCACCCTCGTGCTCGTCGGTGCCGCCGACGGCGCCCACGCCACCGCCGCTGCCCTCGCGGCCGCCCTCCCCCACGCCGAATTCCTCCGCGTGCCGGGCGACCACTTCACGGCCCTGGGCTCGCCGGAGTTCGCCGCCGCGGTCGGGGCCTTCCTCGCCTGATCGCATCGCGCGACCGACCGCCGACGTCTTCGAACCGCGCTCCGCACCAAGGGTTCTGCCGCCGCGCTCCACTCGACCGGGGTTGCCCGAACCCTCACCGCGACCGCGGAGTACCAGGCCGCGTCCGACCGCAACCGTCCTCGGCCGCCCGGAACTCGCCGACACCCGGCTGTCGAGCCCTCGCCGGTCCACACCCGCAGTACATCCGCCGCCCCCGGCCGTCTGTCCGGCCCACGCCGAGCGTCACCCGCAGCACGTCCGCCACCGCCCAGCCATCCGACCCACGCCGAGCGTCACCCGCT
>NZ_JBITBT010000019.1:0-72849 GCF_044452505.1 Amycolatopsis sp. NPDC051903 | reverse complement strand
AGCACATCCGCCACCGCCCAGCCATCCGACCCACGCCGAGCGTCACCCGCAGCACATCCGCCACCGCCCAGCCATCCGACCCACGCCGAGCGTCACCCGCAGCACATCCGCCACCGCCCAGCCATCCGACCCACGCCGAGCGTCAAAGCCCGCCGGCCCGCACCCCGAGTGCGTCTGCCGCCCGCAAGTGGTCCATACCAGTCAGGCAGTGGACCGCGGCCGCACGCGGTCTGTGTCCGTTCGGGGGCGCCACCGCTGGGCCGCCGGGGTGAAGAGTTCGCGACAATACCGGCATTTCACCCGTCGCACCCCGCCGTTCGTCGGGTCGCCGGTTGACTTCGGAATGGTCTAGTCCAATGCTGTAGCGCACCCCGCTCGACAGCTGGAGGACAGATGCAACGAAGCAGACTGGCCGCCGTCGGGATCGCCGCCGCCACCGTGCTCGGGGCTGCCGCGACCCTCGCCGCCACCGCCGACGCACAGCCCGCCGCCACGGCGGCACTCGCGAACAACTGGTACGCGTCGGCGCCGTACCTGATGCCGCAGAGCAACAACCCGCCCGACCCGATCACGGTGATGAACGCGACCGGGCAGAAGGCGTTCCAGCTGGCGTTCATCCTCGCCCCCGACGGCGGCGGCTGCACCCCGACGTGGGACGGCAAGTCGGCCGTTTCGTCCGACACCGCGGTCGCCGGCGTCGTGAACCGCATCCGCGGCAACGGCGGCGACGTCTCGGTGTCCGTCGGCGGCTACGGCGGCACGAAGCTCGGCCAGACGTGCGGCTCCGTCGACGCGACCGCCGCCGCCTACCAGCAGGTCGTGACGAAATACGGCCTCAAAGCCATCGACTTCGACCTCGAAGAACCCGAATACGAGAACACCGCCGCGGTCGCCAACGAACTCGGCGCCGCGAAGAAACTGCAAGCCGACAACCCGGGCCTGTTCGTGTCCGTGACGATGCCGGGCACCGCCGCCGGCACGGGCTGGTTCGGCACGCAGCTGCTCGACCAGGCGAAGTCGATCGGCTTCACCCCCAACAACTTCTCGATCATGCCCTTCGACGGCGGGTTCAACGGCTCGTCGGCGCAGGTGTCCGCGCTCGAGGCATTCCACGGTCTGCTGCAGAACCACCTCGGCTGGGACAGCGCCACCGCGTACTCGCACGAGGGCTTCTCCGGCATGAACGGCCACTCCGACAACGGCGAAGTCTTCACCCTCGACGACTTCCAGACCGTCTACGACTACGCGACCAGCCACCACCTCGGCCGCTTCACGTACTGGTCCGTCAACCGCGACCGCGCCTGCACCACGACGTCCGACAACGCCGTGTGCTCCAACGTCCCCCAGAACGACTGGGACTTCACCAAGTTCACCACCCGCTTCGCCGGCGCCACCCCGCCGCAGTCCGAGCCCACGACCCCGCCGACCAACCCGCCGGGCGCCTGCACCGCCCCGGAGTGGCAGAAGACGTCGGTCTACGTCGGCGGCAACTCCGTTTCCCACAACGGCCACGAGTACACCGCCAAGTGGTGGACCCAAGGCGAAGAACCCGGCACCGGCGGCCCCGACAGCGTCTGGACCGACAACGGCCCCTGCTGACCCCAGCCTCCTCCGGTCCCCCACGCCGGGCGGTCCTCTGTGGACCGTCCGGCGCCCGGGTGCAAAGCTCTCGCGGCTCTCAGCAGTTCCTCGCGCGCGAACGGCTGAAGATCTTCCCACGCTCGGCGCCCACCGGCCAACCCTTGCGACGCACCGACCTCACGGGCGGCACGAGAAGCCCACTGGGCCAACGGAACGAAGATGTCCCGGCACCATCGCAGCCCGCCGCACTGTCACCGCCTTGGGCGTGCGGTACATCGCGGATCTCACCGCGCAGTAGCGCACGGCCCGACTCCCGCCACGGCTCAGCCGAATGCGAGACCAAGCCACTCAAGGGCCATTGGTAGCCGCACCAGTACCGCTGAAGTAGCGCAATCCGCCGTGGAAGCTCGGGCCTTCTTCTGTCGTGCGGATGAAGGGACCGTTCATCCCTTCCCAAGGGGACCCCCGGATTCCATTCTCCCACGTGTGGCGCGGCCGGCGCCCTGTCGAACGCGCGCGAGTGGGACCATCGCGCCGGGGTTTCGCGGTGGGCGAAGAGCGAGCGCGGTCAGGGGCGGATGCCGGGCAGGTGGGTGTTGGCGCGGCGGACCTCGGAGGCCAGCGCGGGCACCTCGATGACCTTGCGGCCCGCCGCGGCGAGGAGTTCGACGCCCTCCGCCTCGACGAAGAGGGAGGGCTCGCGCCAGGCGATGACGACGCGCGGGATCGGCGTTTCGAGGATCAGCTGCGTGCAGCTCTTCGGGTGCGACGCGCGGGAGCTGCACGGTTCGAGCGAGCTGTACATCGTCGCGGTGGCCAGGCGGGGGTCGTCCGCGCGGAGCTTCGCCAGGGCGGCTTCCTCGGCGTGGTTGTGGGGCTCGCCCTCGCCGGAGTGGCCGGTGGCGAGCACCGTGCCGTCGGGAGCGGCGATGACGGCGCCGACCCGGAAGGTCGAGCTCGGCGGGCACTCGTCGGCCAGGTCGATGGCCTGGCGCAAGCGCAGCACGTCGATCGAGGTCGGCTCGGTGGTGGTGCGGTAGTGCAGCACCGCGACGTCGCCGAGGCGGCGCACCTCATCCAGCTCCAACGGCCGCGGGAACGCGCCCGGCCCGAGGAAACGCGGCGCACGCGGGTCGCCGACCAGCGTCGGCGCGATGGCGAGGCGCAGTTCGTCGGCGAGGCCGGCTTCGAGGAACTGCGTGTGCACGGCCCCACCGCCCTCCACGAGCAGGCGGCGGACGCCGCGTTCGCCGAGGTCGTCGAGGATGCGCTCCAGCCGTGGCGGCGTGCCCGCGTCGACGATCGTCGCGACGTCCCGCAAGCCGTCGACCGCCACCGGCGGTGCGTAGACGAGCTTCGGCGCGGCACCGACCGTGAAGAACCGCGACGCCGGATCGAGCTTGCCGCTGCTCGTCACGGTCACCTTGGTCGGCTGCTCCGGCCGGCCCGCAGCGACCCGCTCGGCCTGCAGCTCCGGCGAACGCACGAGCAGCCGCGGGTTGTCCGCCCGCACCGTGTTCGCGCCTACGAGGATCGCATCGGCGTCGGCGCGCAGCCGGTCGACCTCCGCGAAGTCGTCCTCATTGGACAGGAGCAGCCGCGCGGTGCTCGCGTCGTCCAGGTACCCGTCGAGCGACTGGGCCGCCGACAGCACGACGTGCGGGCGGCTGCTCATGCGGGTTGAACGGCGTATTGCCGCACGTACAGGTCGGTGTACGTCACCGGCCCCCGCGGCCCCGGCACGCGGTCGAGGTTGATCCCGGTCTCGGGCACGGCGAGCAGCTTGAAGCCGTCGAGCAGCCGCGTCGGCGCGTTCCAGAACACGCCCGTGCCGGTGTAGCCGTCGAAGAACGCGCCCGCCGCCGTCTCGTCCTCGGTGGCGATGCCCGCCGCGAGGCCGGACGTGCGCTCGTTCGCGATCTCCACGGCCTGCTCGAGCCCGGTCACGCGCTCGACCGTCACGGTCGCCTCACGGTCCGAGTCCAGCGCCCACTCGTAGCCGATGGCGTGCTCGTGCGGCGCGAGCGACGGCGTGACGCCGCGCTCGGCCAGCGCCGCGCTGATCGACGGCCACACCGCGTCGTGCACGTCGTCGTGGATGAGCAGCAGGTTGAGCCGGTTGCACACGCCCAGCCGGTCGAGGCTCGCGAACACGAGGTCGCGCACCTTGCCCGCGTCGGCCGCCGCGTCGACGTACAGCACGCCGCCACCGTCCGCGTGGGCCAGCGTCCGCACGCCGTGCACCGCCGCCTCGGTGGCCAGCGCGCGCGTGCTGTCACCGCTGCCGCGCAGGATCACCAGCGGCACGAGCCCGGGCAGCCGGACCAGCGCCGACGCCGCTTCCCGCTCGACGCGCGGCACCAGCTGCACCACGTCCGGGTCGATCCCGGCCGCCGCGAGCGCCGGCGCGATGACCGTGTCCCGCAGCCGCTGCGCCGAGCCCAGCGCCGCCGAGCCGGTGCGCAGCACGCCGGCGTTGCGCGACTTCACCAGCTGCGACGCCACGTCGACCGTCACGTTGGGCCGCGCCTCGTAGTTCGCACCGATGACGCCCACCGGCCGCCGCCGCTCCACCAGCCGCAGCCCGCCGTCCAACGTGGACACCTCGACGGTCCGCTCCTGGTGCGGCGCACCCGCCAGCAGCCGCAGCTGCTCGGCCATGCCGTCGAGCCGCTCGGGCGTGATGGTCAGCCGGTCGAGCAGGCCGGCACTCATCCCGTCCTCGCGCGCCTTGGCGACGTCGGCCTGGTTCGCGTCGAGCACCTCCTCGCGGTGCTCGACGAGCCGCTCCGCCATGCCCACCAGCGCCGCGTCCACGGCCGCCTCGGTGGCTCTGGCCAGCGACGGCGCGGCCAGCTTGGCCGCCCGCGCGCACTCCTCGACGGCCTTCGTGACCTCGTCCATCGTCGTCTCCCTCCGCGCGTTCGGCAGACATATAGTCTGCCGCAACGCCCACATCGGGAGACGGCGGGCTCACCCCTCGGGACGCCCGTCACACACCGGTGGCACTCCACGGCCCGCGGTCACGCTCAGACGACGATCGGCTGCAACAGCCAGAGCCCGCCCGCCACCAGGCAGCTGACCGTCAGCACCACGAACACCAGCACCCACAGCACGGCGGGCACCGCCGTGAGCCGGCTCAGCTGGTCGGCGTCCGAATCGCGCGCCTGCCCGCGGTGGCGCTTGACCTGCAGCTCCACCACCGGCCGGACCCCGCCGAACAACAGGAACCACGTCAGCAGGTACACGAACGGCGCCTGCACCACCGGCGGCGCCACCAGCGCCACGAGCCCCAGCACGACGGCACTCGCGACCACGGTGAACACGCCGTACGCGTTGCGCACCATGATCAGCACACCCAGCAGCAACACGGCGACCAGCACCAGCACCGCGGTGATGAAGTCCTGCCCGACCAGGCTCGCGAACAGGAGCCCCAGAACCGACGGCGCGACGTATCCGGCCAGCGCCGTGAACGCCATCCCCGGCCCCTCCGGCCTGCCACGCGACACGGTGACGCCCGAGGTGTCCGAGTGCAGCTTGATCGACCGCAACCGCCGCCCGACCAGCACGGCGGCCAGCGCGTGCCCCGCCTCGTGCACGATGGTGATCACGTTGCGCGCGAACCGCCACGGCGTGCCCCCGGCCAGCACGACCAGCAGCGCCACGCCACCGGTGACCAGCGTGATCGCCGCGGGGGTGTTGGCCTGCGTGAGCGCGTCACCGACCGCTCCGGGCACGTCGGCCACCCGCCCCCACTCACCGGCCAACGCCGGAGTGGTGACCACGGACGAGGCGTCGAACACACGCGAAATCACGCGCACACCTCACCACAGGCGACATCTGACCGCTGTTAGTGCCCGCCGCACCCCGCCGTGTCCGGTTTCGCTATGGGCCGCGGCTCACTCCATGCACTCTCCTTTCGTCAATCCGGCCTCGCCTTCACCCGCTGGCTGCCTTCGCCCACCCGTCACCGGTCGCAACGAAGCGACCTCACTGATCCCGGCCGCACCGCAACCGGCCGGCCAGGCCCGGCCGCGGCGCGCCCACGGAGATCAGCCCACCGCCACCTCCCCGACCGGGGCCGAGACCGTCTCCGGTGCGGCACCCTGCGCTTCCGGCGGCACGGCATCCCGGGTGGCGCGGAAGAGGAGGGCGACCCAGCTGCGGTACGGGCGCCAGTCGTCCGCCAAGCGTTCGAGCTGGTCGGGCGGGACGGAGTCCGGAAGGCCGTACTCCTCGCGCATCGCGGCGTGCAGGCGGCCGTCGGCACGGGGGAACAGGTCGGGGTGGCCGACGGCGCGGATGAGGATCTGCTCGGCGGAGAAGCGGCCGAGGCCGGGGATCGCGCACAACCCGGCCAGCGCCTCGGGCACCGGCACCCCGCGGAGCGCGGCCGGATCGAGGCGGCCGTCCAGGGCGGCCTGGGCGACCGAGCGCAAGCGGGCGACGCGGAAATCGGCGAGGCCCTCCTCCGACGCCAGCTCGGCCAGTGCCGCCGGCGCGGGGAACGAGACCACCTGGTACTCGCCCACGTCGACGATGCGGCCGTGCCGTTCGGCCAGCAGGCGGCGGCGCTTCATGGCCTGGGTGAAGCGCATCCCCTGCGAGAGCACCGACCAGCACGCCGCCTCGTACGGCGACGAGAACAGCACCGGCCGAAGCCCCGGCCAGGACGCCCGAAGACGCGCGGCCACCGAATCGCGCCGGTCGACGTCGGGCAGGCCAGCCGCGTCGACGTCGAGGGACAGCATGCGGCTCACCTGCGTCATCACCCGCGGCGCGACGTCGACCGGCGCCGACACCTCGACCTCCACCGTGCCCGGCGATCTCTGGCGGATCGTGGCACCGGCGTGGGTCCAGACGCCGTCGACGGGGAAAGCCAGCCGCAGGACACCCGGCTCCACCGCGGCGTCGGGTCGCCCGGCGGGGCCGAAGCCGGCCAGGTAGCGGCTCGCGGCGGTCAGGTCGAACGGCCCGCGCACGGCGATTTCGCCGGTCGGCACGGGGATGGGCAGCAGGATCGGTGCGGTCATCGTGGTTCCCTCCTCTGCGGGCTCCGGGAGTCGGAGACCGTGGGGAAGACGCTAGGAACGGGCACCGACAAACCGAGGTCTCGAACACCTGATCGGCCGGATCTTCACTCGATCGTGGATGTGACAGCTTTGGCATACTGCCGGTATCCCGAACGGAAGGAGCGCCGGTGACCATGCACCCGACCGCCCAGGACCGGCTCGCTGACCTGCTCGACACCCCCGCGAAACCGGCCGAAGCGGGCTACCTCGACGTCCTCGGCGACGCGCCCCAGGCCGGGCCCACCACCGGGCTCACCCAGCGCGTGATGCGCACGAACCTGCTCCCCCGGATCTACGAGAACTACTGGCGCCCGGCGTTCGGCCGCCTGTTCCTGGGCCCCTTCGGTCCGAGCATGGCCGGCGAGATCCGCCTCGCCGTCGAACTGCTCGCGCTGCGCCCGGGGCAGCTCGCGCTGGACGTCGCGTGCGGCACCGGCCGCTTCACGCGCGCGTTCGGCGAAGCCGTCGGCACCGAGGGCCTCGCCATCGGCCTCGACGGCGCCCCCTCGATGCTCACCCGCGCCGTCGCCGAAACCCCGGACCCCGCCAACGTCGCCTACCTCCGCGCCGACGCCGTCGAGCCGCCGTTCCCACCCTCCACAGTGGACGCGATCTGCTGCTTCGCCGCCCTCCACATGCTCGCGGAGCCCGAACGCGCCCTGGACTCCTTCGCGCGCATCCTGCGCCCCGGCGGCCGCCTCGTGCTCCTCACGAGCGCGCGCCGCGACTGGCAACCCGCGCGAATCGCCGACACGGTCGGCGGGATCCTCAGCGGGCAGCGGATGTTCGACCGCGGCGAAATCGCGGCCGCGTTGCGCGCCCGGGGATTTCTCGTGGTCGCCGAACGGTTCCCGGGCGTCACCCAGATCGTCGCCGGCAAGCTCCCCGACGAGAACTGATCCACTTTGTCGGTGCCCGGCGTTAGCATCCCCGCATGACCGACGCCGCTCCCGTCCCGCCCGACGACTCCCACCTCCGCGCCCTCATCGAAGCCACGGCCGAAGCCGTCGCGAACGCCGAGCCCCTCGGCTCCGACCACACCGGAGCCGACGCCGGCGTGCGCGCCGCGGTCGAACAGGAAGTCCGGGCTCGGGCCGACGAACTCGTTGCCCTGAGCCAAGACCTGCACGCCCACCCGGAAGAGGGCTTCGCCGAGCACCGGTCCGTCGGCGCTCTGGCCGAACTCCTGCGCGCCCACGGCCACGAGGTCACCGTCGGCCTCGGCGGCCTCGACACGGCGTTGCGCGCGAGTACCCCGGACACCGGCGGCCCGCACATCGCCGTCCTGTCGGAGTACGACGCGCTGCCCGGGCTCGGCCACGCGTGCGGGCACAACGTCATCTGCACGACCGGCGCGGGCGGGTTCCTCGGCGCGGCCACCGTGGCCGGACGACTGGGCGGCCGCGTCTCCCTCATCGGCACGCCCGCGGAGGAAGGCGGTGGGGGCAAGGAGACGCTCGCGCGCGCCGGGGTGTTCGACGACGTCGACGCCGTGATCATGCTGCACCCGTTCAGCCACGACATCGCGCTGCACCCGTTCCTCGGGCGGCGCCAGCTGGAGATGGTGTTCCACGGCGTCGGCGCGCACGCGTCGGCGCAGCCGTTCATGGGCCGCAACGCACTCGACGCCGCCGTGCTCGCGTACCAGGGTGTGTCGGGGCTGCGCCAGCAGCTGCCCTCGAGCGACCGAGTGCACGGCGTCTTCACCGACGGCGGCGCCCGCCCCAACGTGATCCCCGAACGCGCCGCGCTGCTGTTCTACCTCCGCTCGGCCAACCCGGAAACGTTGCGGGACCTCGCGAAGCGGATGACCGCGATCGCCCACGGCGCCGCGGAAATGACCGGCTGCGGCGTGGAACTGACGTGGGATTCGCAGCCGGCGTACCTCCCGATCCGGTTCAACACCACACTCGCCGCCCGCTGGACGGCCAACCAGCTCGGCACCGGCCGCAAGCCGCTGCCACCGGGCATCGTGCCGGAGTTCCTCACGGGCTCCACAGACCTGGGCAACCTGTCGTACCGGATGCCCGCGCTGCACCCGATGATCGCCGTGTCCGGCAGCACGGTTGCCTTGCACACCAAGGAGTTCGCGGAAGCCGCGGGGTCACCGTCGGGCGATAAAGCCGTCGTCGACGGCGCGCTCGGGCTCGCGCTCACGGCCGCCGACTACCTCGCCGACGAAGCGCTGCGCAAAGCCGTGCACGACGAGTTCGAGGCGGCGGGAGGTGCGCTGGACGTCCCGGCCTTCTTCGACTGAAACCCACGGATTCCCGCTGAGGAACGCCTGAGGATTCTCAGGAGATTCTTCTCAGCAAAGCCGCAGGTGTTTCCACAGGGTTCTCACAACCGCGGCGGCGAACCTGGTGCCATGACCGAGAACGAGAGTCGGCCCGGCCCCGCCTCACCCGGTGGGCACCAGCCGCACCACAACCCCCAGCACCCCTACCCGTACGCCCAGTACGGCTACCAGCAGCAGGCCGCGCCGAACCCGCTCTTCTCGCAGCAGCCGCAGCCGGCGCCGCAGGCCGCCCCGCCGCGGCGCCGGGGCGGCAAGCTCGCCGCCGTGGTGGGCGCGACCGCGCTCGCCGCCGCGCTGATCGGCGGCGGCGCCGGCGCCGCGATCGTCGGGCTGACCACCACGTCGGTGGCTTCGCCGACGGCGACGTCGTCGGCCATCACCGGCCAGACGGTCAGCAACTCCACCGCCACCGGCGACGTCAGCCAGGTCGCGGCGAAGGTGACGCCGAGCGTCGTGCAGGTCAACGTCGAAACCGGCCAGGGCGAGGCCATCGGCTCGGGGGTCATCCTGACCTCCGACGGCCGGATCCTCACCAACGCGCACGTGGTCAGCGGCGCGGTCGGCGACGTCACGATCACCACGTCGGACGGCAAGAAGTACCAGGCCAGCGTGCTCGGCGCCGACACCAAGGGCGACATCGCCGTGCTGCAGGCCAAGGGCGCGAGCGGGCTCACCGCCGCCGGCCTCGGCGACTCGAGCAAGCTCGTCGTCGGCCAGGAGGTCATCGCCATCGGCTCGCCGGGCGGGCTGCAGAACACCGTGACCACCGGCATCGTCAGCGCGCTGAACCGGCCGCTGTCCGACGTCGGCGGGGGCGAGCAGCAGCAGGAGTCGCCGTTCAGCCGGACGTCGAACGAGTCCGACAACGGCCCCAGCTACACCGCGATCCAGACCGACGCCTCGATCAACCAGGGCAACTCGGGCGGCGCGCTCGTGAACGCCCAGGGCCAGGTGATCGGCATCAACTCCGCGATCTACAGCCCGACGGCCTCGGCCAACGGCGCGGCAGGCAGCGTCGGGATCGGCTTCGCCATCCCGATCAACGACGCCAAGACGATCGTCGACCAGATCGTCAACGGCTGACGCAGAACGCCGGACGGACCGCGGTCGGGGCGGCCCGTCCGACCTTCCTCGCCCGATTCGGGGTTTGGCGGGGAAACCACGGTGAAAGCCGCTCTCCCAGGGATTCGGGGTCCCGGGAGAGCGGCTTTCACGCAGCCGGGAGGTCGTAGGTCAGCGTGAAGGTGTGCTGACCGGCCTCGTCCATCGTGATCGCCGCGGACCCCGAGATCCCCTCGAGCTCGCCCGCTCCCGAACCCGCCAAGATCACCAGCGACAGGCCTTCGTCACCGGCGGTGTGCCGCAGCACGAACGAGCCCTTGCGCCCGTCGACGGACACCGACAGGCGCTCGAAGGCGACGTACGCGCGCGCAACCGCGTTCGAGGCCGTCAGCATTTCGACGCTGCTGGTGCCTTCGACCGCACCCGTGAACGTCTTGGCGATGGCGACCCGCGCGAACTCGGTGCCACCCGCCTCGTCCTGGGTTTGCGGTTCCCACTGGTCGAGCTCGAACGTCGCGGTGGCGGTGGTCATGACCCTGGTCCTTCCGATCGGTGAGGCGTCGACGCCCACTCAACCCGCCATACCTGCCACCCCGTGTCAGGTATTCAGCGCCGCCGGTTGCCGAACAGCCCGCGCGTGATCTCGCGGCCCAGCGCCGAGGCCGCCGAGCGCATGAACGACTTCACCGCCGGGTTGGCCATCGTCTGCTCGATGAACCCCGGCTCCTCCTTGCCCGGCTTCGGCGCGGGCGACGCTTCCGCCGGCGCCTCCGCTTCGGCGGGCGGAGCCACCTTCGCGGCCAGCTTCTCGTACGCGGACTCGCGGTCGATCGTTTCCGCGTACTTCGCCTGCAGATCCGAGCCCGTGACCGCCGCCGCGACCGCCTCGGCGCCGATCGAGCCCATCTTCGACCGCGGCGCACGCAGCCGCGTCCACGCGACGGGCGTCGGCGCGCCCCGCTCCGACAGCACCGTGACGACCGCCTCGCCGATCCCCAGCGACGTCAGCGCCGATTCGAGGTCGTAGTGCGGCGTCTTCGGGTACGTCTTGACCGTCTTGACCAGGGCCTTCTGGTCGTCCGGTGTGAACGCGCGCAACGCGTGCTGCACCCGCGCACCGAGCTGCGACAGCACGGCGTTCGGGATGTCCGTGGGCAGCTGCGTGCAGAAGAAGACGCCGACGCCCTTCGACCGGATCAGCTTCACCGTCTGCTCGATGCGCTCCAGGAACGCCTTCGACGCGTCGTTGAACAGCAGGTGCGCCTCGTCGAAGAAGAAGACGAGCTTCGGCTTGTCGAGATCACCCTCCTCCGGCAGCTCCTCGAACAGCTCGGCCAGCAGCCACATCAGGAACGTCGAGAACAGCGCCGGCTTCGACTGGAGGTTGTCCAGCTCCAGCAGCGTGACGACCCCCTTGCCGTCCTGCTGGCGCATGAGGTCGTGGACGTCGAGCTCGGGCTCGCCGAAGAAGTCCTCACCGCCCTGGGCCTCCAGATTGGACAGTGCGCGCAGGATGACGCCGGCCGTCGCCGCGGAGACGCCGCCGATGCCCTTGAGGTCGGCCTTGCCCTCGTCGCTGGTGAGGTGGGTGATCACCGACCGCAGGTCCTTGGTGTCGAGCAGCGCCAACCCGCACTGGTCGGCCCAGTGGAAGATGAGACCGAGCGTCGACTCCTGCGTCTCGTTCAGCTCCAGCACCTTGGCCAGCAGCACCGGGCCGAAGCTCGTGATCGTCGCGCGGATCGGCGAGCCCTTGCCGCCGGTGCCCAGCGACAGGAACTGCACGGGGCTCGCGGCCGGCGCCCAGTCGTCGCCCAGCTCCTGCGCGCGCTTGGTGAGCTTGTCGTTCGCCTCCCCGGCCGCCGACAGGCCCGAAAGGTCGCCCTTCACGTCCGCCAGCACGACGGGAACCCCGGCGGCTGACAGCTGCTCCGAGATCAGCTGCAACGTCTTCGTCTTGCCGGTACCGGTCGCGCCCGCGACCAGCCCGTGCCGGTTCAGGGTCGCCAACGGCAGCCGCACGGCCGCCGCCGCGTCGGCCTGCCCGTCGATGACGACGGCGCCCAGCTCCACCGCGGCGCCCTCACTCACGTACCCCTGCGCGATCTGCGCCGCAGGCCCCGACCCCTGCTCGGCCACTGGCCGCACCCCGTTCCGAGTCCGAAATCACACGGTTTCACCTGGCTGCCCGAGCGTAACGCGCCGAATGCGCAGGTAACCCCGCTGATATCCCCGTGTCGGGTTAGGGTTGTCCGGGTGACCGACCACCTAGTCTGGATCGACTGCGAGATGACGGGGCTCGACCTCGGCAAGGACGCGTTGATCGAAATAGCCGCTTTGGTGACCGACGCCGACCTCAACGTGCTCGGCGACGGAGTCGACATCGTCATCCACACCGACGACACCACGCTCGACGGCATGCCGCAGGTCGTCCACGACATGCACGCCAAGTCCGGGCTCACCGAAGAGGTCCGCGCCTCCACGGTCACCCTCGCCGAAGCCGAGCAACGCGTGCTCGACTACATCCGCGAGCACGTCCCCGACCCCGGCACGGCACCCCTGGCGGGCAACTCCATCGCCACCGACCGCGGCTTCATCTCCCGCGACATGCCGGCCCTCGACAGCCACCTGCACTACCGCATGGTCGACGTCTCGTCGGTCAAGGAACTCGTCCGCCGCTGGTACCCGCGCATTTACTACGCCAAGCCGGAGAAGGGCCTCGCCCACCGCGCCCTCGCGGACATCAAGGAGTCCATCGGCGAACTCGACTACTACCGCAGCGTCGCCTTCGTCCCCCAACCCGGCCCGACCAGCGAACAAGCCAAGGCCGCCGCCGCCGAAGTGCAGGAACGGCATCGAAGCTGACCCCGTGAAAACCCGTCGCGAGGGCACGCTACGATAGCTTTCAGCAAGGTGATCGTGAGATCCCTCGCGCATGGTGGGCGTAGCTCAGCTGGTAGAGCACCTGGTTGTGGTCCAGGAGGTCGCGGGTTCGAAACCCGTCGCTCACCCCATCACCCCAGTTTGGTCGGACCCTTGCGGGTCCTCCCCCAGGCTGGGGTTTCGCCTTTTTCTGGGGGTCGAGCCCCCAGACCCCCGCCAGGGGGCAAGCCCCCTGGCCCCCCATCCCGTGTGGTTGCCGGGTGCACCGTCCACAGGGGACTGGTGGACGGTTGCGTGCGGGAGATCGCCACGGAGGGTGATGGTGGTCACGGGGTGGTCGTGTGCGGAGATGCCGTCGGCCGACGGCGGGGGTTGCGCTGGGTGGAGCGGGGTGCGAAGGTGCAGGTAGGGAGGCTGCCGGGCGGGTGGCTGTCGGGTGCTGCGCGGAAAGGGGACCCCCCTGAAACGGGGCTTGAACAGCCTGCTAATCTTTCTCACGTCGCCGAGGGAGACCGAAGCGGCGGGAAGCACCAAGCGCCATTAGCTCAATTGGCAGAGCAGCTGGCTCTTAACCAGCGGGTTCGGGGTTCGAGTCCCTGATGGCGCACAGCTGGAAAGCAAACCCCACCAACGGTTTCCCTGCAGTTTCAGGGTCGCTGTCGGTGGGCTTTGTTGATCTGTGAGTCCGCGCTGGGGCCGCCGTGGGTCCGGCCCAGAGTCCCGCCAGCGCGGATGAAGCGCGGACCGTGTCCAACGGCTCGACGTCGCCCTTGCCGGGGAGGCATAGCACCTGACCTGCAGATCTTCCGTCCCCGGTCGTAGCCCGCGCGGCGAACCAAGCTCGCGGTTGCCTCCGCACAAGCCTGAGCCAGCGACGGGAGCACGCTGGTGTAGGTGTCCGCGGTAAGGACGATGCTGGCGTGACCGAGCAGTGCCTGCACGGTCTTCAGGTCGTTGCCGGCGGCCAGGGACAGCGTCGCCGCGCCGTGGCGCAGGTCGTGGAACCGCACCGGTGGCAAATCGGCCTTCTCGATCAGCCGTCGGAACGTGTGCGACACGTAGCTCGGGCTCCAGTGACTGCCGTTCTCCCGCGCGAACACCCACCCGTCAGCAGTTCCACCCCCCTCACGGCGCTGCGCAGACCGCAACCGGACCAGCAGCGCGACCGTGCCCCGATCCAGGGACACCGCGCGGCCGCTGGCCGCGGACTTCGGCAGACAGATCACCGCCCGACCGTTCCGCTCCTGAATCTGATGAGTCACCGTCAGCGACGCTCCAGCCAGGTCGAGGTCACACCAGCGCAGGCCAAGGACCTCACCACGCCGCAGCCCCGTCAGGGCCGCAACGTGAAACACCGCATGCAACGGATGCGACCCGGCGTGCCGGAGGAACGCGGCCGTCTGCTCAGCCGTCCACACCGCCACCGGCGGACGCTCCCCGGTCGCCCGCCACATTGCCACCCGCGCCTCCGTCCACACCACCGCCCGCGGCCGCCGCGGCGACGGCAGCTCCACCCACCGCGCCGGGTTGCTGGTGATCAACCCACGCCGGATCCCCCCGTTCAGCGCCGCTCGCAGCACCTCACGTATCCGCTGCAACGTCGTCGCCGACAACGGCCGGACCCGACTGGCGTTCGCTCGCAGCAGGCTCGTGAACATCGCCTGCACTCGTCCGATCGTCGGCTCCGCCAGTGCGACGTTCCCGAGGCCGGGCCTGAGGTAGTCCCGCACGAGCTGGGTGTAGATCCTCCGCGTTGCAGGACGAATCGCGTGACGGGTGGCCAGCCAGATATCCAGCCACTGCCCCATCGTCACCAGACTGAGGTCAGGATCGACATCCTCACCTCGCCAATACCGCTGAGCCTGCACAGCCGCCGCCCGCGACGAAAACCCGCCACGCCGCAGCCGGCACCGGCCGCTATCGCGCTGTCCCGGCAACTCCACCGTGAAATACCAGCTGCCGTGCCCCCGCGCATTCAGCGGGGACAGCGCGGACCATACGGACGCTTCGTCTCCGGATCGACACATCCACAACGCTTCCAGACGCCATGCTCCGCCATCACGACTCCCTGCCTCCGACCGTCCCGTCAGATCAGGGTGCGCTCAACTTGAGCAAGTGGAGAAATCCGAGCACTACGGTCCTATGGCCGCACCCCGCAGGGACCCCGACCTTTCGCGACAGTTGGTTGCTCAGCTGGAGTGGGTTGAGCTTCATCTCAACAGCCAAGCGAGCCTCGCCGGAAGCGACGAGACCGGACTGTAGGAAGTTCTGACTGAACCCACATTTAGGACAGTCGGCAAATATCGTCCACCCTCGTAACCATGATGCTTCGACCTCCGCGTCGACAGTCGAGCTGCGCGACGTTCAGTCCACAGCCCAACACCCCGACCCACGGACGAACTTCGTAACTAGAGACGATCTCTGGCCGATGTTCGGCTCTGCGCCGGGCCTACGGTCGACGGAGTCCGCAAGCTTCCCGTGACCTGGCGAGCCGTCCTCTTCCGACAGCCTTGGCGCGCCATGAGAATCGCCGCTGCCAGCTGCGTGACGCAGGCACGTGGCGGGTTCATCCGACGTAATGTTCGACGAGATAGACAGGACTGACGCCCAAGGCGGTATCCTTCTGCCCCCGCTCAACCGCTGAGCGACAGAGCTCAGTCGGCGTGCAGGGCGGCCGCGTATCCCGGCAGGTAGGGCGCCTCACCCTTGTCGGGTCGGTCTGTCGCCAGCGAAGCCCGGTGCCAGAATGGATACTGCGCCGCGGGGCGTCCGACTTGCTCGATCCGCGCTGTTTCTTCGGCGGTCAGTTCGACGTCGACTGCGGCGAGATCGTCGCACAACTGCTCCTCGTCGCGGGCCCCGAACACCGCGCCGGTGATGCCAGGCCGGGCCAGCAGCCAGGCCAAGACCACTTGAGCGACCGAAATCTCGCGGCCTTCAGCGATTTCGACGAGGACGTCGATGATGTCGTAGGCGCGCTCCCGGTCGGTGACGAACGGCTCTGGCCAGTCGGTTCCCTGCCGCGTACCCGGTGGGACCGGGCGGCCGCGCCGGACCTTGCCGGTGAGCAGGCTCTGCCCGAGCGGGCTCCAGATGAGGGTGCCCAGGCCGGCGTCCGCGGCCGCGGGCAGGATCTCGTACTCGGCTTCCCTCGCCTCGGGCGTGTAGTAGATCTGCTGGGCGATGGGCGGGGCGAAGCGGTGCTCGCGGGCAACCGCCAGCGTTTTGGTGACCTGCCAACCAGAAAAGTTCGACAGGCCGCTGTAGCGAACCTTGCCGTCCCGGACGAGCTGGTCCAGTGTCTGCAACGTCTCCTCGACCGGCGTCTCGCCGTCCCACTGGTGCAGGTACAGCAGGTCGACATGGTCGGTGCCCAAGCGGCGCAACGAGTTCTCGACCGCTCGGATCAGGTGGAACCGGGAGGAACCGGCGTCGTTCGGTCCGTTGCCGGTCGGGAAGCGGGCTTTCGTCGCGACCAGCACGTCGTCGCGACGGCCCTTCAACGCGGCTCCGACGATCTCCTCCGCTTCGCCGTGGGAGTACAGGTCCGCCGTGTCGATCATGTTGACCCCGGCGTCGAGCGCGATGTCTACCAGTCGGCGCACGGCCTCCTCGCCCAGCCCGCCCAGGGCGGCGAAGTCCTCGTGGTGCCCGACGTTCAATGTGCCCAGAACGAGCTCGGACACGCGAAGGCCCGAGTTGCCGAGCTGACGGTACTTCATCGAGATTCCCTTCCGTGGTGTTGTGCCGTCTCCGGCGTCACGTCTTCGACGATGCGCCGAAAGACCGGTCGACGTCCAACAACCTTTCTCACTGGGACCAACAACCGCACGTGGACAATGGGCTGCCACCAGCGGCTCCATAGGCTGCGAACAGCGCCGGACCGGGCGAAAATCGATGATGTGGCCAGGCGACAACGGGAAGGGAGCCGGGAAGATGGACCTGAGGCAGCTCGAACACTTCGTCACGGTGGCTGAAGAAGGCAACTTCACCCGGGCCGCCGAGCTCGCCCAAGTGACGCAGTCCGGGTTGTCCGCCTCGATCCGCCGGCTCGAGAACGACCTGCGCGCGAAGCTCTTCTCTCGCACCACCCGGTCGGTCGGCCTGACCGACGCCGGGGCCGCGTTCCTCCCCCACGCACAGGCGATCTTGGCCTCCGGGCGAGCGGGCCGATCCGCCGTCGCCCGCACGGCGACCGTCCTCACCGGAACGCTGCGGGTCGGCAGCGAGCAGTGCCTTGGGGACTTGCTGGACCTCCCGGACTTGCTGGCCGCCTTTCACCAACGGCACCCCGGCGTGGAGATCCGGTTCGAACAGCACGGTTCCGACCTGTTGTGGGAGCGACTGCACGCCGGGCAGCTCGACATCGGGCTCGTCGCCGGCGGCTCCCGCCCCGGATCGGCCACCGCGCTGCGGCCCGGCCGGCTCACCCACGCCGAGATCGGCCGGGAGTCCCTGGTCGCCGTGTGCCACCCCGGGCACCGGCTGGCCCACCGAACCGAGGTCGAGTGGGCCGACCTGGCGAAGGACGCGTTCGCCGACCTGCACGAGACCTGGGCGATTCGGCGGATCCTCGACGAGGTGTTCGGCGACCGCGGGCTCCACCGGCACAGCGTGTTCTCGGTCAACGACGTGCACGCCCTGCTGAGCCTGGTCCAGCGCGACCTCGCGGTGACCGTGTTGCCTGCCTCGATGGCGCGCAAACCGGAAGCGGAGGGGCTGGTGCGGCTGTCGATCACCGATGACGACACCCCCGACTGGGTCGCCGCTGCCGTTCGTGGGCCAACGCCCTCGTCACCCGCTGCGGTGGAGAGCTTCGCCGCGCTCATTCCCGGCGCTCGGTGGTGAACAACCCTCAGGCCGGTTCCGCCGGGCCGTCCTGCGGCGGGAGCGAAAGCCGGAACACCGGCCAGCCGATCTCGGTCCGCCAAGCCGCCGGATCCGGATCGTCGCGCGGACCGACCAGGTACGTCTCCGAGACCGGACCGGCCACGGCGAGGGCGTGCCCGACCACCCAGGCGCCGAGCCGACCGTAGGTGACGTCGATGTCGTCGTGCGGTCCGCAATGGACGACGACAGCGAGTTCGGCGGCCGGCAACTCCACAGGTCGCACCCGCCCCCCTCGGCGTACCAGGACAGCACCTCGTCCTGGTCGACGACGCCCTCGACCGCGGCGACCGTTCTCGACGGCACCGCGCGCAGCTCGACGTCCAGCTCGCCGGCGTCGGGCCGCAGCAGCCGCCGCAGCGACGTCACGGCCGCCCGGGTGCGGTTCAGCTCCTCTTCCAGCCGCCGCAGGTGCCCGCCGGCCAGCCCCGCGCGCTCCTGCGGGTCCTCGGTGGCGAGGATCTTGGCGACGTCAGCCAGCGGCACGTCCAGCTCCCGCAGCCGGTGGATCACCTGCGCGGCCGGGATCTGATCAGCGGTGTAGTAGCGGTAGCCGCTGGCGGGGTCGACCGAGGCCGGCTCCAGCAGCCCGGACTCGTGGTAGCGACGCAGGGTCCGCACGCTCAGGTGCGCCACCTGCGCGAACTCGCCGATCGTCAATCCACGGGACACCTCTCCACTCTGGCACCCTTGACCCTCTCCCCGGGAGAGACCCCACCGTGGCAGGCATGAGCGAAACGATCGACACCCGCGCACTGCCCGCCGTGATCACCACCTACCTGACCGTCGACCAGGCCCGCGACCTGGACCCGGCACTGGCCTGCTACACCGACGACGCCGTCGTCACCGACGAAGGCCGCACCCACCGCGGGAAGCACGAGATCCGGAACTGGCTGAACCGCGCCGCGAGCCGGTACACCTACACCACGACGCTGGTGGCGGCTCACCACGTGGACAACGAGCACTACGTGGCGGTGCACCACCTCCAAGGCGACTTCCCCGGCGGTGTCGTCGACCTGCGCCTCCAGTTCACCTTGGACGGTGACCGCATCGCCGAACTGGTGATCGAACCCTGAACAGCTATCCGGCGAAGTCGGTCTGACCGGCGGTGTGCTGCTGCGCCTCGATGTCGGCAAGACGCTCCGACAGTGCGGTGCGCAGGAAGCGGTAGGAGTCACTGCCCAGCACCAGCCGCTTCGGGGCCGGGGACTGCGGGGCGCTCGCGATGATGCGCGCGGCCATCTTGGCCGGATCACCCAGCGAGGGCCGGCTGCGGTCGCCCGCACCACGGGTCATCGCGGCCGGGGTGTCGTCGTACTCGGGCATCGGCTCGGCCGTGCGCAGGCTGTCGAACCGGAATTCGGTGCGCGCGCCACCCGGCTCCACAATGGTCACCTCGATCCCGAACGGAGCGACCTCCTTGGCGAGGGAGTCCATGAAACCCTCGATGCCCCACTTGCTCGCGTGGTAGAGCGACGCACCGGGGTTCGTGGCCTGCCCGCCGTAGGTGGACAGCTGGATGATCCGCCCGCCGCGCTGCGCGCGCAGGTGCGGCAGCGCGGCGCGGGCGACCTGGATCGAGCCGACCAGGTTCGTGTCGAGGATGTGGGTGATCTGCTCGTCGGTGAGCTCCTCCGCGGCGCCGAACAGGCCGTAACCGGCGTTGTTCACGACCACGTCGATGCGTCCCAGCTCAGTGAACGCGCGGTCGACCACCTCCCGCACCGCCGCCGTGTCGGTCACGTCGAGGTGACCGACCCAGAACCGCTCGCCGTGCTTCTCCTCCAGGTCTTTGACCGAGCCGGCCTGGCGGACGGTGCCCGCCACGCGGTCCCCGCGCTCGAGCAGCTGCTCGGTCAGGTGCCGGCCGAATCCGCTGTTCACCCCGGTGATGAACCACGTCTGTGCCATGTCGGGTTCCTTTCTCGTTTCGTTCTCCCCCACCGTGCGCCGATCCGGTGGCGCCTGCCAGAGCCCGGATGTTCCTGGGTATCTCAGGACCAGGCGCCCTCCGGCGGACGCGGTTATCGTCGAAGCCATGACCGCACGGAAAGAGCCGAAAGCCCTCGGCGAATTCCTGCGGGCCCGCCGCGAACTCGTCAGCCCCGAGTCCGCCGGCATCCGACCCACCGGAGTGCGGCGCGTGCCCGGGCTGCGCCGCGAAGAAGTCGCGATGCTCGCCGGGATCAGCGCCGACTACTACCTGCGGCTCGAACAGGGACGCGACCACACCCCCTCGTCCCAGGTGCTCGACGCCCTCGCCGAGGTGCTGCGCCTCGACGAGGACGCCGCGGCCCACCTGCGTGAGCTCGCCCAGCCGAAGCCCCGGCGACGCGCCCGCCCGCGCCCCGAACGCGTGCCGCCCGGCATCCAGTGGCTGATCGATGCGCTGCCGGCGCCCGCGTTCGTGCAGAACAAGTACATGGATGTGCTGGCCGCCAACCGGCTCGCCGTCGCGCTGTCGCCGCACATGGCGCCCGGCGTCAACCGGCTGCGCGCGCTGTTCACCGACCCCGAAGCCCCGCGGCTGCATCCCGACTGGGCTCAGGGCACCGCCGACGTCGTGGCGCAGCTGCGGGCCGTGATCGGCGGCGACACCGACGACCCCCGTCTCACCGAACTCGTCGGCGAGCTGTCCCTGACCAGCGACCGGTTTCGCAAGCTCTGGGCCCGCCACGACATCCACCGCCGCGAAGGCGCGGCCACGCTGCTGAACCACCCCCAGCTCGGCGAGCTGAGCCTCCAGCGAGAGAAGCTCGCCGTCACCGGGACGAACCTGCTCGTGGTGGTGTACCACGCCGAACCCTGGAGTGCGGCCGCGCAATCGCTGGCCCTGCTCGGCTCGTGGACGGCCCTGCCCGAGGGCACGGTCGGCCCGAGTGTCCCCGCCGCGGCGGAGGACGGCGGCAGCCCGTTCCGGTCAGGCGGGTAGCCGCAGCACGCCGTCCACCCGGCGGGGTACCGGGCCGGCGGCGGGGGTGTCGCGCAGCTCGTCCGGCAGCGCCTGCTCGGGTGCGTCCTGCCAGGTCACCGGCCGCAGGAAGCGGCGGATCGCGGTCGCCCCGACCGAGGTGAACAGGCTGTTGGTCGCAGGCCATGGTCCCCCGTGGTGCTGGGCCCAGCTGACCGCGACCCCCGTCGGGTAGCCGTTGAACACCAGACGTCCCGCGGTGTGCCGCAGCGCGTCGATCCACGGTGGCGCGGCTTCCCGGCCGCCGAGGTGCACCGACGCGGTCAGCGAGGCCGGCAGGCGGTCGATCACGGCCGCCAGCTCGTTCTCGGTGCGGTACCGCACGAGCACCGTCGCCGGGCCGAAGTACTCGGCGAGTGCCTGCTCGGGCAGGGCGCCCGCCTCGGCCGACACCAGCAACGGGGCTACCCGGAAGCCGCTCCCCTCGGCGTCACCTTCGGCCACAGTGGACACCCCGGCGACCGCGCGGAGCTGCTCGGTGTCGGCGAGGTAGGAGGCGTGGATCCGCTCGTTGAGCAGGGGCACGACGTCGATGCCCTCGAGTCCCTGTGCCGTGGCGACGACCACCGCGTCCCCGGCGGGCCCGGCCGGGATCAGGACGAGCCCCGGCTTGGTGCACAACTGGCCGGCGGACCCGGTCACCGAGGCGGCCAGCCCGGCACCGATCTCGGCCGCCCGCTCGGCTGCGGCGGCTTCGGTGACGACGAGGGCGTTGAGGCTGGACAGCTCGCCGTAGAAGGGGATCGGGTTATCCCGGCCGTTGATCGCGTCCAGCAGCGCCCGGCCGCCGCCGAGAGAGCCGGTGAAGCCCACCGCCCGCACCGCCGGGTGACGGACGAGGGCTTCGCCGGCCGTGCGGCCGAACACGATGCCGATCGTGCCCTCGGGAGCGCCCGCCTCGGCCGCGGCGTCCCGCAGGATCTCGTGCACCAACCGCGAGGTGGCCGGGTGCGAACCGTGGGCCTTGACGACGACCGGGTTGCCCGCGGCGAGCGCCGACGCCGTGTCCCCGCCGGGGACGGAGAACGCAAGGGGGAAGTTACTCGCGCCGAAGACGGCGACCGGGCCGATCGGGACGAGCATGCGGCGCAGGTCGGGCCTGGGGCCCATCGGCGAGGGGCCGGCGTGGTCGATGGTCGCCTCGAGGTAGCTGCCCTCCTCGAGGACGTCGGCGAAGAAGGCGAACTGGTAGCTCGTCCGGGTGAGTTCTCCGCCGAGCCGAGCCTCGCCGAGCGCGGTCTCCCGGTCGGCGATCGCCACGACGTCGTCGCGCCGGTTCCCCAGGGCGTGGCCGAACGCGCGCAGCAGCCTGGCCCGTCCGCTGCGGCCGAGTGCGTCGAGCGCGGGGGCGGCGGTCGCCGCCGCGGCGACGACCTGCTCGACGGCGGCGTCGTCGCTCGGCGGTTCCCCGCCGGGCAGTTCGGCGCCGGTGCGGGGGTCTCGTCCGGTGGTCAGGGTGGCGGTCACGGTGCTCCTTCAGGGGGTCAGCGGCGCGGGAGAGCGGCGACGGCGGCGGTGTCGGCGCCCACGGTGCCGAGGTGGGAGGCGCCGCCGGGCGTACCGAGCGGGGACTCGCGGCCGGGCAGCGGCTGGGTGAAGAAGGCGGCGTTGTCATCGACGTTCCACGCCGCCTCGGTGCCGGTGAGGACGCGGTCGGCGACGGCGGCGGCGGTCGGGCAGACCTGTTCGCAGGCGCCGCAGTCGATGCACTCGACCGGGTTGATGTACATCTTGCGGTCGCCCTCGTAGATGCAGTCGACCGGGCATTCCTCGGTGCACGAGCGGTCGAGGACGTCGAGGCAGGCATCGGTGATCACGAAAGCCATGGTGGTGCTCCTGGATCAGGCCGGGGCGGGGACCGGCGTGGCGTCGGTCGAGTGCCCGGGGAAGGTCGAAGCGGCGGGGTCGAGGTGAGCCGCCGCGTGGTTGACCGCGGTCGACGCTTCGCCGAAGCCGACCGCGATCAGCGGCACGCGGCCGTCGTAGGTGCACACGTCGCCGGCGGCGAACACGCCCGGCCGAGAGGTGCGCATGGCCGCGTCGACGACGATTTTGCGGTCGCGTTCGGCCAGTCCCCATCGCAGCAAGGGGCCGGGGTTGGCGACGAACCCGAGCGCGGCGACGACGTGGTCGCAGTCGATCTCGGTGCGGGTGCCGGCGGCGATGTCGCGGAGCACGGCGCGGTGGACCCGCCCGTTGCCCCGCAGTTCGTCGACGACCGTGCCGGTACGCACGACCGCCGGGCCGCCCAGGACGCGGTTGACCGTGTGCTGGTGCGCCCGGAACCCGTCGCGGCGGTGGACGAGCGTCACCTGGGCGACGTCCTGCAGCGCGTCGGCCCAGTCGAAGGCCGAATCGCCGCCACCGACTACGAGGACCCGCTTGTGGGCGAGCTCGGCGGGGTCGTGCACGAAGTAGCTCAGGCCGCGGCCGAGGAACTCTTCGCCGCAGGGCAGTTTCCGCGGGGTGAAGGTGCCGATGCCGCCGGTGACGACGACGGCGCCGGTGTCGAGTTCGGTGCCGTCGGCGAGCCGGAGCCGGAACCGGCCGCCCGGCAGGTCGTCGAGGTCGGTGGCCTGCCGGCCGAGGAACATCCCGGGCGCGAACGGCTGGACCTGGGCCACGAGTTCGCGGACGAGTTCCCGGCCGCGGATGGCCGGGAAGCCGGCCACGTCGCGGATGAACTTCTCCGGGTACAGCGCGGTGATCTGGCCGCCGGGCTCCGGCAGCGCGTCCACCATCGCCACCGACAATCCGCGCATGCCCGCGTAGAACGCGGCGAACAAGCCGGCCGGCCCGGCGCCCACGACGGTCAGGTCGTAGCGCTTCACCGCTGCGGCCCGTCGTAGATGGCGAAAACCTTGTTGGACACGAAAATGTTGGACGCGGCGAAGCTGGACCAGCTCGGCGTGCGGCCCAGTTCCCGCATCGCACCCATCAGCGCCCACCAGTTGAGCAGTTCCTGCTGCCCGGACTTCTCGGCCTGCTCCAGGCTGGTGTTCTCCCAGACGCCGTAGTCGCCGGCGACGAGCGCGTCGTACATCCGCTCGTCGGCCGCGGAATCCGGGAAGAGCCGGAACGTCGAGTCCACCAGGAAGCTGTGCGACCAGCTCGAGCTGGCCACCAGCGCAACGCGGTAGGGGCTTTCGGCGCACACCCGGGCGACGGCGGCGCCGACGTCCATGATCCGCGACGGCGTCGGCGACGGCGGGTCCAGCTCGCGCTCGACACCGAGCGGGCTAATGTTGCCCTGGAAGCTGATCACCTTGCGCCCGTAGCAGTTGATCGGGAACGCCACGACCGGGTAGTCGAAGCCGCGCCGGTCGTAGTCCAGGTACAGCACGGTGTTGAGGAACGCGTGCGCGAACCCGGGGTGGTGCAGCGGCTCGTAGGCGTAGGGCATGTCGATGCCGCGGCCCATCAGCTGCTCGACCAGGTGCCGCGCGAACGGCCGGTGCCCGCGGATGGTGCGCGCGGTGTCCTCGCCCTCACTCCAGATGTTGGGCTTGCCCTTCATGTTGGACGACTCGTCCGCGTGCCGCCACGGGTGCACGGTCTTGTCCTCGTAGGCCAGCACGGCGTACGGCGGGACGATGTCCTCGCGGAAGTTCTCGTACTGGTCGTCGCCCCAGATGAGCACGACGTCCGGCTGGAACTCGTCCAGTGCCTCGCGGGTGCGGCGGAACCCCTCGCGCAGCTGCTCGCGGTGCGCCTTGCCGGCGGCGACGCCCTCGTCGTCGGCCCATTCGCGGCGGGCGCGCTCCGGCCAGAACGCGGGGTCGCGCAGTTCGGCGGGCAGTTTCGGGTCCGCCAGCGCGCCACGGAACACGCGCGTCAGGTTGTCGTCGGTGCCGCTCAAGGGCGGGTAGTGCGTGACACCGAGGCCCAGGACCTCACCCATTGTTCTCTCCCTCGTCGTCGAGTGGTGATGAGTCCGAGTCTCGCCAGCCGCGGCGCCCGGCGGCCACGAACCGGCCCGTCCAGTGGACCGCCGCACCGCCCGGGCAACGGCCGAGCGCCACGATGACAGCGTGACCCACAGCAACGAATCCGCATTGGACGCACTGGCCTCGCGGCTGCACCAGGCCCGATCCGCCGGCACCGTGCTCGACGCCTCCCGGACCGCATCGGCCCTGTCGATGGACACGGCCTATGCCGTCCAACAGCGACTGACCGTGTTGCGGCTGGCCGAAGGCCGTTGCCACGTCGGCTACAAACTCGGGTACACCTCGGCGGTGATGCGACGGCAGATGGGCGTCACCGCACCGAACTACGGGCCGTTGCTCGACGACATGGTGCTGCGCTCCGGCGCCACCGCGACGGGCTTCCTGCAGCCGCGGGTGGAACCGGAGGTCGGTGTGGTGCTCGACCGGGATTTGCCCGAACCCCCCGTGCTGCTGTCGGAAGCGGCCGACGCGGTCCGCACCGTCCACGCCTGCCTGGAGATCGTCGATTCCATTTGGGACGGTTACCGGTTCAGCGCCGAGCAGAACACCGCCGACGGCTCCTCCGCCGCCGGGGTGGTGCTCGGCCCCCGGCTCGACGTGTCGCCCATGGACTGTCACCGGGTCCCGGTTGAACTGCGCGAGGACGCCACGACTGTCGCCACGGCCACGTCGGCGGCGGTCGGCGGGCATCCGCTGCGCAGCATCGTGTGGCTGGCGCGGACGCTGGCGGCCCGCGGCGAGCAGCTGCGCCGCGGGGAACTGATCATCACCGGCGGCCTGACGGCCGCGGTTCCGCTCCGACCCGAAGCAGTCATCTCGGCTCGGTTTGGTGCCGACGCGGAGGTCACAATCCGGCGGAGCGACACGTCGCAGAACGGCTCGTGAGGAGCACCTTCGCCGCGCTCAGCGCAACGGCACCGGCCCCAGCAACCTGCTGATGCTCAACGCCGCGGTGCGCACCGCCGCCGCGAGGCGCACCGGCTGCAGCCGGTGCGCCGGCCCGGTCACCGACAGCCCGGCCACCGCCCGGTGCCCGCCCCGGCCGACGTAGCTTTCGACGACGATCGGGGCGGCGACGCAGACGATGCCCCGGGTGCCTTCCTCCCGGTCGTAGGCGACCCCGCAGTCGCGGATGGTCTCCAGCTCCCGCAGCAGCCGCGGGCCGTCGGTGATGGTGGTGCTCGTGCGGGCCGGCATGGGCGCGGCCAGGACGAGGTCCACAGCCGCCTGGTCCTCGAACGCCAGGATCGCCTTGCCGAGCCCGCTGCAATACGCAGGCAGGCGGGTGCCGACCGCGGACGGCACCGGGACGCTGTGCCGGCCGGTCAGCTTCTCGACGTAGATGACGTCCGTGCGGTCGAGCACGCCGAGCTGCACGATCTCGCCCGTCGCGGCGAGCAGGTCGGCCATGAACGGCAGCGCCGTCGCCCGCAGGCGCCGCGAGGCGGGCACCTGCTGGCCCAGTTCGAACAGCCGCAGCCCGAGCCGGTAGCCGTACCCGCCGCGTTCGAGCATGCGGTGGGCGACGAGGTCGGAGGCGAGCCGGTGGGCGGTGGCCTTCTTCAGGCCGGTCAGCCGGGCCAGCTCACTCAGGCCGACCTCGCCGGGAGCGGTCGCGACGGTGTCGAGGATGAGGACCATCCGGTCCCCCACCGACCGCCCTTGGCCGGCTTCCTCGTCGCTGATCCGCATCGAACTAGCCTAACGCAGCAGGTCACGCCACTGGCGCCAGAAAGCGCGCTGCTGGATCTCGTCGGAGGCGACGAACGGACCACCATCGGCTTCCTTGTGGATGCCGCGGGAGATGTCCGACCACGGCGACTCCGCTGCCGTCGCCAGCCCGAGCTGACAGGACTCGCACGCCTCCATGTCGTCCGGGGTCGCCAGACCGCCCGGGCCCTGGAACGTGACGAACGAGTCCAGCCGCTTGGCGCGCACGGACTCCGGCTCACCCTTCGTCGCCAGCGTCCACTGGGCGATGACCGTGCGGCCGGCCGCGGTGGGGGTGATCGTGCGGACCACCACGCCCATGATGTCGTTGATGATCAGGTTCGGGAAGATCAGCAGGTTGCGATCGGTGGTGGCGATGCGCCGCGCTCGCTCGGCGCCGAACCGCTGCTCCAGCTGCGCTCGCTGCCCTTCCACGTAGTCGCGGTTCTCCTCCCCCAGCGCGGGTGTCCACCGGGCGACCGGGCGTGCCCACGGGCCTTCGACGGTGATCACCGCGTGGCCGTTGCCGAGGTCTTGGGCTTGCGTGGCTTTGCGGGGATCGAGGTAGGAGTCCTCGGTGGACTTGAGGTAGTCGAAGTAGGTCCGGTGCAGCGGGATCAGGTGGTAGCCGTCAAGACTGTTCTCCACGAACAGCTTCCAGTTCGCGTCCATGGAGTACTCGTGCACGCCGTCGACGACTTCCATGTCCGGTGACTGGTCGGCGACGAGGTCGAGGTACTCCGTGGCGTGCCCGAGGTAGTCGGGCAGCGAAACCGCGTCGGGATCGAAGCAGCAGAACACGAACCCGCGGTACTCGGCGACCTGCGGCGGTGCCTGCAGGCCGAAGCGGGAGCGGTCGAAGTCCTCGCCGTAGCCGCCCGCGTCGGGCAGGCCGGTCAGCGCGCCTTCGTTGGAGTAGGTCCAGGCGTGGTAGAAGCACGACATGCCGCGCGCGTTGCCTTCGGGGACGCGGCACAGCTGGGCGCCACGGTGGCGGCAGGTGTTGAGGAACACGCGCACCTGCCCGTCGTTGCCGCGCCACATCACCAGTGGCCGCCCGGCCACCGTACGCGCACGGAAGTCGCCCTGCTTGGCAACTTCGGAGGTGTGCCCGACGTAGAGCCAGCAACGGTCGAAGATCCTCCTGCGTTCGTCGGCGAAGACCGACTCCGAGACGAGGGAGGACCGGTCGACGCGGAACACGCCGTCGGCGGGCCGGTCGTCGACCAGGTGCGCGAGTCCCGGCGCGGTGAGGGGTTCGGCGGTCATGGTGGGTCAGCTCCTTTGCTGGACGTGCGAGCGCAGCGTCGCGATCAGCGCGCCGGGGTTGGTGTGCCGGACGGCGTCGGCCAGCCCGGCGGGCAGTGCCGGGTCGTCGAGGACGGCGACGGGGTCGACCGGCATGAACGGGTAGTCGGTACCGAGCACGATCCGATCGGCGCCGACGGTGGTGACCAGGTGACTCAGCAGCCCGGTGTCGAACAGCAGCGGGTCGAACCACACCCGGCGTGCGGACACGGTGGCCGGCTCGGGCATCAGCTCCTGCAACGGCGGGGTGATGTCGCGCAGGAAATCCAGGCGGGCGAGCTGGGCCGGCAGGGAACCGCCGCCGTGGCTGGCCAGGATCCGCAGGCGCGGGCGGCGCGCCAGCGCGCCGGTGGCGATGAGCCCGGCCACTCCTTCGCCGATGCTGTTCGGGAAGAGCACTCCGTTGGCCGCCATCGGCTGGGGGAACCACTGCGCGGCCGGGCTCCCGACCGCGTGGAGGAAAACCAGCAGCCCCAGGCGTTCGGCTTCGTCGAGGAACCCCGACCACTCGGGGGCGTGCAGCGGGGCGGTCGGCGGGTTCGCGGGAAGCTCCACACCGGACAGACCCGCGGCGGCGATCTGGCCCAGCTCGGCCGCGGCGGCCTCGGGATCGGCCAGCGGCACGACCCCGAGGCCGGTGAAGAACCCGTCGTGTCCGGGGAGCTCATCCGCGAGCCAGTCGTTGAACGCGCGCGCGAAGTCGAGTCCCTGCCGCGCGGGGGCCCAGGAGGCCAGCAGTTCCGGCATCGCCGACAACAGCTGGCCGGTGCCGCCCTCGGCTTCGACGCTTTCGCGCCGGTGGTGCAGGTCCCACGCGACCCGCGGGACGGTGCGGAAGACCTTGCCGGCCACGAGGACGTCGCCGGTGGTGGTGCCGCGTTCGAGCCGGGCCCAGCGCGGGTCGTCGGCGGCGAGTGAGGCCGCGAACGGGATCCCGGCGGGGACGACGTGGGTGTGCAGGTCCAGCACGGTGGTTCTCCCGCGGTCAGAGGATGATCGACACGGTGCCGCCGGCCTCGACGATGTCGTGGTCGAGCGTCGCGACCCGTTCGCGGACCAGGAACCCGTCCCCCGCGGGCACCAGGACGTAGCGGTACTCGCCGAGGAAGTGGTCGAGCTGGCCGAGCCGGGTTCGCATGACGTGGAAGTTCGCGTGGGCGACGACCACGTCGTCGTGCTGTTCGGTGCGGACGTTGGTGACCAGGCGCCGGGTCCGGGAGTGCGGGCTCTCGGCGTGCGCGTGCTTGCTCTTGAGCCGGGTCACCCGGCCCCCGAGCCGGGTGCGGTCGTCGTGGACGATCTGCAGCGTGGCGCGGGGGTCGAGGTGGTCGGAGCCGGGCGCGGGCACCCGGTACTCGATGTCCGGGTGCATCAGCTCGAGCCACTCGTCCAGGCGCCACGCGTCGAGCAGGGCTGCCTCCCGGTAGAGGAATTGCTCGACCCGGTGCTGCAGGTCGGCTGCTGTGCCGGACACAGCGACGATGCCGGTCATGGTGACCTCCGGTGTCAGGGGATGAACGCGACGAGCCGGCCGGCCAGCTGCTGCGGCGCGGCGAGGAACGGGCTGTGGGAGCCGTCGATCCAGGTGACCTCGACCCCGAGACGGGTCCGTGCTGCCTCCTGGGCCCAGCTGCCGGAGACGGCGCGGTCGTCGCGGCAGCCCACGTAGTGCCGCGGCACGTCGGGGAAAGCCTTCAGTGGCGTGGTTTCCCCGATCGGCCCGGGCGATTGCGGGCGCAGCCGCGCGGCAGCCGACCGCGCTGTCTCTTGTGGACAGTCGTGGTAGAACAGCTCCGCGGCGACCTCGGGCGGCCACACGGACCGCCCGAGGTCGTCCTTTTCCTGGCGGGGCAGAGCGTTCGCGTAGAACCAGTCGGCCATCGGACGGCCGGCCGCGAGCTGCTCGCGCCACGACCGGCCCGGATCGGGCAGCAGCGACGCCAGGAACACCAGCGCGCCGATCGGGACGAGATCGGGCACCAGCGGGATCGCGAGGCCGGCCAGCGAGTGACCGACCACGACGTCGGTGCCGGGCTCGCGGACCGCCGAGGCAATCACGTCGGCGTACTTCTGAGCGCCCGCGCCGGGGTCGTCGGACGGCAGCTCGACGGCGGTGGCGGTGTGCCCGAGCCGCTCGAGCGCGATGATCTGCTCGCGCCAGCACCAGACGCCGTGCCAGCCGCCGTGGACGAGCACGAAGTGGGTCACGACGAGCCTGCCTGGCGTTCGGCGAGGGTCTGCCCGCCGACGAGGACCTCGGTGGCCGGCACCTCCACCAGCCAGACGCGCACGGACGACTCCGGCACCGACACCGCTTCCGCCGCGGCCGCAGACACCGCCCGCAGTAGGGCGTCCTTCTGCTCGGCAGTTCGTCCGGCGCCGAGGTTGACCTGGATGAACGGCATTTCTGCTCCTTCTACTCCGCGCCGAGGGTGACGCTGCCCAGTCCGCTGATCGTCGCGGTCACGGTGCTTCCCGGTTTCAGCGCGACGGGCGCGGTGAGCCCGCCCGAGAGCACTGCCCAGCCCGCTTCCAGCCGCCCGCCGCGCAGGGCGAGCTGGTTGGCCATGAACGCGACCGCCGCCGCGGGATGTCCCATCACCGCGGCGCCGGCCGCCGACTCGATCACCTGCCCGTCGACCTCCAGGACGCAGCCGGTGAGGGTGAGGTCCGCCGGCGGTGGGGTGAAGTCGTCGCCGAGGGCGAACACCGCGGAGGAGGCGTTGTCCGCGATCGCGTCGAGGTGCTTGAACGCGAACCCCTCGTACCGGCTGTCGATCACGTCCAAGCCCGGGCAGACGTACTTGGTCGCGGCCAGCACGTCGGCGACCGTGACGTCCGGCCCCTCCAGGGCCTCACCCAGCACGAACGCGATTTCCGGTTCGACCCGGGGGTGGATGAGTTCGGCCAGCGGCAGACGGGTGCCCGACGCCCGGAGCATCCCCGCGGTCACAAGCCCGTAGAGCGGTTTGTCGACCCCCATCGCGCGCTGCTTGGCCTTGCTGGTGAGGCCGAGCTTCCCGCCGACCACACGTTCACCGCGGGCGACCCTCAGCTGCACCAGCTCGCTCTGCACCCGGTACGCGGTCTCGACGCCGTCGAGTCCGTCACCGGTCAGCGGCCCCACAGGCGTGCGCTCGGTCGCGGCCGTGTCGAGGCGGGCGGCCCATTCGGTCACTGAGCTCGTCACGCCGCAGCACCTTCTTCCGCCGAGCTGAACGAGATGCCGACGTGGCCGAGCCGGTCGAAGTCGGCGCGCACGGTGTCTCCTGGCGCCATGTCGACCGCGCGGGTGCACGTGCCGGGCATGATCAGGTCGCCGGGGTTGAGCACGCCGCCGTGGCCGGCGATGGTGTTGGCCAGCCAGGCCACCGCCTGCGCGGGGTTGCCCAGCACGGCGCCGCTGGCGCCGGTCTCGACGATTTCCCCGTTGCGCCGCAGCACGACGCCGATGAGCCGCGGGTCCACTTCGGACAGCGGGGTGCGGGTGCCGCCGAGCACGACCCGGGCCGAGGAGGCGTTGTCGGCGACCGTGTCGACGATGCCGATCTTCCAGTCCTGGATGCGCGAATCGATGATCTCCAGCGCGGGCAGCACGAACGCGGTCGCGGCCAGCACGTCGGCGACCGTCACACCCGGTCCGCGCAGCGGCTTGTCGAGCAGGAAGGCCAGTTCCGGTTCGACGCGCGGGGCGATCAGCTCGTCGACGGGAAGCGGCTCGCCTTCGGGGTGGAACATCGAGCCGAGCAGGTGCCCGAAGTCGGGCCGGGTCACGCCGAACTGCTGCTGCATCACCCGGGCGGTCAGGCCCACCTTGTGCCCGCGCACGACGTCGCCGGCCTGCGTGCGCAGGCGGACGCCGTCGAGCTGGATCCGGTAGGCGTCGTCGATGTCCGCGCCCGGGTACCGCGCGCTGATCGGCTGGGTCGGCGCGGATCCGCGCTCGGCGTCCCACAACTCCTTCGCGAGGAGCCGGACGTCCTCTTCACTGAGTGCCATGCCCTCACCCTCGGTGCCGCACGGAGGCTGGTCAGCCGTCCGGTCCACGCAATGGACCAGTGTCGGCATACCGTCCAGTGGACCGTGACGTGGCGCACCCGGTCGCTCACGCGCAGAGTCCCGCACGAAGTGTTTCCCGAGGGAGAGTGGGCAATGACGACCAATCCATCCCCGTTCATCGACGGCGCCTGGGCGCGGCCGGAGTCCGCCGCGACGATCGACGTGCGGTCCGCGCGGACCGGGCAGCCGATCGGCTCGGCCGTTTCGGCGTCACGTGCGGATGTCGACGCGGCGGTGGCTGCCGCGCGCCGCGCGTTCGACCAGCCCGGCGGCTGGGCGCACTGGCCGGCGGCCGACCGCGCGGCCGCACTCGACCGGCTCGCCGACGCGCTGGGCAAGCGAGCCGAGCAGACCGTGCGGCTGGTGAGCGAGCAGAACGGCATGCCGATTTCGGTGGCCCGGCAGATCGAGGGGCAGTTCCCCGGCGCGCTGCTGAGCTACTACGCCGGGCTTGTCCGCAGCCAGGAGACCGAGACCAGCCGGCCGGGAATGTTCGGCGGCACGACCAGGGTGCACCGCGAACCGGCCGGGGTTATCGCGGCGATCTCACCGTGGAACTTCCCGCAGACCCTCGCCGCCCAGAAGTACGCGCCCGCGCTCGCCGCCGGCTGCACGGTGGTGCTCAAGCCCGCCCCGGAAACCGTGCTCGACACCGCCGCCGTCGGCGAAGCCGCCCTCGAAGCGGGGCTGCCGCCGGGCGTGCTCAACATCGTTCCCGCCGAGGCCGAAGTCTCCTCCTACCTCGTCGGCCACCCCGGAGTGGACGCGGTCACCTTCACCGGCTCCACCGCGATCGGCAAGCGGATCGCCGCGATCTGCGGTCCGCTGGTCCGGCCGGTCACCCTCGAGCTGGGCGGCCGCTCGGCCGCGGTCATCCTCGACGACGCCGATCTGGACCTCGGGCGCGCCGGTGAGGCCCTGTTCGGGTCGATGATCATCAACAACGGGCAGACCTGCTTCCTGTCCACCAGGATCCTCGCCCCGCGCAGCCGCTACGCCGAGGTCGTCGACACCCTCGCCGCGTTCGCCCGGTCGCTCACCGTGGGCGACCCCCTCGACCCGGAGACCCAGATCGGTCCCCTCGTGACCCAGCGGCGACGCGACGAGGTGGCCGCCGCCGTCGAAAAGGGGGTCGCCGACGGGGCTCGTCTCGTCGCCGGCGGCGGATATCCCGCGGACCTGACCGAGGGCTGGTACTTCCAGCCCACCGTGCTCGCCGACGTCGACAACAGCTGGGCAATCGCCCGCGACGACATCTTCGGTCCGGTCCTCACCGTGACCGCCTACGACGACGAGGACCAGGCGGTGGCCCTGGCCAACGACTCCGACTACGGCCTGGCCGGCACCGTCTGGACCGCCGACGCCGACCGCGGACTCGCCGTCGCGCGGCGTCTGCGCACCGGCAGCGTCGGCGTCAACGGCTACCTGCCCGACCTCGGCGCCCCGTTCGGCGGGGTCAAGCACAGCGGCATCGGCCGTGAGCTGGGCCCCGACGGCCTCGCCGCCTACCAGCGCACCAAGTCGATCTACCAGCTGTGAGCGCGCGGTGCGGGCTAGCTATCTGGCATTCGCAGTGCCTGGTACGAGCTTGCCCGCACCGCCCGACGCTTCAGAATGGAGGGATGACGGCCCCTGCCGAGCTCCGTGAGTTCCTGATGTCCCGCCGGGCCGCGATCGACCCGGCGCTGGTCGGGCTGCCCGCGTCTCAGCGACCCCGACGCCGCCCCGGACTGCGGCGCGAGGAGGTCGCCGCGCTCGCCGGGGTGAGCGTCGACTATTACGCGCGCCTCGAGCAGGGCCGCGCGGGCAATGTCTCCGACCAGGTGCTCGCCGCGATCGCCGACGCCCTGTGCCTGGACGACCTCGAACGCGAGCACCTGCGCACCCTGGTCGCGGCGAAGCCCACCGCGCGGAGGAAACCCGGCCGGACGGTCCGCAAGGGCGTGCGCGCCAGCGTGCGCACGCTGATCGACTCCATGCACGGCACTCCCGCCATGGTGCAGGGGCCGAGAATGGAGATCCTCGCTGCCAACCGGGCGATGCGGGTCCTGCTGACCGACTTCGAGGCCATGCCGGCCGTCGAGCGCAACATCGCCCGCTGGTTGTTCCTCGCTCCCGAGGCGAAAGCTCGCTACCCGCAGTGGGAGGAGGTGGCGGCCTCGACCGTCGCCGCGCTGCGCGCGGCACGAGATCCGCGGCTCCCTGACGAGGCGCTCGAGCGCCTCGTCGGTGAGCTGTCGGTCGCGTCTGCGCAGTTCGCGAAATTCTGGTCGGACTACCGGCTGTTCAAGCACGAGTACGGCCGGAAGCAGTTCTTCCACGATTCCGTGGGCGAGCTGACCCTCAACTACGACACGCTGCCGATCCCCGGCACCGACGGGCAGATCCTCTGCGCCTACACCCCGGACCCCGGGTCGCCGTCGGAGGAAAAGCTGAGTCTTCTGCTGAGCTGGAGTGATCTCACGGCCTCGAGGTGAGGCCGACTCACGCCCGGACCCGCACCATGCGGATACCCAGAAGAACACCGATGGCGAGCACGCCGGCGCCGGTCGTCAGGGCGGCCGCGATGCCCGAGGGACCGAGGGTCCGGCCCGCGACGCTGCTCATCACGGCCAGTCCCAGCGCTGCCCCGACCTGGCGGCTGGTCGAGACGAGGCCGGAAGCGAGGCCCGCCTCGGCCGGGGGAAGGCCACCGGTGGCGGCCAGCGTCGAGGGCACGAACGCCGCGCCCAGGCCGAGCCCCAGCAGAACAAGCGGCGGCAGCAGGTGGAGGGTGTAGCCGACCGGCCCGGAGTTGCGGCTCAGCCACAGCATCCCCGCGCATGCCGTCGCAAGGCCCAGCACGATCTGCCGTCCGGCGCCCAGCCACCGGACCGTCCGGGCGCCGACGAGTGTCCCGGCCGCGGTGGCCAGCGCCGCGGGGACGAACGCCATCCCGGCGATGAGCGGCGGATAGCCGTTCACGATGCGCAGGAACGCCGCGACGAAGAAGTACATGCCGAACAACGCCACACCCACGACCGCCGCGACGGCGTTGGCGAGCATCGGCACCCGCATCCGGAACACCCGCAAGGGCACCAGCGCCGCCTCGCCCCGGCGCCACTCCACCAGTGCGAAGCCCGCGAGCACCGCGACGCCGAGGCTGAGGCCGCCGAGCGTCACCGGGTCAGCCCATCCCCGGGCCGAAGCCGACACGATCCCGTACACCAGCAGTGACAGGCCGCCCGTGACCAGCGCCGCCCCCAAGACGTCGAGCCGGCCCCGGGACGCCGGGGTCGCACCTCCTCTGCCGAGGTAGCGGAACGCGCCGAGGAAGAGCACGAGCCCGATCGGACCTTTGACGAACAAGACCCATCGCCAGTCCAGCAGCTGGGTCAGCGCGCCGCCGAGGATCATCCCGGCAGCCGCCCCCGTCGCCGCGGTTCCCGTCCACGCGCCCAGCGCCCTCCGCCTGGCCGCCGGCTCGGTGAACGTGCCCGTGAGGACGCTGAGGGTCGACGGCGCCAAAATCGCGCCGGCCAGCCCCTGCGCGGCCCGCATCGCGATCAACCAGGCGCCGCTGCCGGCGAGACCGCCCAGCACGCTGAAGACCGCGAAACCGGCGACGCCGACGAGGAACACGCGGCGGTGCCCCAGGAAGTCGGCCAGCCGCGCGCCGAACATGAGAAACCCGGCGAAGGTCAGGGTGTAGGCGTTGACGACCCACTGCTGACCGGCCGCGGTCATGCCCAGCGCGCCGCCGATGTCCGGCAGCGCCACATTCACGATCGTCACGTCCAGCACCACCATGAACTGAGCCAGGCAGCACAGGAACAGCACCACACCGGCCGTGCGGCCACGAGGTCGGGACATGGTGGTCACCGTCGCCGCGCCCTGATCCGCTCCCGCGAGGCGAGCACGAGCTGCCGGGCGCGCTCGACATGTGGGCCGGACAGCACGCCGTCGCGCTTGAGGACCGTCCCGTCGACCACGACCGTGTCGACGTCGCGCGGGCCGGCGCCGAGGAACGCGGCGAGAACCGGGTCGCCGAACCCGTCCAGATGCGGGCCGCGCAGGTCCACAGTGATCAGATCGGCACGGAAGCCGGGGCTGAGCTCGCCGGTGATCTTGTCGAAGCCGAGGACCTGCGCGCCGCCGCGGGTGGCGACCTCCAGCAGGTGCTGGTGGTCCTGGGCCAGCTCGGACGGCATCTCGCCGCGGGCGACCACCGGTGCGTTGGTGTGGACGCGCTCCGCGGCGAGCGCGAGCCGCATCTCCCCGAACAGGTCACTCGGGCCGTAGGCGACCGTGTCGGCGCCCAGGCCGGCCGCCACCCCGTGCCCGGCAGCGGGCCCGGTGGCCGGGCGGACACCCAGGCCCATGGTGAGGTCGACGGTCGGGGTGGCGGTGACCGTGCCCCCGGACCCGGCCACCAGTTCCCATTCCCGCGTCGAGAACTCGGTGGCGTGGGCGTAGTTGACGTCCGGGCCGAGCAGCCGCTGTTCGTGCAGCTGGGTGACCGCGCCGGGCAGGCCGGCCATCCCCGCGTGGATCGAGATCGGCAGGCCGAGCTCGCGGGCGAGGGTGAACTCGCGCTCGGTCTCCTCCGGTGTGGACATCGACGGGCCGCGCAGGCCGAGCCCGAACTCCAGCCGCCCGCCCGCCGGGTGCCGGGCGAGCATGTCGCGGGCGTGATCGGCGAAGCGGCTGACGTCACCGCTGGAGGTGGCCTTCCCTCCGAAGAACAGCCGGGCACGGATACCGCTGTCGCTCAGCGCGCGCACGTTGGCGTCGATGTCCGCGGGTGACCCGAGGTTGTGCGCCCAGTCCGCCACCGTGGTGACTCCGGCGTTGATCGCTTGCAGCGCGCCCCAGAGCACACCGGCGTAGATGTCGTCGGCGGTGAAGGCGTCGCCGTGTCCTTCGTTGATCTGCTGGGCGTAGGTGAACAGCGGCACCCCGCTGCTGCTGGCCGACAACGCGCCCAGCCACAAGTGGCGGTGGGCGTCGACGAACCCGGGCAGCACCAGCCGGCCGGTCGCGTCGATCACCTCCGCGCCGGGAGCCGCCAGGTCAGCACCTATTTCCTGGATGACGCCGTCGCGGACCAGGACGTCCGCCCGCCCGGACGTCCGATCGGGCCGCAGCACCTGGCCGCCGCGCAGCAGAAGAGCAGAGGAAGACATGGAGTGGTTCTCGTTTCACCGTTAGGTATACGTCGAATACCAGATGTACGGTAGGAACCGACTTCGGAGGCCACAAGAAGGCACTTCGGACTGCCCAGGTATCACCGGAGGAACCGTGTCAGCGCACCGCGACGTCCTGCTGCGCGACGTGATGGACCGCATCGGGGACAAGTGGTCGGTCACCGTCATCTGCCGCCTCGACGACGGCCCGTTGCGGTTCAACGCCCTCAAGCGCGCCGCCGACGGCATCACCCAGCGGATGCTGAGCGTCACCCTGCGCCGCCTCGAACGCGACGGCCTGCTCACCCGGACTGTCCACGCCACCGTGCCGCCGCAGGTCGAGTACGCCCTCACCGACCGCGGCCACAGCCTGCACCGCATCCTCGCCGAACTCGTCGCCTGGACCGAGGACAACCTCGACGACATCCGGCGGTGCCGCGAACGCTACGACGCTGCCGTTCCCTGATCGGTTGCCGTTTCCGGATGCCGCTACCGCGCACTCCCGGTACCAGGTACGGCAGGGCCCGCCAAGTCCTGGTGAGCGCGGTGCCGGATTGCTGGACTGGAGACACCGGCGACGCACAGCCGGCGGCTATCCGGAAAGGAATCATCGTGATCGACCTTGACGAGGTGCAGCGGCTCTTCACGGGCCTGCGCGCCCAGCGGCGCCCGATGCGCCACACCTCCGCCGCGCAGCGGATCGAGCGGCTGGCGCGCCTGCGTGCGGAACTCCTCGCCCGCCAGGAAGAAATCGCCCAGGCCATCCACAGTGACCTCGGCCGGCCGCTCGGTGACCGCAGCGAGGTCGACACCGTCGTCGGCAACATCGACAAGGCCCGCGCCGAACTGGCCGAGTGGATGAAGCCGCTGCCGATCGAGAAGTCGCCCTCTTCTCCTGAGGCCGAGCGGATCTTCGTCAAGTACGAACCGCGGGGCGTGGTGTTGTTGTTCGGCACCTGGGACTTCCCCATCGGGATGTTCTTCTCCCCCTTGGTGCAGGCGGTATCGGCGGGCAACGTCGTGCTCGCGAAGACCAGTTCGATGGCTCCGGCCACGGGCCGGGTGATCGAACAGATCGTGCGCACGGTGTTCGACGAACGCGAGGTCGCCGTCGTGAACACCGAAGAAGTGGCTACCCCCGACGGGACGCGGGACGCCAACGACGTAGTGCTCGACCTGCCCGTCGACCACATCTTCCTCACCGGCAGCCCCCGGGTCGGGAAGATCATCGTGGAACGCGCGGCACGGCACATGGCCACCTTCACCCTGGAGCTGGGCGGCAAGAGCCCGGCAATCCTCGACCACACCGCGGATCTGGACCTCGTCGCGGAGGCCTTCGTCGGCGGCAAGGTGTACAACCACGGCCAGACCTGCCTGTCGGTCGACTACGTCTGGGTGCCCGAGGATCTGCGCGACACTTTGGTCGAGAAGTACGTGGCCGCGGTGCAGAAGGCGTACTACGACAACGGGACTTTCCAGTGGCGGCGAGACGGCCGTTTCGTCGACAAGCGCAACTACGACCGCGTCACGGGGTACCTCGAGGAGGCGATCGCCCGGGGAGCCACCGTCGCGTTCGGCGGCACGACCGCCCCGGAGAACCTGGTGATCGAACCGACGGTCTTGCTTGACGTTCCACGGGACACAAAAGTCATTCAGGAGGAGATCTTCGCGCCCATTCTCCCGGTGCTGACCTACACCGACGAGGAAGAGATCTTCGCCCACTCCGACTCACTCGGCAAGCCGCTCGGGTTCTCCATCTACTCGCAGGACCGGGAGTTCATCGACCGGGTGCTGGACAACACGACCTCCGGCGGGGTCACCATCAACGGCCACAACCTCCACTGGGCCGAGGAGAACCTGCCCTTCGGCGGGGTGAATTCCTCGGGTTACGGGCGCTACCACGGCGTCTGGGGCTTCCGTGAACTGTCCAATGCGCGCTCGGTGTTCCACGCAGCCACGAGCTGACCGTTCCACGCAACGGCGACGGAGTCTCAGCTCGCGCCATCCAGCGCCGCAGCGAACTGCGCAGTGGTCACCACACCGGCGTGCTGCGGTATCACCTTCGCGAACAACGTCTCGTGGAGGTGCTGGTCCGGGTCGGCGCACGCGTCGGACAGGACGAAAAGCCGGTAATCGCGGTCCGCGGCGTCGGCGACCGTCGACAACACGACGCCGCTCGTCGTCAGGCCGGCGAGCACGAGGGTGTCGATGCATCGTTCCCGCAAGAACGCGTCGAGCCGAGTCGTGGCGAGAGCGCCGATGCGGGTCTTCGTCACGACGTGCTCGTGCGGCTCCGGCTCGACGTCCGGGTGAATGGCGACTTCCGGGGTACCCTCGCCGGCCACGCCCGCACTCGCCAGGGCCGCGAAGACGCGGTGATGGGACGGCACGGCAGCGTGCTCTTCCTCGGTGAAGGCCACCCGGACGTGCACCACCTCGATGCCGGCGGCCAGCGCGGCGCGGCGGGCGTGCTGAGCCCGTTCCAGCAGCTCGGCCGGATCGTCAAGCATCGCCAGCGTGAAGTTCTGCAGGTCCATCAGCAGCAGGGCGGTGCGGTCGGGGATGAACTCGGGCACGGTCACGCGACTCCTCGTCGTCTCGTCGATCACTCTTCTGCAGCTTCGCCGCCCCGGTCGCGGACCGGCTGAGCCGGCGGCTCGATCGCCGGGCCGAGCCCCAGCCGCGTGCTCAGCTCCGCGCAAGGAATGTGCGCCGCGTGCGCGCTCGCACCGATGCCCGCGAGCGCGTCCGGCACCGGGCTGCTGTCGCCGGTGCCCAGCGCCTGCCCCGGGCTGCCGCGCTGACGTCGATCCGGTACTCAGTACGGCGCCCGGCGGTTCTCCTCCGGCACGGGGACGAACTTGTGCAGGCAGCGATGCCTCCGATGCGGCCTGCCCGTGCTCCTCGCGAACGACTCCGGCACTTCGGCCACGTAGATCGCCCCCGAGGAGTCGACCGCGACCGCATGGGCGGCCAGGAAACCCGGTTCGGACGCACCGATCCGGGCGATGACCGATCGGTCCTCCGAGAACACGGTCACCCGCCCGCGCCGCTCCTCCGCGGCCGGGCCCAGCCTCCACGACTTGAGGTCACGAGGTCCCCGGGCGAGCTCGGTGACGTACGTCTGTCCCCGGCCGTCGACCGCGACGTCGGTCGGCCGCCGGACGTCGTTCCACACCTCCAGCAGCGCACCATCGCGGTTGAAGACCTGGATCCGGTCGTTCTCCCGGTCGCACACCAGGACGCGGTCCTCGTTGTCCAGTGTGACGCTGTGCGGAATGACGAAGCACCCCGGCTGCCCTCCCGCACCGCCCCACGAGTGCACGAGCCGGCGGTCGGCGGAGAACCGGTGCACCCGGCAGTTGCGGTAGCCGTCGCTGACGAACAGCTCGCCGGACCGCGAGAGCACGGCTTTGGTGGGCCGGTTGAACGGCGGGCCACCCCGCATCCGCTCGAACTCGGCTTCCCGGTCGGGAGCGCCCTCGGCGAACCCCGAATCCGCGGGCTCGCCGGTACCGATCACCTCCAGCCGCTTACCCGAGGTGTCGAACACGAAGACCCGGTGACCGCCGTCGTCGGCGATGCAGACGTTGTCCTCGTGGTCGATGGAGATGAGGTGCAGACGCTGGGAGAATTCCGGGTCTCCCCATTGGTCCACGGCGGTTCCGTCGTGATCGAGGACCGTCACCGCGTCATCGCCGCGTTGGAGGGCGTAGACGCGATCGAGAGAGTCGACCGCGACGCCGCTGACGTCCTGGTCCCAGGAGCCACCCCATCCGGGGACCTCTTCGTATTCGATCGCCATCAGCCTTCCGCCGGGCGGACCCAGTGCGGGGCGAGCGTGCCGGCGTCCCCGGAGTCGTCGAGGAGCGCGGGGACCGGGTCCTCGTCCATGAACCAGTCCGCGAAGTCGTAGGAGCGCCAGGCCCCGTCGGCGGCTTCGAAGGTGGCGATCTCCAGCGGGTTGCCGCTGGGGTCGAAGAAGTAGAACGACGAGATGAACCGGTGGGTGTTGTCCACACCGCGCCGTTCGGAGATCTCGGACACGTCGACGCCGTGGGCGCGTAGGTGCTCCCGGAACCACACCACGTCGTCGTGCGTGGCGACGTCGAAGGAGAGGTGGTCCAGCTTCTGCGGTTCGTCCGGCCGGCTGCACAGCTCCGACACGACCGACGGCCACAGCACCGAGCTCACCGGCGCGGCCGGCTTCTCCGCGACGGACGGCGCCTCATAGAGCGAGAACAGCTCGCCGTTGCCCATCTCGAAGAACACCTGGCGAACCGTCATGGTCACCGCGATGGCCGACGGTTCGGACGTGCTGTCGACCGCCGCGCCGCTGGAGTGGTGGGCGGCGCTGCGCAGGCCGTCCGCCGACGTGGTGAAGCGGACCGAACGCACCACCCGGAGGCCGAGGATATCCCGGTAGAACCGCACTCCCTCGTTCATGTCACGGGTGAACAGGACGAGGTGGTTGATCCCGGAGATCCGGCCGGTCGCCGGGCCGCGCTCCTGGACAACACGCTGATGGCGTGGCCGCTCGCCGGACGTCGTCTCGCTTCCCTCGGGGGCCACTGCGGTCATTGCCTTTCGCTCCTCACTTCGTTGTCACGCATCGAGAACAAGGCGCGGCGTGCACGATCGCGAGACGCAGACCATCATGGACTGCCCCGCCGCGCGCTCCCTCTCGCTCAGCACTTCGTCGCGGTGGTCGGGCGTCCCCGAGAGCACCTTCGTCTCGCACGATCCGCAGATGCCCTCCTGGCAGGACGACTCGATGTCGACGCCCAGTTCCTCGGCCACCTCCAGGACGGACCGATCCGCGGGAACCATCGCCACGACACCGGATCGGGCGAACTCGACCTCGAACTCGGTGGTCACCGGCTCTTCGAGGTCGGTGCGGCGGGAGAACCGCTCGGTGCGAACCCGATCTCCCGGCCAGGAACCGCAGTGTTCGTCGATCGCTTGGAGCATGGACTCGGGCCCGCAGCAGTAGAGGACGGTCTCCGAGCCCGCTTCGGCGACGAGGGCGGCGAGGTCGGCCCGGCCGTGAGTGTCGTCCGCGTGCAATCGGACCCGATCGGGCCCCAGCGCGACGATTTCGTCGATGAACGCCATCGAATCGGCCGACCGGCCGCAGTACACCAGCCGCCACCCCGCGTCCGAGGTCGCCACCTCGGCGATCATCGGCAGGATCGGCGTGATGCCGATCCCGCCGGCGATGAACAGGTAGTCCCGGGCCGGCACCAACGGGAAGTTGTTGCGAGGACCGGAAACGCGGACCGAGGTGCCTTCGGTGAAGGCTTCGTGGATGTGCGCCGATCCGCCGCGTCCGTCGGCGACGAGCAGAACGGCGACCTGCCACTCGTATCGATCGGCTGCCTGCCCGCACAGGGAGTACTGCCGCACGTATTCCTGTCCCCGGGACGTGAACCGGAGATCGATGTGCGCACCAGGCGTCCAGGGCGGCAGCCGCGCGCCGTCCCGGTCGGCCAACGTGAGACGGAGGATCCCTTTGGCCACCGGCTCGGCGGCGGTGACCACCAGTTCGAGCTCGCGTTCCGGCATCGCAGCTCCTTTCAGACTTCGATCACGAGCGTGGCGCCTTCGACGGAAACCGGGATCGTCTCGACGCCCTCCCGCAGCCGCGCGAGCACGTCCGGCGGCACGACCTCCACGGGGTAATCGCGCACCTTCTGCCGGGATCTGAAGATCGTCTTCCCGGTCTTGATCTCGAACTCCCAGTGGTGCCAAGGACAGGCGACGATCTCGCCGCTGCGCTCCCAGCGCACGTCGAGCGCGCCGTCGTCGCTCACCTCGGCCGCCGAGGTACCGCGCACCGTTCCACGGCAGAGCGGTCCACCCATGTGCGGACAGGTGTTCTTCAGCGCGTAGAACTCGCCGTCGACGTTGAAGACCCCGATCCCGGATTTCACCTTCTCCGGGTAGACGATCGTCGACGTTCCCGGCGGCAGGTCCTCGGCCGCCCCTACGACAAAACGCATCTGACGTTCCTCTCGATCACGCGTTCGCGGTGGCGGACAGCCGCGACGCCAGCCGGGGGTAGAACTGCGCGGCGTTGCCGGCGAGAGCCCGGGCGCGGTCTTCGGTGGACCAGGTGGGGAAAACGTCGTGTGAACGCACGCCGTCCCAGTAGGGGTGTCGGCTGCCGAAGAGCACCAGCGATGAGGTGTCCCCGCCGATGTTCCCGGCCGAACGGGCGCTGTGCGGCGAGATTTCGTCCTCGGCCTGGGTGATGAACCGGACGTGCCGGCCGAGGTAGCTGGTCGGCAGGTCGCTGACCCAGGGCACCTCGAGCCGGTCGGACTGCCAGTCCTTGTCCGTCCGCACGATGAGCGACCGGGCCGCGTGCACGCTCACGTCGCCGAACACCACCCGCAGCTCGGGCAGCCGTTCGAAAACACCGGCGACGATGAAGCTGGCCAGCTGCGTGATTCCCGACATCGGCCGGATCGCGTGGGTCTCGGCGTAGAAGCTCGGGAACCCGACCTGCGAGGGCGGCGGCTCGATCAGGGTGCCGAGGTCGTCGTGGACGAACACCACCAGGCCGCGCTCGGCGGCTGCGCGCCAGATCGGGAAGAACCGCTGCTCGCCGTAAGTGGCCAGCGCCCGCGCCGGGACGACGAGCTGCACGAACCGGTCGTCGTCGGCCCAGCGGTCGATTTCGCGCAGGGCGACGTCGGTGTCGTTCATCGCGATGCGGATGGAGCCGAGGAACCGGCCGTCGGCCTCCGGCGCGGTGAGCCAGTTCTCGAACAGCATCCGGTTCGCCGCGCTCGCGACCGCTGCGGCCTGCTGGGGGTTGGGCCAGTAGCCACGGGTGGTCGGGCTCAGCAGCGCGTAGTCGACGCCGGCGCCGCGCAGGAGCAGCTCGGCGACCGCCGCCGGGTTCGCGGCTTCGCTTTCGGGTACGGACAGCTGGTCGAAGGGGGCCGCGTAGCGGTCGCCGTAGAGGCTCGGCAGCTTGAGCAGGTTCCACGGTGAGCCGATCTCGCGGTTGAACTCGGCGTCGGGCAGGACGGGGTGGACCGCGCAGTCGATGATCATCGCCGGGCCGCCTCGAGGTCGAACCGGTCGACCGGCCGCGTCTTCGGCAGGTCGTAGAAGACCCGCGCGTTTTCCGCCATGATTCGCCTCTTCATCTCGGGGTCCAGGGAGCGCGGCAAGGCCTTGCTTGGGGGGTCGTAGTCGTAGTGCGGGTAGTCGCTGGAGAACATCAGCAGGTCGCCGGCGTAGGCCTCGTCGAAGAGGTCGGTGATCTGCTGTGGCTTCGGCGATTCCTCGATGGGCTGGGATGCCCATCGGAAGTGGTCACGGACGTATTCGAGCGGCTTCTTGCGGGCCGAAAGTTCCTGCCCGGTTTTCTCCCAGTGCCGGGCGAGCCGGTCGATGACCGGCCGGTACCAGAGGAAGCCGCCTTCGATGAACAGCACCTTCATCTCGGGGTGCCGGTCGAGGACGCCGTTGCAGATCCAGCTCGCCATGTGGGTGGCGTAGGCCATCGGCGCGATCAGGGAGTGGTACTCGACGAAGTACTGCAGCGGGCCGGTTGATGTCCAGCCGAGCGGCTGGGTCGCCCCGCCGCGGAAGTGCACGCCGATGGGCAGGTGGTGCCGGGCGGCGGCTTCCCAGATCGGGTCGTACATCGGGTGGCCGAAGGGGCGGGGTCCGTAGTGGCCGATCATCACCTGGCGGAAGCCCGAGTGCCCGGCCCACTTCTCGATCTCCCGGGCCGCCGAGACCGGGTCGTCGATGGCGATCGAGATCGACCCGACGTACCGGTTTTCGGCGTTGTACTTCGACAGCCAGGTATCGGCGAGCCAGGTGTTGACCGCGGCGGCCAGGGCAGTGTCGAGCGACGGGTCGACGGTGAAGCCGCGGAAGCTCCAGGGCAGGAGGATCGCGTAGTCGATCGGGTCGTCGACGAACAGCTGCTGCCCGCAAAGCTCCGGGTCGGAGCCGATGTCGCCGTGCTTGGGGTAGGCGTCCTTGCGGCCGCCGCCGTCGAGCGTCTTGTACGTCGCGCGGCTGAAGGGGACGCGGTCGATGACGTTGCGGTCGCGCCACGGCGGCTCCAGGTAGCCGATCAGCTCTTCGAACGAGCGGGGCTCGACGTGGACGTCGGTGTCGATCACTGTGACCTCGACGCTCTCGGTCGCCGTCGTGTCCGGACGGGACTGCGTTGTCGTCATGTCGGGTGGCCTCCTTGCCTGGTCAGGAACTCTTCGCGACGAGCCGGCCGACCGTGCGGTCGTCGTGCTTGACGCGTTCGATGCGCGTGTCGAAGGGGCGGGAAAGGTCGTCGAGGTGCTCGAGGATGCGCAGCGAGTCGTTCTCGTCGGCGGCGACGGGGGTGCCGCGCTGGGCGCGGGGCAGCCCGAACCCGGCGGTGATCGGGACGAGCTCGCAGCCGGCCAGGTCGCCGTCGGCGTCGAAGTCGAACTGGGCGACGACGGACTCCCAGAACCGGCGTTCCTCGGCGTACCCGGTGACCCGGTCGTAGAGGTCCGCCGCGGTCGAGTCGAGCGGCATGCCCTGCTGCTCGTAGACCTCGACTGGGAACGACGCGATGGACTCCAGGCTGAAGATGAAGTTGCCCAGTGAGTAGCAGATGGGCCGGTTTCGGTAGAGCTCCATGCCGCGCAGCATGTGCGGGCCGGAGCCGAGGATCGCGTTCGCGCCGGCGTCGATGAGCCGGTGCGCGAGTGGCCGCAGGAACTCCGCGCCGACCTCGGTGTTCCACCGGCCGTCGACGCCTTCGTGGCAGTGCAGCGCGACGAACACCAGGTCCGCCTGCTTCTTGGCTTCGTCGACAACATCAGCCAGCGCGTCGACATCTCGCTCAAGCGCGCCGGTGTGGATGTGGGATCGCTCGTGCGGGGCGAAGTGGACGCCTTCGACGGCGAACCCGTCCGCCGGGGGCCGGTCGTAGACGTTCATGTCCGGGTAGGGGAAGGAGATGCCCGGGGCGGTCGTGCCGGTGGCTTTCACGTTGACCCCGGCTTCGGCGAGGATGTCGCGCAGCTGCTCGAACTTCTCCTGCGCGAGGTAGTGCGTCTTCTGCAGCCGCACCGGTGCCATCCCGGGGCGGCCGATGTCGCCCTCCCCAGGATCGGCGGCGAGCGAGAGCCGGGCGTTCGACGAGCCGGCCGAGATCAGGGCGACCCGGCTTTGCGCGGTCTGCAGGTACACCGGGCGGCGGGCTTCGCGCAGGGTGTGGCCGACTCCGGCGAAGCTCATGTGGCTCTTGCGCAGCTCGGCGATCGAGGCGGCGAGGCCGTTGGTGCCGTAGTCGGTGGCGTGGTTGTTGGCCATGCCGTAGAGGTCGAACCCGAACCACTGGAACTCGTCGAGGAGTTCGGGTTCGACTCCCACGTGGGTGCCGTGGAAGGTCGTCGAGGGCATCCGGCCGGCGCCGGGGAAGACCATCTCCAGATTGGTGAACGACACGTCCGCCGCCCGCACCCGCTCCACCACGTCGGTGAAGCCCGGGGTGCGCAGGGGCGAAACCCTCCTGGTCAGGATGGAGTCGCCGGTCGCCACGAGGCGGGTGGTCATACGCGGTCCTTTCGCTCGCTGGTCCCGACGCTGCGGGAAGTCATGAAGTAGTCGTTCACCGGCGCACTGAGGGGCCTCCGGAGGGACGCCCGGCGGATTTCCGGTACCTCGAAGTGGCGCCGCGTCGCTCTAAACTATCTAAATAGATTTCGCCTCGACTTGTCAACCATGGCTCGCACCCGGGCGACGTCGGCCACGGGGTTGACAAGCAAACGAGCAATCTATTTGAATGAATTTCATCGCAGCGCACGGCTGGTGCGGCACCCCGGCCGGACGCAGACTTGTCCTGACCTTCGACGGCGAAGGAGGCGCGACGTGACCGGTCGCCCGTCCCTCACCGCCAGGCGGGAACCCGTGCCGAGCGTGCCCGCCGGCGACAGTTTCGCTCTCTCGACCACGCAGCCGATTCGCTCCTGACGATCGCTCAGGCATCCGGTGCGCCCGGTCCCCTCCCCATGCCCTCAGCGGCAGCCGTCGACAAAGGAGTCGCATGCAATCCGCAGCCCAACCCTCCCCTTCACCGGCACGGGCCCGATCCGGGGTCATCCTCGCGCTGGCCGTGGGCGCCGTCGGCACCTACAAGGCCATCGAGTCCATGGCGTCCCCGGCCTTGCCCATCGTGCAGCAGGAACTGGGCGCCACCCGCGCCGAGATCGCCTGGGTGATCACCGGCGTCCTGCTGACCGGGCCGATCGTCACCCCGCTCGTCGGCCGCCTGGGCGACATCTTCGACAAGCGCAAGGTCCTGCTCGCCGTGCTCTCGATCGTGGGGCTCGGCACGCTCGTCTCAGCCCTGTCGATCTCCATGCCGATGCTGATCGTCGGCCAGCTGCTGCAGGGCTTCGGTTTAAGCACCGTGCCGCTCGCGGTCGGGATCATGCGGGAAACCCAGACCGAGCAGCGGCTCAAGACCGGCAACGGCATCATGGTCGGCACGATTTACGCGTGCACTGCGCTGGCCATGCTCGTCGCCGGCCCGATCGCGGACAAGCTCCACTTCAGCTGGCTGTTCTGGTTCCCGTTCATCGTGCTCGTCGCGATGATCATCCTGTCGTGGCGGCTCATCCCCTCCTGCCCGCCGGTGGCGGGAGCTTCCACCCGCATCGACTTCGTCGGGGCGGCGCTTTTCGGCGCGGCACTCGCGCTTTTCCTGGTCGCGCTGACCTACGCCCCCGAGTGGGGGTGGACCTCCACCGGGTTCCTCGGCCTCGTCGGGCTGGCCCTGGTGTTGCTCATCGCCTTCGTCTTCGCCGAGCTGAAGATCAGCGAGCCCCTGGTCGACGTCCGGATCCTGGGCAGCAGGCAGGTCATCGCGGCATCGGTGCTGATGATCGTGGCGGGACTCGCCATCAACCTCTTTTTCGTTTCGGTTCCGATGCAGGTCCAGCAACCCACCTCGACCGGATATGGCCTGGGCGCGTCCGGAACGATGACCAGCTTCATCCTGGTGCCCGGGGTGCTGATCGGCACCGCGGCGCCGGTCGTCTCCTGGATCGAGCGCGTCGCGGGCACCCGCATCGCCACGGTCTTCGGGCCGGCCATCCTCATCGTCGGCTTCCTGTGCGCGACACAGTCCGGCGGGAGCGTCGCCCTGACCGCCGTGTCGATGCTGTGCGCCGGACTCGGTTCCGGGATGGCCATCGCCCAGGCGATGAACCTCGTGGTCGCCGCGGTCCCGGCCGACCGGGTGGGTGCGTTCAGCGGGATGAACTTCGTGGTGAAGGCGATCGGCTCCACTTCCGGCGCGCAGGTCGCGGCCAGCATCCTGTCCACCGACGCGGCGGACGCCGGCCAGTCACCGAGCTGGAGCGCGTTCACCACGGTCTTCGTCTTCGGCCTGGCGGGTGCGATCCTCGCCCTCATCGTCGGGCTGACCGCCGTCAGCAAGCGCACCAGCCGCCAGCCTGCTCCGGTGGGCGCCGTCGAACTCGAACCGCGCCGATGACCGCGCCGCGGGACCGGCCGGAGTCCGCACAGCCGGTCCCGCAGCGTCCGGAGCCGTCGACCGAGTACGGTAACGGAGTGAGGTCGGTGGGTCAGAAGACGGCACGCGTCGTAGCCGGTCAGGTCGTGCGTGACATCACCGTCGACGGGTTGACCCGCCTCCCGTCCGAAGCCGAACTCCTCAAGCGGTATCCCGTCAGCCGCCCGACGCTGCGGGAAGCGCTGCGGATCCTCGAGATGTACGGCGTCATTTCGCTCAAGACCGGCCCCGGCGGCGGGGCGATCGTCAACGCGGTCGCCAGCTACCAGTTCGCCAACTCCTCCTCGCTCTACTTCCACCTCCTGCAGCTCACCCTCCGGGACCTGATGGCCACGCGCATGCGGCTGGAGCCGTTCATGGCCCGGCTCGCGGCGGAACGCGTCGCCCGAGGCGACCTTGATGAAGAGGGCAGCCTCGCGCTGCAGGACGGCGACGTCCACGTCGGCATCGCGCGGCTGTCGGGAGACCCGATCCTCCTGCTCGTAGCCCAAGCCCTGCGCGACATCTTCTCCGACAAGTCGAGCATGGAACGCGTCCGCAAAGACGTCTCCGCCAACGTCACGCCTCCGCACGAGTTGATCGAGAAGGCCGTCCGCCGCGGCGACGCAGAAGACGCCGAGCGGCTCATGCACGAGCACCTCACCGACTACGTCGCCAAGCTCGAGCAGCACTACCCGAACCTGCTCGACGAAGTCATCGACTGGACCTAGGCGAGCAGCGTTTCGCGCAGCCGAAAGCCGAATTCGGCGAATCCGCGTGGATCCGGGTCACGAGGCCGACGAGAGGTCGCAGAGCAGCCAAAAGGTAGACCGCGGCGGCGGCCGCGACCGCCCAGTCGGCCGCGATCGACAGAACCGAACCATTCGGAGCCACCGCGAACGAGACACAGGCCAGTGGAGGATAGGCACGTCCTGCCGAGCTGGCGAGTACGAGCACGGCCGTGATCGTTGCAGGGACAACCGAAGGAACGGATACTGCCGCGGCGCCCAGAGACAGCGAGATCGCGAACGCGAAGGTTGCGAGGTAGCAGAGGAAGATGCGACTCCATTCACGCCCATAGCGGGCAACATCGTGGAACGCGATGGCGGCGATGCTGGCGAACGTCGAAGCGACGAACGGCAGGCGGAAGACAACTTCCAACGTCACCAACGGCGCGAAAAGCACTCCGGACAGCACGACGATCAGCACCGTGGCCCCTCGGGGTCGTGGCGGACGGACACCGTGACCTTCGCCGGGCAGCTCCGCGACCGGCTTCACAGGGTTCTGCAATGGTGTCGAGTGCGCTGGCCGAGCGCTGTATGCCATGGTCACAGCCTCACAGCCACTCGAGCCCGATTCAGCTGCCCGGTCCACCCAATGGAACTGTCACGCACCGTCGCGGCGGCCGATGGCCGAGGGGCTGGCAGCAGCGCAGCTGCCCGCTACGATCGCTAAGATACGATCTGTAACTTACAGGTGAAGGGATCGACGTGGCCGGACGCAGGCTGTCTCGCGAACAGCGGCAGGATCAGCTACTCGACACCGCCGCCGCGATCGTCCGGGTGGAGGGGGCGGACGCTCTGACCCTCGCCCGCGTGGCAGAGGAGGCCGGTGTGAGCAGGCCCATCGCCTATGGGCACTTCGAGACTCGGACAGGACTGCTGAAGGCTCTCTACCACCGCATCGACCAGCAGCAAACCGAAGCCGCCCAGGCGTCTTTGGAGGCGCGGGCGGGGTCGCTGGCCGAGGCTGCAGAGCTTCTCGCGCAGTTTTACGTAGGCTGTGTGCTCCACATCGGCAGCGAATTCGGGCCCATCACGGCCGCGCTCGCCACGACGCCGGACATGGAGGAGATCCTGCGCGCCGGGCGGGAGCGCTACGCCGATACGTTCCTGAAGGCCGTGCAACGATTCGTGGACCTGCCGGACACCGAGGGGAAGCCGCTGCTGCTCGGAGTGGTCGGCGCGGCGGAAACCCTGTCACGCGAGGTCATTTCCTCCCGGCTGGACAGCCGGGTCGCCGTCGCGTCGATCACGCGGATCATCATCGGTGCGGTGAGGCCCTGAGTGCGGCGATAGCGTCCGCGACGGTAGCGTAGAGTGCACGCGGCAGGTTGTGTCCCATACCCGGCAGCTCCAGGAGCTGTGCTCCGCGGACCGACGCTGCGGTGTCACGGGCGTGGTCCAGGGCGAACAGCGGGTCGTCCCTCCCGTGCACGACGAGTACCGGCGCAGTGATCCTTGCCAGCCGTTCACGCCGGTCGCCGTCGCTGACGGCAGCAGCCAGCTGCCGTGTGACGCCGGCGGGATCGTGCGCCCACCGGGCGGCCGCCAGCAGCGTCGCCCGAAGCGTGACCTCGTCGTCTGGATAAGCCGGGCTGCCCATCATGCGCGCCAGCCGCCGGGCGTGCGCCGCAAAGGCGTCTTCGTCCGCCGGATCGGGGGCGGGAGCGGTCAGCGCGGTCAGCACCTCGGTGTTCGGCGGGGACAGTGCGGGGTTGCCAGTGGAAGACATGATCGAGGTCAGCGACAGGACACGCGATGGGTGCTCCGCGGCGACAAGTTGCGCCACCATGCCGCCCAATGAGACACCGACCACGTGGGCGCGGGCAACGCCCACGTGGTCTAGCAGAGCGATCGTGTCCCCTGCCATGTCAGCGAGCGAGTAACCACCGGGACAGCGAGGTGAGAGCCCGACGTCGCGGTTGTCGCACCGGATCACCCGGAACCCGCGTGCCACCAGGGCTTGCGGGAACCCGTCGTCCCATTTGGTCAGCTGGTCGCCGAGCCCCTGAATGATGATCAGCGGGTCGGCCAGCGCGGTTCCGAGGATGTCGTGGGCAAGCAGTGCGTCCATCAGCCCAATGCCTGCGCCAGGTCGGCGATCAGGTCATCGGCATCCTCGATTCCGACGGAGATGCGCACGAGTGAGTCCGTCAGCCCGATCTCTTCGCGCAGCTCCACCGGCACGCCCGAGTGCGTGGTGGACGCTGGGTGGCAGACCAGTGTCTCCGTACCGCCGAGGCTGACGGCGAGCTTGCAGATCCTCAGCCGGTCGATGAACGCGAAGGCAGCAGGTTCCCCACCCTCGACATAGAAGGAGAACGTCGAGCCCGGCGCCGTCGCCTGGCGGTCGAACACCGCACGGGCTGGGTCGCCGGCTTCGAGGAGACCGAGGAAGTCGACCCTGGCGACCTTCTTGTGTTTGGCGAGGAAATCCGCGAGGCGCCGCGCGTTGCCGCACGCGCGCTCGGCCCGCACCTGCAGGGTCTCCAACGAGCGCAACAGCATCCAGCACGAGTTGGGGTCCAGCTGCGTGCCGATCGCGCCGCGCGTTCGCGCCACGCGGCCGACCAGTTCGGCACTGCCGGTCAAACCGCCGGCGACCAGGTCGCTGTGCCCGCCCGCGTACTTGGTCAGCGAGTACACAGCCAGGTCGGCGCCGTGCAGCAACGGCTGCTGGAACATCGGGCCCAGCAACGTGTTGTCACACACCACAACGGGCCGTCGGCCCTGGCGGGCACCGATGGCGTCCGCGACCTCGGCCATCAGCCGCAGGTCGACGAGGCCGCTGGTCGGGTTTGCCGGCGTCTCGACGAAGACCACACCGACCGTGCCGAGGCGCATCGCCTCCTCCGCGGCGGCGGTGACGTTGTCCCGGTCGAGTCCGTCGGTGAAGCCGGCCGAGCGGATGCCCAACCCCTCGAGCGTGTTGCGCACCAGGGTTTCCGTGCCGCCGTAGAGCGGGCGGGAGTGCAGCACGACCTCACCGGGGCCGAGAAAGCTCAACAGGGTGGTGGCGATGGCGGCCATGCCGGAGGAGAAGACCGCGCCGCGCTCGGCCTCATCCCAGACCGCGAGCCGGTCCTCCAAGATCTCGAAGTTCGGGTTGTTGAACCGCGAATACACCAGTCCCGCTTCTTCGCCCGGGCGCGCCTCGCGCCGGCCGGCGGTGATGTCGAAGAAGTCCTTGCCCTGCTGCGCCGAACCGAACACGAACGTCGAGGTCAGGAACACAGGCGGTTTCAACGCCCCCTCCGACAGCTCGGGCGAGTAGCCGTAGCCCATCATCAGGGTTTCCGGCCGCAGCGTCCGCCCGCCGACCTCACGCAGCTTGTAGTCGCCGTTGGTCATCGACCCTCTCCTTCGCGCATTTCCAGCACAACACCGCACGCGTACTGCGCCGGCACGACCAAACCGTCCTGGAGCGACCGGTAGGGGACGCCCCCCTCCCGCAGACACTTTTCCGCGGCGGACAGGTCACCCACGCTCAGCGACAACACGGTGGAACCCAGCCGGTCCGCTTCCACGTACTCGCCCAGGGCCAGCTCGACCACCGACACATCACCGAAGGCCGTGTTGATGCCGAGGTCTTGGCCACCGGCGACGACTCCCAGCCACTCGATCCGGTGCGCGGTGTTCGGATGCTCCATCAGCTCAGGGATCCAGACATACTGCGGAGTCAGGGCCTGACTGCAGAACAGCTGCAGGTACGGCGGCCCGATCTCCGGGAAGAAAGCGATGGTGAACTCGGCTTCGACGTGTGCCCCGCTGGGCAATCCGACGTTCCGGCGGACCGCATGCGGGTCGGTCGCAGCCAATCCCGCCGCACGGAGCTCAGCCACGGCAGCTGCGGTGTCATCCGCACGCAGGGCCACGCCCGCGACGCCCTGCCGCATGCTCAATGCGTCGCGAATCTCCTTGTTGAACTCGGTCTCGGTGAGCACGCCGAGCAGTTCGAAGTAGTTGCCGGTCAGCGTCACGGCATGGTTGGCGGTACCCATGTCGGGGCTGTGCCGCCCCAACGGCGATACCGTGAAGCCGAGCCGGGTGAAGGTGGCGCTCGCAGCAGGCAGGTCGGGCACCAGGACGGTGCAGTGGTCGAGGCCGGTGAGGTGGCGGCGCATGGTCACTCCTGTCGTTCGGGTACCGACGGGTACGGCTGGTGCTCGGCGCGCACTCCGAAGGAGCGCAGGCGCTCGATCGCGCGTTCGGCGTCGATCACGCGCTCCGGCAGGTGGATACCGGGACCGAGCGGTTCACTCCCGTCGAGAGCCAAGATCCGTTCGACGCCGATCAGCACGCCGAGTGCCGTCAGGTGCGCCTGGCCGAGGGGATCGCTCACGACGAACCGCGTTGCGGCCGGCCGCCCGTCGTGCCCGGTCCCGCGCAGATCCGCGTAGATGTCATGGGACGTCGCGCCGCCGCCCGCGGTCCCTGCCGACTCGCCGGTGCCGATGTCGAACCGGACGTCAGGGGCTCCGGTGACCGCGGCGAGGCCGGCGACGTCGAGCACGCCCATGGGCTGAGCCGTGAAGGACTCCTGAGCTCGCCGGTCGACGGTGCGCAGGCTGGCTGCCTGTTCCACCCGCTCCCAGCATCCTCCGCGCCGGAGAAGCGCCGGGGTGAAGAACGCGCTCCGGTCGTCCGACGTCATGGGCCCTGATGCATCGGCCGGATCGAACAGCGCGGCCAGCTCGATCCGCTCGACGTGCCTGAACCGGCGGGCGGCCATCAGCGCCGCGTAGGTGGTGACACCGGCTTGCCAGTGCCCGAGCAGCAAAGCAGGCTTCTGTGCGAGCGCGGCCGCGGTGAGGGCCGTAGCTCCCACGTTGTCAACCTTGCGCACGATGCCGATGTGAGCCGCCCCGGCCCGCAGGGCGGCTCGCAATACGTCGTCGTGCGGGTCCTGCACAGCCGAAACCACCAGGTCGGCCGGACCGATCGCCGCAAGTGAGCCCGCCGTGTCCCCGACGTCGACGCGCGCAACCTTCGCGTCCAGCTCCTGCGCCAGCCGTTCTCCCGCCTGGGGCCTCCGTCCGCCCAGAACCAGCTCCAAGTCGTGGCCCGCGGCGCGTAAGTGCCGCGCCACCCAGCCTCCGACCAGGCCGTAGCCACCCACGATCAGCACTCGCCCCACCGGGCTCACCACCTCTCCACCTAAATTACAAATTGTAAGTTATCATTTGTAACTTAGGTGTCAAGGCCACATCCGGCTACTGGCGCCGCAGTTCCGTCCACGACGCTCGGCAGAGGCTGATGCGGCGTCCCCCTTCACGCCCAAGTTCTAAGTGGCTTCCGCGCACGCTCGTACTCGCGGCCAGCTAAGGGGTTGGCCCTGGCGATCACCTTCGGCCGCCGGGCCCTGCCGCAGAGCGGCGTACGCGCCGGCAGCGTCGACCTCGGTATTGGTACGCACAGGAGATGGCGACGCACCACTGAACTCGACCGCCAACAGGCCGGGGGCGATCCCGGCACCCTCTACCACGATTCTCCAGTTGCGGAGCGCTCGTCCCGGCGTTCCACCGCAAGCAGGCGCAACCGCTCGCGGACTGGGCATCCGGATTACGTCATCACCAGCGAGACATTCGGCCCACGGATCCCAGGTTCCGGCGAACGGGGTGCCGCCCGTCCACCGGAACCGTGGGGCGCAGGGATTTCAGAACGACAGCACGCCGCGGAGGTTCTTGCCCGCCCGCATGTCCGCGTAGCCGGTGTTGATGTCCTCGAGCTTGTAGGTACGGGTGACCACCTCGTCGAGCTTCAGCCGCCCGCTGCGGTACAGCTGCAGCAATCGGGGAATGTCCCGGCGCGGGTTCGCGCTGCCGAAGGTCGAGCCCACGACGCGCTTCTCGTACAGCACCAGGTCGAGAGCGCTCATCGACACGGTGGTCTCCGCGGCGCGGTGCAGGTTCGTCACCACGACCGTGCCCCGCTTTCCAGTCATCGCCAGGCTCTTGGCGATCTGGTCGCCGGTGCCGACACCCATCGTGTTGATCACGACCTGGGCGCCGCGCCCCCGGGTGAGGGCGGCGACCAATTCAAGCGCTTCCTCACTGTTCGCCACCACGTGTGTGGCGCCGAACTCGAGGGCTTGGCGCCGCTTGAACTCGACGGGATCCACCGCCACGAGGTGCTCCGCTCCGGCGAGTGCAGCACCCTGCACGGCGTGGATGCCGATACCGCCGACACCGACGACGACCGCAGTGTCACCAGCCTTCACCCCGCCCGCGTAGACCGCTGAGCCCCAGCCGGTCACCACGCCGCAGCCCAGCAGACAGGCCCGGTCCAGAGGCACGTCCTCGTCGAGCCTGATGCAGTTCGCTTCGTTCACCACGGTGTGCCGGGCGAAGGTGCCCAGCAGGAGCATCACACCAAGGTCCTGGCCGCGCGCGTGGTGACGAGCGGTGTGGTCGGACAGCTGCTGCCCCTCGGCAAGGTGAGCACCCAGTTCGCACAGGTTCTGCATGCCCGAGGAGCACGCCACGCACCGCCCGCAGGCCGGGATGAAGCCGAAGACCACCCGGTCACCCGGCCGCAGGTCGCTGACCCCAGGCCCGACGTCGACGACCGTGCCGGCACCTTCATGCCCGCCGACGAGCGGCGTCGGCCACGGCAGGTCACCGGTAACCACGTGCTCATCGGAATGGCACAGCCCGCTGCCGCCCAGCTCGACCAGGACCTCACCGGCCTTCGGCGGGTCGAGGTCGATCTCCTCGACACTCCACGGGCCGCCCTGCTCCCACAGAATCGCCGCTGTCGTCTTCATTGACTTCCTCCGGCTTGGCTGTTTCAGATTGTCACGGCAGACGAGGGTCGCCGGCTCGCAGCTTCACAGCCGGCCGAACTCGATTCAGCAACACGGTCCGCCCAATGGAACGTGCTTCAAGGACATCGACGCCGAGAAGGGCAGCACCCACTGGCAATTGCCACACCTCGAGGGCGTTCCCTTCGTGATCGCGGCCGGCGCCTTTCCACAGCGAACACGCTCAGATCCACCCCGACGGCCTGCTGGCCCGCTATCTCTACGGCTTGGACCAGACCTTCAGCCACGACGAAGCCGGTAATCTCGCCGTCAGCCAGCATGAGCTGACTGAGCACCGCTGGTCGGCGAGGCCAAAACCGCTTCCGAGCGGCTTGTTCAAGCGGCCCGAAGCCGCCCCCCTCGCCGGTGTGCTGTTCAGCAACTCCCACACCATCGGAAAGCTCAACCGCATCGGTGTCGAACAGGGCCTCGGTAACAACGAGACCAAACTCGTGCGCATCGGCACCTGCTACGACTACACGCCGAAGTCCGCCGGCCCCGCCAAGTTCGCCTACGTCGTGGGCGAACGTGACGGCGAGCAAGAAACCTTCGCCGAAGGGCTGACTTTGTTCCTCAACCCCTGGGCAACGAACCCGCTCGACCCCGAAGCCCTTCCGGGGATCGTCGTCACGGCCCCACGGGACGGCGACGGTCTCTTGGAGTCCACGTTCCCGACCGGGTTCCGGCCCTTCACCTCGAAGACCATGGTGCTCGAGGTATCGAGCGACGAACCCGCGACGGGGGCCTGAGCCCCAGCTCGCCGGGACCGACGGTGGCGTTGGCAGTTCTGCGCCGCATCGACGGTCTGCCGCAGGTGTATCGCCCCTTCGGAGCCTGCGTCAGCCGGTCCAGCGATTCGCCCACACCTCTGCGCGGATTCCCTGACAGGCTGGGCATTCGCCGTCCCGGCTATAACGCCGGACCCCGGCGAGCGCGCTCGCGGGCGCAAGCAAGTTGGTCACGAACCGAGCATTCTCGCCGGCCAGCGGAACGCTCACTGTTATGCGCTCCGGGTCGCCGGCACGCGCTACCGCGTCCTTGAGCACCTGCGCGGCCAGCAGCACCCCGGCGAGGACCGACATGAAGCCGACGGAGAACTGTGCGTCTCGGCCGTCGGAGGGACGCAGGCGATCGAGGAGCGCACCACCGATCCGGCCGCAGCCGCCGGCACGACCCCATTCCCGCACCTGATCCGGGTCGGCGCCGACGGCCGCGGCGTGCGCGGCGACGACGTTCTCGTCCATGTTCGCGATACGGGCCCGAATCTCGCTGTCCGGGGTCACCGCGCGCGGCGGGTTGAAGCACCGCAGGCACGCGGTACCGGTCGTCGGGTCGACCCTCAACATCTCGAGCCTCAGCCCGGACGTGGCCGCCTGGACCGCGGACGCCGGGTACTTGTCCTGCAGCGCCTGCCGGGCCTCGGGGGTGTCGACGGCGCTGATGAGGTGGCTCCGGGGCTCGACCAGGTTCTCGGCGGTTCCGAAGATGCCTTCGATGACCAGGCCGTGCCGCCCGCTCAGCCGGTCTGCCGCAACGACCGCCTTCGGGCGGTGGAGATCGGTCCAGCGGAACGGCACGCACCTGCTCAGGTTCGTGTCGTCGATGCCATCGATGTCGGCGTCGGCTGCGCGGATCGTGCCGGACACCTCCGGGTAGGCCCATAGCGTGAACAGGAGTGCGGTCCCGACCGCCCCGACGCCCGCGAGCACGTGGTCCAGCTCCGCCCCCGGCTCGCCGGGGCCGGCAGTGGACTCGGTGAGCGTCCACGCGTTCAGCACGACAGCCTGGATGCGGTAATCACGAACGCGGGCCTGCAGGTACACCTGGCAGGCGGCGAGGCAGGCGGCGACGTACGGCCCGAAGGGGTTCTCGCCGACCATGCCGAGCGGCGGCACCCCGGCGGCGGCCGGCGTCACCGCGCCGGTCCAGCCGGCCGCGGACACGTGCAGGACCTCGGCATCGGGCCAGGCGCGGGCCGCCGGACCGCCGATCTGCAGGACGAGGTCGGCGCCCGGGAGCTCGTCCGCGTCGACGACCGGGGCGGCCTCGGGCCCGAACGCATCCGCGGTGGCCTTGAGCGCGTCGAGGAGGGACAGACCGCCATCCGGGTGTCCGGGATCGACGCCATCGCGGAGCGGTGCGTCGTCTGAGCTGATGCCGACGGCCGCGACGACCCACTTGGTGGACCGCGTGAGCAGGGTGACCAGCAGCCAGGTCAGGTGCTGAACGGCCTGCCGGTCGGCGAGGCCGGGACCGACGGCTACGACGACCTTGAGCGGACTCGACGCGTCCACGCGGTCTTCGTCCAGGCCCGGAATCGGGAGAAGATGCCGCCACTCGGCGCGGCTTCCGGCGTCGGCACCCATTTCGTGCTCCTGAGGTCGAGGACCGAGGGGATGATTCTGATGACGGACTCGAACCGGACGCGCCGCCAGCCGGCTTCCGCCCGGACGTGAACGCCGCACTCGGCCAGGCCGGGCCGGGTGCGGCCGTGGAACGGGACCACGACGGACACGGCACCGGTCCGCTGGTTGTAGGCACGCTCGTCGTCGGTCGGGGAATGGTCGACGAAGTCGTCGCCGTGCGAGTGGACTTGCGCGACCCGGGTCATCCGCCCGGTGCGCAGATGGCGCCCGGCGGCGCTGACCGCCTCGGCCGGCACGGCGTAGTTTCGGGGCCGGAGGACGGCGTCGGGGACGACGACGGTCACCGCGACGTACACCCGGTCGTCCGGCGATGTGCCGGGGTACCCGGTCTCGTCGACGCGGAACCCGTCGAGGTACGCGACGCGCTCGACGCTCGGGTCGTGCTGCGCGAACAAGTCGAGCACGGATTGCCACAGAGCTTCCGGAACGCGGATCTCGACGCTCATGGCGCACCTGCAGCGCCCGACGGGCCGAGGTACGCCGCGCTGGTGAGGGCCGCGTGGATCCGGCTCAGGGTCGCATCGACCCGGTCCTCGCCCGGACGCCACTTCTGGTGTTCCGCGGGGGCGTGGTTCGACGTGTAGTAGCCGAGGTTGTAGGAGAAGCAGATCAGCTGGTCCGGACTCTCACCGGGAAACGGGTACTCGTCGTGCAGGGCGAGCTGAAACCCGACACCGTCGCCGGGCGGTGCCCCCGGGGACCCGCGCAGGAGCGGAAACGCCGGCGAGCCGAAGCGGGCACGGCGCCACCCGCCGCCGTGCGCCTCAACGAACGTGGCCGAGACCGGCCAGGTGTCGTAGCAGCGGCCGTCCAGGCGCAGGGTGTAGCTGTCAGGCATCCGAGCAGGTATCCCCACGATCGCGATCAGCGGGTTCTCGGTGATCACGCAGCTCCAGCCGGCCCCGCCGCGCACGCGCGGGGAGTTCTCGAAGAAGTCCTCCAGGTGCGACCGCAGCAGCGCGGCCGCGACCTCGGGGTCGACCGGGGCCGGCTCAGGCACGGGCGCCACCCGTGTCCCGGACGAAGGTCCAGACGAGGTCGCGGCACTTGCCGGACGCGTAGTCGCGCAGGTGCAGGTCGCCGTACTGGCGGACGTCCTCACCGGTGGCCAGACAGGTCAGCCGGTCGTCGGGCTTCGGCTCGCGCTTCAGCTCGGCGTAGACGGCCGCGACCATCTTGGAGACCTTTTCGCCCGGCCCGCCTTCGACGGTGAACGGCGGCCCGCCGGCGTCCTCGTCGTACACCGTGACGACCAGGTGCCCCGCCGGGGTCGGCTTGCCGCCCTTGGTGTCGCCTTCCCGAGCATCTGCCGCAGCCATGGCGGCCCTCCTAACGTCGTGCCCCGTCTGGTCGAGAGGCCTAGTCCAACGGTAGCACGCTGACGATCACCTTATGGGTGATGACGAGCTATCAAGACACAACCGGGTGACAAGCAGCCCCCGCGCGGTCACCGGTCGTATAGCATCGGGACGTAATTGCGTCATCAGCCGACGGGTGATGGGGACCAGACGCGTGGAACGGGAGTACCTGGATGAGGACCTGCGCCGCCTCGCCACGGAAACCGGATTCCAGCCGACGGGCTGGAGTACGCAGGAGATCCTGGACTTCCGCAAGCTCGTTCAGTGCACACGAGCAGCGCTCGTCGACACCGATTTGCGGAACATGCGCATGCTGCGGATCCGGCCCGACGAGTCGGGCGACCCGAGCCGGGCGCAGGCCACGTTGAAGTCGGGCCGCGTAATCGACCTCACGTTCAAGACCTCCGACAGCCGGGGCGCCGTGGCCTTCGAGCTCGTGACCCCAGGGACGGACACCCACCGATGAGCATCGTGGAAAACGACCCGATCCCGGACTTCCACCGGCCGGCCGGCGAGCTGCTCGGCGAAGAGCTCGAGGCCCGGGAGTGGTCCCAGGCGGACTTCGCCGCCGTCCTGGACCGGCCGACTCAGTTCGTGTCCGAGATCGTGACCGGCAAGAAGGAGATCACGAGGGAGTCGGCCGCTCAGATCGGCGCCGCTTTCGAACAATCGCCCGAATTCTGGCTCAACCTCCAAAATCAGTACTTCTTTTCCGAGCAGGCGAAAGACACGGCCACGCAGGAAAAGCTCGAAGAAGTGCGTCGCCGGGCCGTCCTCAACGGCAAGGCGCCCATCCAGCTGCTACGTAAACGCAAGATCCTCCAGAGCACGAACCTCGACGACCTCGAAGCCGAGGTGATGGAACTGTTCGAGCTCAAGTCCCTGCGGGACGAGCCCGCCTTCGCCGCGGCGGCCAGGCGTGGCAACAACGGCGAGGAGATGAGCGTCCTCCAACGCGCGTGGATTGCCTGCGTCCGTAAGGAAGCACGCAGGCACCCTCCGGCTGGGAGCTACTCGGCCACGAGGCTGCGGAGGCTCGCCGGCACGTTGTCCCAGCGCCTCCGGACACCTGAAGAATTCGCTGGCCTACCTGCCCTTCTGGCTGAGGCTGGCGTGCGCCTGGTTTACGTCGAAATGCTTCCCGGCGGGAAAATCGACGGGTGTGCCATGTTCGTCGACGGCTATCCCGTCATCGGCCTTTCGGGCCGCGGCAAGCGCTTGGACAAGGTGCTCTTCACCCTGCTTCACGAGATCGCGCACATCCTCCTCGAGCACGCCGATGCCGAGCACATCATCGCCGAGAACCTGGACGACCACCAAGGCCGTGAATCCGCTCAGGAAGCAGACGCGGACCGGGAAGCTTCGGGCTGGGTCTTCCCGAACGGTTTTCCCGATGTGCCGGCACGCATCAACGCTCCTTGGATCGAGCAGACCGCCGACGAACTCGGCGTCGCGCGCATCGTCGTCGTCGGTCATCTCCAGCACCGCGGGGTTCTCGACTGGCGCACCACTCTGGCCCGGAACGCACCGAACGTCGGCGACACCCTCGACGCCTGGGACTGACTCACCACCGATCTCACCCGACAATGAGTTCGAGCGCGCCGTCTCCGAGAGCAAGCACCACAAGCCGACCGCCTCCGGCTGAGCACTCGCAGATCGGCTGGTCGTCCGGACTCCTACGACCGCCCGCAACCAGCCGTCTCCGCACTGTCGCACATCGAAACCGGGCGTAGCCTGATCCGCTATGCGGAGATGCGGCGCTCTGCACGCACGAGCCTTGCGAGTATCCGCGATCGCTCGGCGCCCACACCAAGCGTCTTCCGGAGATTCTCAGCAGAGATCGGGCGCTGATACAACTCACGATGCCGCCGATCCTCACACCGCGCCCGCTCCAGCAACTCCGCATCCACGTCCGCGCCCTCTGGCAGCTCCGCGAACGTGCTGCCCGAATCGGCGGCTTGGGTGACACCAGCCGGACGCCCGGCGCCTGATGCAGCGGCCAGCGCCTGCAGAAGGACCGGTCCCACCTCCGCCCAGCCGATCAGCAACAACGGACCCACCGCATCGAACAACGCCTTCCCCACCTCACCACCGATCAACGGCTCCGCCACGTTCAACGCCAACGTCACCACACTCGACGCCAGCAGCAGCCGCCGAGCCGGCCGGATCACCTCAGCCGGAGCGCCCCGCAACGACAAGTACCGAATGGCGAGCAGCAGCCCGACCACCGACAGATCCACCGCAGGCGCCACCAGCGGAGCGACCCAGACCGGCACCCCCAGCCGAAGAGCCAAGGAGAACACGTTCCCGAACCCGAAGAGGAAGGTCAACGCCACGATGATCCCCACGATCAGCGTGACCGACGACAGCACCGGATCACGTCCCTCGCTCGGGCTCAACACAGCAACCACCCCACCCCGCCGCCCACACGACGAACCACGATCGACCTACACGAACAGCCCGGCAGAATCCGGCACGGACGTGCCCGAGAAGTGCCCGAGAAGTCTCGTACCCGCCGACAGCACGCGGTATAGTCCGACACAAGTGATGGCCGATGACCAGCCGAAAAGGTCTTGTCCGACATCACTCGACACCACCCGACACCCCAAAACGCGTTCTCTTAACCAGCGGGTTCGGGGTTCGAGTCCCTGATGGCGCACCCTCACTCCCCAGGTCGGAAACATCATCGGCCTGGGGATTTGTGTTATCTGGAAGAGATTCTTCCGTTTGCGCACTGTCCACAATGGCCGGTGGCGTGCCCGAGTCGTGCCCGAGCAGTCGGGCCGCCGTCCGGGGGATGATCTTGGCGGTGGCCTCAGCGGCGGCGAGGGCGACTTCTGGCAGCACGGTGGTGTAGATGTCGGCGGTCGTGGTGATCGAGGAATGCCTCAGCATGTTCTGCACGACCTTCATGTCCGCACCCGCAGCGAGCGCCAGAGTCGCGGCGGTATGGCGCAGATCGTGCAAGCGAATCGGCGGAAGCCCGGCGCGGCGGGTTAGCTCTTGGAACCAGGCGGTGACGTCGGCGGGATGCAGAGGGCTGCCGTCGGCCCGGGTGAATACCAGGCCGCTCTCGACCCAGCCGGAGCCGAGCCGGGCGCGGGCCTCATCCTGGGCGGCGAGGTGTGCCCGCAGAACGATGACCGTGCCGGCATCCAGTGCGACCATGCCTTCCGACGACGTGGTCTTCGGCGCTGACTCACCGGTCTCCCAGCCGTACTACACGATCTGATTCGCCACCTCGAGCATGCCCGCATCGAGGTAGGTGTCCGCGCGGCGTTGCCCGCACGCCTCGCCACGGCGAAGCCCCACGTGCGCGATCACGTGGAACAGCGCGTACAGGGGGTCGTTGACCGCGAAGTCCGAGAAACGACCCGTTTGCTGCGGCGTCCACACCATCACCGGAGAAGAGCTCAACGCCGGCCACAGCAAGATCCGTGCCCGCGTCGAGCACGGGCTGGCGCAGATGAAGTGCTGGAAAATCCTGCGTGACTACCGGCGCGCCGCCAGCACGCTCAAGGACACCGTTTCCGGCATCGCCCACCTCCACAACATCGCCCTCACCGACCTACCCGCAACACCAGCCCCATCAACCACAACACCAGTTACGAGAAATCCCTTAGCTGCGACATTTCTTACCCGCCGAACTGGCGCGAGGGCCGCAGGAGGCAGCAGGACCGCGGCGCCGCGCGTGGATCGCCCTCGCCACGACTCGCTAGTCCGATATTCGCAACCCGAGTCCCGGCATCACGTCAGCGATCACCGCACTGAAATGCTCGAGTTCGACGTCATCGATGTAGATCCCGGCAGATGGGGTCAGGGCGTGCGCGCTGACTTCAGTTTTTCTTCGAGGGCTTCGAGCGCGGGCAGCGCGGCTAGCAGTTCCTTGCTGTGCCGGTCCGGCATGCGTTCGAGGCAGTCCGAGACGGCCTGGGTGCGCAGGCGCCGGATCCGGTCGCTCACCAGTGCGCCGGCCGGGGTGATCTCGACCCGCGCCGCGCGCAGGTCGGTGGGGTCTGGCAGCCGCCGGATCAGGCCGTCCTCGTCCAGCTTGCGCACCACCCGCGACAGCATCGTCGGGTTGACGCCCTCCAGTTCGGTCAGCTCGGCGAGCGCCAGTGGGCCGCGGAAGGCCACCAGTCCGAGCACGGAGGTCTGCGTCGGCGTCAGTCCCTCCGCGGTCGCGGTCGCGTTGAGCTGCCGGGCCAGTCTGAAGATCACCGCCCGCAGGCGGGACACGTCCTCGACGTCCATCACACCTCCAGCGTATTGATTGCCTATCGGCAAGCAACTATTCTTCCCAGTCATGGCGGGTTCCGATGTGGAGTCGTACACCACTAGCTCGAGCCCGGCATTCGCGCCCCACCCTCGCCGGCGACTGATCTTCTGCATCGTGTCGGTGGCCCTCTTCATGGCCGCCGTGGACCAGACGATCGTGGCGACAGCGCTGCCGGCCATTCAGTACGAACTCGACGCTCCGGTGAACTGGAGCGGCTGGACGATCACCGTCTATGCGCTCGGCCAGGTGCTGATGATGCCCGTCGCGGGCCGGATCAGCGAGCAGTTCGGCCGCAAGAAGGTCTTCGTCAGCGCGGCGGTCCTTTTCACCGGCGCATCGCTCGCCTGCGGGTTCGCGACCGACATCTACCTGCTCGTGGTGCTGCGCGCGATACAGGCGATCGGCGGCGGCGCGTTCATGCCGGCCGCGACCGGGATCGTCGCCGACAACTTCGGGCACGGGCGGGATCGGGCGCTCGGCATGTTCACCAGCATCTTCCCGATCGGCGGGATCGTCGGGCCGATCGTGGGCGGCGTGTTCACCGCGTTCTGGTCGTGGCCGGGGATCTTCCTGGTCAACGTGCCGATCGGGCTCGTGCTGATCGCTCTCGCGGTGCGGTTCCTGCCTGCGAGCCAACCGCGCGAGAGCGGCCGGGTCGACTTCTCCGGGATCGCGCTGCTGGGCCTGCTCGTGATCACCAGCATGTTCGGCATCACCTATCTGGGTAGCGGCGACACGTCGTTGCTCAGCCCGGTTTTCCTGGCTTGTGAAGGGATCGCGGTCGTCGCGCTGGTCTGCTTCGTCCGGCACGCGAAGCGGCACCCGGCGCCGTTCATCCCGTTCGAACTCGTGCGCGGCCGCGGGTTCGGGGTGATGAACCTGATCAATCTCTGCTACGGCGCGGCCGCCCTCGGGTTCGGCGCGCTGGTCCCGCTCTACGCCGAGGACCGGTTCCATATCAAATCGCTGGAGGCCGGCACACTGCTCACCGCACGAGCTATCGGGAGCATCTGCGTCGCCGCGCTCGCGGTGCTCGCCCTGCGCCGCACCGGACACCGGCTGCCGATGCTGGTCGGGTTTCTCATCACGGCAGTCGGCCTGGCAGCGATGTACGTGGTGCCGCGCGGGCTTCCGCCCTATCTCTGGCTCAGCATCGCGGCCGCGGTGAGCGGGATCGGCATGGGCATGTCGGTGCCCGCCTCGAACAACGCGAGCCTCCAACTCGCGCCGGAAAAGGTCGCCGCGATCGCCGGACTACGCGGCATGTTCCGCCAGGCCGGCGCGATCATCTCGATTTCCGTGGCCACCGCCGTGATCGCGCGAAGCAGCGACGCCGGGCTCGCACAAGCACACATCCTGCTCACCTTCGCCGGACTCATGATCGCCGTACTTCCGCTAATGCTGCTGGTCCCCGACCACCGCGGCAGCTGGTAGAGGTCCGCCGCAAGGCCCGATTGGTCAAACAGGCCACCTTCCAGAGCTCGCCGAGCCCGAACCGCGGGTCTTGCGCGCGGTCGAGGCCGGTACGCTGGCCACCGGGTGCCACCTGAGGGGAGAACAGGAGAGCCAGCCCTAGCTAGGCCTGTCGTTAAGGACGGTGTCACGAGCCGCCATCCGTGGCGAGTGGGCTGGTCAGGGTTGGTTCTTCGGGTGGCGGTAGCCTCCGGGCGTGCCGCGTGCCTTGGAGCAGGACGAGCAGATTGAGCACTGGACCTTGTTCGGTGACGAGGTCGTGTTGGTGGAGGGGAAGCGGGGTCCGAACGCGTTGGCGTTTGGGCTGTTGGTGCGGTTCTACGCCCGGCATGGCCGGTTCCCCCATGGCCGGCTGGAGTTGCCGGATCAGGTGGTGGAATTTGTTGCTGGTCAGGTGAAGGTCGCGGCGGTTGAGCTGGCGTCTTATGGCTGGTCGGGCCGGACGCATGAGCCAGCTGGTCTTCCTGCCCGTCGCGGTATGCCTGCATGATCTGGCCGCGTTTGCCGTGGCAGATCTCCCGAGCCAGCCGGTGCCTCGACTCCTGCATCGTGAGCTGCCGGTTCATCCGCCGCCGGTAGGTGTCGCCCACCGGGTCGCACAAGGCGAGCGGGTGCATGGTCTTGTCGATGCGCCCGCACTCGGCGAACGCCTGCCCCGGCGGCGCCATCCGGCCGTCCCCGGCCGAACACGCGCAGCAGGTCGTAGGCGCGGACCTGGTTGGTGATCAGCGACCCGGCGACGCGGAGCATGTCCGGCCGATGCGTGACCACCCTGTCCAGGTTGACCTTGTTGCGGCGACCGCACCCAGCGGACCGTAATCCGCTGGGCGAGCAGCAGCACGACGACGGCCGCGCGGGCCCGGCCGATCACAGATCCGGAAGCCTTTTCCACGGCTGTGGCGTGGTGGCGGGGTGGGTGTGATGCAACTGCGCAGCCAGGGCTGCGCCTCGTTCTTGGGCCGCGTCAGCGTCCGGCAGTCCCAGCACCGCAGCTATCCGCTCCCATGACCAGTCGTTGCGCCGGGCCATCGGGATGAACGCGGCCTCTGCCTGGTCCACTATTCTCCGCTGCGCGGTGATCCTCATGTACCACGCCTGCAAGACCTCATCAGGCAACTCCGGCACCTCTGCGTCGGTCTCGACGACCATGGTGAGGCCAGCCAACTGGTCCGACGTCAGGTGAATTCCGCGATCACTTGATCCACTGGCCCGCAACCAGTCGTCGATCGTGCTGTCTCGATTCATGAACCCAACCTAACTTCGGTGCTGCCGTCGTCGCGGGTGACCGCGAGCGCGGGCCAGGCCGGGTTGCAGGCGCATCCGGCCGCGATCGCGGCCGCGCTGGCCGCCGCGTCGATGTCGTTGCCGTTCATGGGGTTCACTCCCCGATCTCGTCGGTGCGGAAGCGGGGCTGCCGGCCGATGCGGCGGGCGACGGCGGCGACCTCGTCGACGGTGTAGGAGCTGCGGGTGCCCGAGATCGACATGCCGGTCGCCTCGGCCAGCTGTTTAAGCTGGTAGGGGTGGGGCTTGATGAACTCCCGCCCGTAGGCGGATTTGAAACAGCTGGACGCGAGCTTCCCACCGGACGCGATCAGCGGCGACCGCTATGCGCCCATGGTCGCGGCGCTGATGGACGATGACTCCTGAGGACCCCGGCGGCCCTTCTTCGACGCATTGGCCCTTGTCGACCACCATCCGCCTGGTCGTCGGCCTCGGGAGCTTTGCGCGTCCACGGAAGGCCGGCACAGTCGCATGCCTTAGCGCGCGTGGTGACGCCGGTTCCGTGGCGATCCGAGCCGGTCCCCACCGGCGGATCACCCGGACCTTACCTCCTCGGTTGCCGGACCCCGGCGGGGACGGCGAACTGTGGTAGGGAATCGCCGGCCGGGCTCGATTCTCGTGACGGCGGAGCGAGGAGTCGGAGCACGTCGCCACGTCCACTGTGGAATATCCGGCGCCGGGCAGGCTGCAAGTGATTGCCGGTGCGGTGGTGTCCCCGGGCTCCACCCATTGCCCTCCCGGACCGCCGAGTCTCCAGCCCCGGGTCGCGCCACTCGCCGAGAGGCGACCCCAGCGCCGGCCTCACGCCACCCCGTCCCGCTGCGCCCCTCCCCATGGCAGCGCGGGGCGGGCTCATGTGCCTCCTGCTCCTGCCGCCGGACTCCCACTGCCGCGGCGGGAGCCGGGGGCATCCAGCCCCACCAGACGAAAGAACTCCCGCTCGCACCCACCGGCCCGCATCGGCGCGGCGCGCAGGGCGTCCTCGCCTTCGCACGTGCCGGCCCGCAAGGGACGCGCTCACCGACGCACGCGTAGCTGCCTGCCGGGCAGCTCCGGCGGCTCTGGAGCTGCGCCCGATGCCGGGCCGGTTGCCCGAGAGCTGAGCCACCCGGGCTTTCCGCGGGCAGCTCAGCGCGTGGTGCCGGTCAAGCGGTCGGGAAGGTCTCCGTCACGGGAATGCCTTCTTGAGCGCCCGGCTGACCGTGCACAAGCGGTCGATCGCGCGGTCCACCGCCGTGGCGAGGGCTTCGCGCTGATCGCTCGCCGCCGGTCAGACAGGACAGCCGGCCAAACCCCCCGCGGTAAAGGACAACAAGCTGCGCGAGATCGTGGCAGCTGACTACGCCCGCCCACAAGTGAATTCGGGCATCGACCGAGGAACGACCGCGGACGCCCTGCGCTACGAGCTGCAAACCGGCCAGAGAACCCGGGGCATATCTCACTACCAAAAGGCCGCCCAGCAGTTCAATCGGTTGGCGGAATAGCTCGACTCAGTCCGTGCAGGAAAGATCAAAGCTGACGACGCTGACGTAACGGTCGCCAAGACCGAAGCCGAGGACCTCTGGGACGCGCTGAACTCCGCCGACCGAACCGGCAACGTCGTCAGCGATATCAAGACGAAAGACGCCGCCGGTGACCACCAATTCCGGACTACCATCAAGGCAGCGACGAGCAAGGCGGCGGTCAGCTACCTGACCGGCGCGGACTTCGACTACGACGTGCGAGGGAAGCCGCCCCAGAAGGGGCCGCCCAAGTTTATGGCCCGCGGTTTCATTGGGCTGGACCTGCTGGGCTTCGGCGTCCAGGTAAGGAACGAGGGTTGGGAAGACGCCGTCTTCGACATGATCGACGTCACGGGAATGGGCCGCCAGTTCCTGGAAGCGCAGCAGAACCAATGCCCACCGGTCTACTGCGTGGCATGACCATGCTCGAACGATCTCGATAGGATGTTGTGATGAGCAGTGACTGGCGACGTGTCGACCTACCCGGTGGGCGCTCCTTCCAGGCCCGCCGGGGCAGTCCGGTGGACGCAGCGTTCCCCGAACGCGGTGACGTCACTGATGTGCCGATGTCGTGGAGCCTGGGCGTGCTCGGTGACCTCATGTGGATGCGCCTGCCGGAGACCCGCCCCTTTCTGGCCGAGCGCATCGCTCGCGAGGTCGAAGACGCAATGACCACAGGAGGCGAGCTCGTGATGCTGGTCGGCAGCATTGTCCCGGACGCCCTATGGCACCCGGTCATGAAACCGACCCTGAACAACTATCCGCGCACGAAGGATCGAGTCGCCGCCCAGCTGAGGGTTGTCTTGGAGGCCTACCGCGCGGAGCACCCCGACCGGGATGCAACACGGTATGCGATCGAGCAGTACGTGTTCATTTACCTGCAGGACCCCCCGTATCGGGCCATCGTGGAAGAAGTCGATCCAGAGCTGGCGTCCGTGGTCACTTCACGGGTGTGGATGTGAACGACGCCATCAACTTTCGACCGCGGCCGCGTCGAGCCTGAGTGATGAGGCGGAAGGCTCGACGGGGCCGCGCGGGTCCACGGGCAGCGAGCTCGCATCACGTCTCCCCTTCGTGTCGGCTTTGCCGTGTTCACGTCGCGCGAGCAGCCGGGAAACGTTACTGCGGAGCTTCACTGCCGCAGGCCCGTAACCTGCGCATCGGGTCTCAGAAACGTCGTCGTTCGCGAGACACCCTTGGCGGATCACTGTCTCCCAGGCCCGACCTGTAACGCTTGCCGTATCCGCACCAATGTCACGTTCTCAGGGGTTCCAGCCAGTCTTCCGGCGCCGCATCGGGCATGTGCCGGAGAAAGTCCATTCCCCGTACCGTCGGGGATCTCACACGCTCGGATGGTCGTGCGAGGCCGTCACGGCCAAATCAGCGCTCCCCGAGAACGGCTGTACGGCGACGCATGATCCGCCGTGTGGACTCAACCAGCACCAGGTGTTCCAGCCGTCCGGAGGGCGGCAGAGTTCTATCAGCCCGGATCAGTCTCCCGAGCAATTCGCAGGTTGATCTCGTGCTCATCCGGACAACGGTTCCCATCGACAGGACAGACCCGCTCCGCAGCGGAGAAACACCCAGGACGCATGGCCTCCGCCTCGTGAACACACATCGAGCAGACGACCCTGACTGCCGGATTGATCATCGAACCGTCTTCGCCACAGAACGTCTTCGTCCACGAGACGTCACGACAACAGACCAAGTGCACGATGTTGTCTGGGTTGGCAACCAGGCGATACTTGCCCTCGACACGGTGTTCCCCGCGCGTTGACGCGTGTCGATCGGGGACATTCATGGACGCCACCGTAGCGGCACCCGGTTAGGCAGGTCGAAGGTTCCGCAGCTGCTCCAAGTGCTTATCCACGTGAGGAGATCTGCCGGATGGGGATGCCGTGGGCTTCAGCGGCGATGGCGTAGAGGTGCGTTGCGGCGTGGGGGTGGACGGTGCCCGACGCCGCGCCACGCCACAGAAGGCGGCGGCACAGGTACTGCAGGCCACGCGCATCCGTTCAAGCCGACGCCGCACGCGGGACGCCATTCGCCGGTGAGCAGGTCGGTATCGGAATCATCCGCCACGCCGAGAGTGCAGGTCGGCGTCGAGGTCTGGGCGAGCGCGCCCCTCGGCTTCCCCGAGGGCCCGATAGCCAGCGAGCGGTAAGACCAGCCATGTTGCCGTAGCAGACATACGGACAAACGCCAGCTGCGTGGAAACGCCTACGTGCAAAGGAACACTGTCATGAGTGAGAGCTTCGAGGGCCGAAAGATCGTCATCGTCGGCGGCAGCAGTGGCATCGGCTTCAAGACCGCGCAGGATGTGACGGCGGCGGGCGGCAGCGCGGTGATCGTGGGCCGCCCGGGGCGGAAACTCGACGACGCTGTGGCAAGCCTGTCGCGCTCCGGCAGCGCGTGGCCAGTCGCGGCCGACCTCACGGACTGGGATCAGGTCATCGAGGCACAGAAGCAACTGGTAGAGAAGCACGCTGACGCCACCCTCCTTGTCAACTCGGCCGGGCTCGTCCGGCTCAAGCCGTTCCTGGACCACGAGGTCGCGGACTACGACTCCTATCACGACCTCAACAGGGCGACCTTCTTCCTGACACAGGCCGTGGTCCGGGGCATGGTCGCCGGCGGTCAAGGCGGGGCCATCGTGAACGTCGGTGCGATGTGGGCACACCAGGCCCTCGCCGCGACCCCATCGTCGGCCTTCTCGATGGCCAAGGCCGGCCTGCACGCCCTCACCCACAACCTGGCCATCGAGCTCGCCGGCGAGGGCATCCGGGTGAACGCCGTAGCTCCCGCCGTCACCAATACGCCCCATTTCGACTGGCTTCCCGCCGATCAGCGGGACGCCACACTGCGGCAGATGGCCGGACTGCACCCGCTCGGCCGGGTCGGCACCCCGCAGGACCTGGCCTCCGCGATCGTCTTCCTCCTCTCCCCCGCCTCGAGCTGGACCACGGGCGCCATCCTCAACGTCGACGGCGGGGTCATGGCCGGCCGCAACTAGACACACCCCTCACGCCCCGCCCGGCAGCTCGCCGACGTCTCTTGCTGTAGGGGTGTTCCGACTCGCTGCTCCAGGTGGTCATCATGAGGGCACCGCGTCGGCCAGTGCTCGTGCCCGTCGGTGCGGCGTTGCTGGCAGCGCCGGAAGGGCATGCGTGGGAAGCCGATCAGCTGTCGCGCGCGGCGGACGTGCCACCCCCAGCTGTGCGCGTCGTGCTCGACCGGCTCGCCCAGTGGGGGTGGTTGGCCGAGGCAGAGGGCCGGTACCAGCTCACCGACGAGGGCAGGGCCGAACTCATCCGCGTGGTCGGCCGATCGGGCACTGGGGGCTGAGATCTCCTCTCCCGGCTGACCCGGCCGAGCCCCTCACGAAGCCGTACGGCACCGGGGGAATCGTCCGCGGTTCCTCGAAGAAACAGCGCGTGGCGATGGCGCAGCTGAAGGAACGGCGGGAGCAAACACGACTCGCGCAGGCGCAGGCTGAGGGCTCCCGGCATCGAAACACTCTGGATTCCGACCTGTCGAGGCTGTAAGGGCGCGCGTGCCGCCGACGCTGGTGTTCAGTCGGCTGCCCAGACCCAGCGACAGCTGCACGACACAAGACGAGGATCCATGCGCTACTTCAGCAGCGGCGACAGAGAGCCTGAGCACCGCATCGACGTTCTCGTGCGCGACTTCGACCGGACGGCCTCCGGACTGCGGTATCTCGCACGGTTCCGGTATGGATGGCGGTGGGTCGCTAGCCGCACCGAGCTGCAACAGCGCGACAAGACACCGCTGACGTGGCACTTCGTGACCACGCCTAAACGCGGACGTAGACCGGTCGAACTGCGCACGCTGACGGCCGACGAGCAGGTTCAATGGTTCGCGTCGTAGGAACCGACGTGCGCTGATGACGACTTCCCACCGGCGCACCAGCGAGACGCCCAAGGCCAGCCGCGCACACGTCTACGCACCCATCGAGAAGGCCGGGTGGTTCTACCCGACCTGCACCCACGGCACAACCAGGTGGGAAGGCGAGATGCCACGTTGCGGCACGCGCCCGTGCCTCACCCGATGGTGGGTGCGCTACGCGGCACCCGCGCTGGTGCTATTGGTCGGGTTCCTCGTCTGCTGCTGCATCGATTTCCATGTGCCGGACTGTCCGCCCGGCTGGCGGTCACTCGGGCTGCAGACCTGCGTGCGCACCTGACCTGCCGACGACTGGCGAGGCCCACCACCTGCTCAGGTGCTGACATTGGGACAGCATCCGCAGCATCACGGCCTCCCGGTTAGCGCGTGCCGAAAAACAACTACAGGCAAGATGATCTCCGGCGCTCGCCCGCCGGTCTGACCCGAAAAACAAGGGGCCTGTCGTGCCTTGTAAGCGATACGTCGACCGGCCGGGCGGGCGCCACCGGCACGACCGGTGGCGGGGACGTGGCCTGATAGGAGCCCGAGCAATCCCAC